>CAZEXZ010000015.1:3354-15076 GCA_964516655.1 uncultured Candidatus Saccharibacteria bacterium | reverse complement strand
TCTTGATGGAACAATTAAGCGAAAGAAAGTTGCAAACGTTGGTCTCGAAGCTACAAAGTAGCCATAAGAAAACCCGACATCATGTCGGGTTTTTTGTTGAACATAGATATATATCAATACCACTGTGAGGGAGAAGTAAATATAAAGTTCTCGCTACTGTTACTTTTTTTATAACGAACGTAGAGCGCGGAAAGTCCCTGGCCTCCCGCTATATCAACGGGTAACCAGCGTTCTCCGATGAGCACCTTCCAAGCAGTTTCAGTTCCGCGTCCAATTGGTAATTCCATTAAAAAATGAAACGTATATTTTTTATTTGAAAGTGTAAATACTTCCTCGTTACCAACGACACCTTCTGAAATATCAAAGTCTTCAATTATTCCTTTGTGCACAACGGACACTTCTGTAAAAAAGTGAGTCACTTCTTCACGTAATTCTGTACGAATAACCGTACCAAAACGAAGCATGAAGGTGCGCTCTAAAAGCGTTCCTTGTAGCTCGTCTGGAAAAAAAACTCGAACTTGGTGATTAAGCACTGAGATCATTGTTTTCTCCTTGTGATTTTTGAATTTAGATACGGGAATCATTTGCTGTTGAGACTTACTTATATGCAAATATTCGCTTGCGAGCATCTGTAACGCATGTGAACTATCTGAGGTTATTGATTCTTCACGCTCTGTGTCAATTAGATACCAGTCAACCCCCACAATTCTCACAAAAATCATTGATGGTGTCATAGGACCATCACGATAAGTGACCTTCATCAACGTAAATTTCTTTGCGAAGAATTCCTCTTCTTTGACTACTACATGGATATTCTTTGCTGTTGTTACTCCAAATTTATGAACACGTGCATCGAGTACTAATGTCTGTAAATTATCTGCATACAAAACTTCAATAGGCTCCAAAACAAAACTAAAAAGAAATCTGCCCTTATTAGTTCTCTTTGAATCATCGTGTAAAAAAACTTCACGAAAATATTTTCGAGCGCTCATTTACTTCTCCTGTTAAGAAAACATCTAAGATAATAATATCACGGATTTACATTTAGTCAATATTTTGCCCTCCGAGTAACTCCCTATTTAACCACCTCTACAGTAATCGTGGCACGCTGCTCCCCTTGTTTAAGTTCAATATGATGTTTACCGAGTGACTTTATAGGTGTTGCTATACTAATTTGTTTTGGGTCGATTGAAAATTGAGTTGAAGCGAAAATTGCATCAACAATGTCTACATCTTTTACCTGAGCGAAGAGTTGACCTTTTGCATCGGCTTTTTTACCAGATATAATGATTGGCTCTTTGGCAAGCTTGTCTACAAGCTGTACAAAGGTATTCGTTGCCAGTTCTTTCTTGTGGAGCTTTGACGCTTCTTTAGCTTTCCATTTTGAAAGCTCAGCAGGTGTAGCCATAAGTGCGTCCCCTTTCTTAATGAGTACATTAATCGCATACCCATCTGCCACTTCTTTTACCTCCCCACGTTTACCCAATTTTGCTGTATCTTTTAAGAGAATTACTTTCATAAATCTATACTACCACGCGCAGCATACGTGATACAAGAATACAAAAGTGGGCACCTTCGGTGCCCACTTTTGTATTCTTGTATCTAGATACTGTCTACAGTCTAAGATCTACAGTCTGTCTATTACCTCATTCCCTTCACCACCTCTACTGCTTTAATCAACTGTGCATCATACACCCCTTTAAATCCTTTTGGAGTTGACGTTGCAACTGGCACGATAACATCTGGTACAATACCTGCTTCTGAAATATTTACTCCGTTTGGGGTATACCATTTCGCAATAGTAACTTTAAGTGATGACCCATCATCTAGATTAATCAACTCTTGAACTGACCCTTTTCCGAATGACTTTGTACCAACAACTTTGGCAACACCGTGATCCTTAAGTGCACCTGCTAAGATTTCTGATGCTGATGCGGAACCCCCGTCAACCACTACTGCAACCTTGATTCCAAATGGCAGCCCTGTGAGCCCGTTACTCCTATGATTAACCACCGCCTCATTCTTTCCTTGTCGTTCGCTCACAACAACTTGACCTTCCTTTAAGAAATAACTTGCCATGTCAACAGCTGCCTGAAGGTAACCGCCTGGATTACCACGAAGGTCAATCACAAGTCTATTACTCTTTGTCTTCAAGAACTCATTGAGCGCGTTTCTAAATAAATCAGGTGATTCTGATGAGAAATTATAGAGCTTAATAATGAACACTCCATCCTGTGTCTCGGTGTCGATTGTTGGAATTTTTATTTCTTTACGAATAATCTTTATATCAGTCGTAGCCTTAGCGTCAATATGAAGCACTGTTAGCGTAACAGGAGTATCTAACTCCCCTCGAATAAGAGAGACAGCTTCTTCTGAATTTTTTCCAATCATATTCTTACCATCTACTGCAGCAATAATATCCCCTGCTTTTATACCTGCTGCCATTGCTGGTGAATCCTTAAGTGGTGCTATAACGACAATATTTCCATCCTTCATTCCAACTGTCATTCCGACACCTCCAAATGAACCTTTTACTGTTTCAGCGAAACTTTTTGCTTGTACTGGTGGGAAAAAGACAGTGTACGGATCTTTGTAGCTATTGACATACCCTTCTATCATTCCATACTCAAGCTCTTTTGCAGTTGGAAGTGTAGAAGAGGATTTCCAAAAAACAAATTTATTATCTATATTTGTTTTTACAGTGTTAAAAAGTGGTGTATTAAGTACAACATCAGACATTTCTGTATCCGCTTTTACACTACTGTTCACGGCTCCTCCGATTAGGAAGCCAACAGCAAAAATAGTAAAAATAAACGTCCCCACTGCAATACTCTTAATTGCAAAGTTTTTTGTAAGGTACTGGGTAGAAGAATTGTGTAGTTTAGTAAAATTGAATATATAACTCAGTATACACATCATTTGTGATAGAATAAAGGGACTACTTTTAAAAGAAAAATGTCAGAACAAATAAAACTCTACAACACTAAATCGAGACAATCAGAGACATTTGCACCCGAAAATGAAGGGCGTGTCGGTATTTATTCATGTGGGCCAACAGTCTACCACTACCAACATCTCGGAAACATGAGAGCTGCAGTTTTTGCAGACACGTTAAGGAGGATGTTTATCTCAAATGGATACGAAGTAAAGCACGTCATTAATATCACTGATGTTGGACATAATGTTGACGATAGTGATAACGGTGAAGATAAAATGGAGAAAGGTGCAAAACGTGAAGGAAAAAATGTTTGGGAAATTGCAAAGCAATACACTGATGCATATTTTGCTGATCTAACAATGCTAGGCATTCCACTTGACGCATTTATATTTCCTCGTGCAACAGATAACATCAAAGAACAGATCGCTCTCATCGAGGCACTTGAACTCAAAGGCTACACTTACAGAACTCATGATGGTATTTATTTTGATACGTCTAAGTTTAGGGCCTATAAAGAGTTTGCGCATTTAGATATTGAAGGGCTTAAAAGTGGAGCACGTGTAGAAGAAAATAGAGAAAAGAAAAATATTACTGACTTTGCACTTTGGAAATTTTCACCAACAAACGAAAAACGCCAAATGGAGTGGGAAAGTAAATGGGGAACCGGTTTCCCGGGTTGGCACATCGAATGTTCTGCAATGTCCATGAAGTACCTCGGTGTTCACTTTGATGTCCATACTGGAGGGATTGAGCATATTCCTGTTCACCACACGAACGAAATTGCTCAAAGTGAATGTGCCACAGGCATCCCATACGTAAATTATTGGATGCATAATAACCATCTCTTAGACACAACAGGCAAGATGTCAAAATCAAATGGTGAATTCATGACGCTATCTAAACTTCGTGACGAACACTATGACCCGCTAGCGTACAGATACTTTCTCCTTACTGCACACTACAGAAAAGAATTAAGTTTTTCTTATGAAGCCTTAGATGCGGCATCAGTTGCATATCACAGACTTGTTGAGTATGTACTCCACCACAAGACTACAAGTGGACATGTTATCTCTCATTATATGCATGCAGCACACAAAGCACTCTCAAATGACCTTGCCACACCAGAAGTTATTGCCACAATATGGAAACTCATGAAGGATGAGGAAGTTACTGAGGTAGATAGATACGTTACATTAATTGCGCTATCTGATCTTCTTGGCCTTGGGCTTCATGAAGTAGCAGAAAAAGGACTAGAAATTCCGGAAGTTGTAGAAGAGTTACTGAAAGAGCGCGCGCAAGCGCGCGCATCCAAAGAATTCGCGTTATCAGATAACCTCCGCAAAGAAATCGAATCTCATGGATTCATTGTAAAAGACACGGCAAATGGCCAAGAAGTAACGAAAGCATAAAAAAGTCACTTCAGAAGCTGATGTAAAAACTAAGAGCTAACAGCTACAAGCAAACGGCTGCCAGGCGTCGACATCTGCTGGTTTTCGACGTCTTCGTCGCTCTTTGATCCTCGATATCCCCACTATCCCCTCTTTTTTTGAATAAAACAATGGAATTCCATTTGTGCAAGTCTACCTCTCTTTAGTACACTATAGTTTATGTTACCACTTAGCCAACTTGCTGCTTCCTCAAAGCCAAAAAGTTTTAAGAAGAAGTCATATAGCGATTATTCAAAAAATAATGGAGGTGAAGATGCGCTGCGTGGTCCTCGTATTCCACCACAAGATTTAGAATCTGAGAAAGCACTCCTTGGTTCACTTTTACTTTCATCAGATGCTCTCTTTGATATTGCTGACACTGTTAGTGCTTCTAGTTTTTACGCTGCAAAGCACCAGATTATCTATGAAGTAATTGAGGAACTTGTTAATAAAAAAGAACCGGTCGATATTCTTACGGTATCTGCGGCTCTTCGTGGCCGAAAAGAATTTGATCAAATTGGAGGGGCACCTTATCTCTCAGAATTACTAGGACTTGTTGGTTCTGCAGCAAATATAAAATACTACGCACAAATTGTTCGTAAAAAAGAACTTCTTCGCAGATTGATCGAAGCCACAACTCATATTGGGGAAATTGCATACGAAGAAACAGAAACACTTGAGTCGATTTTGGAAGAATCAGAAAAAAGTATTTACGAAATTACCACAAAAGGTGGTTCATCTGATCGTCTTATTGGTTTTAATGAACTCATCGATGAGACATGGTCTCGTATCGAGAAAATGTCAGAACAAGATGGTGGAATGCGGGGTACACCAAGTGGATTTAAGGATCTTGACCATAAACTCTCTGGATTTCAACCATCAGATCTTATCATTCTTGCAGCACGTCCATCAGTTGGAAAGACTTCTCTTGCGCTGGACTTTGCACGTAATGCAGCAGTAAAGCACAACATTCCTGTTGCTATTTTTTCACTTGAAATGAGTAAGGAGCAATTAGTGGATCGTATGTTATCGGCCCAATCTCAAGTAGACAGCTGGAAGTTACGTACAGCTAAACTTTCGCTAGATGAAGAATTCGAACGACTACAACAAGGAATGCACGAACTCATGAAGGCGCCTATCTTTGTGGATGACAAGGCTGCAAACACTATTCTTAATATGCGTAGTACCCTCCGTCGTCTTAATTCTGATAGACCAATTGGACTCATCATCGTGGACTACCTCCAGCTCATGGGTACGTCACGTCAATATGACAACATGGTTAACCAAGTTACCGAAATTTCCCGTTCCTTAAAAGCTCTCGCCAAGGAATTCAACGCTCCAGTGATTGCACTCTCACAGCTTTCTCGTGCCGTTGAAGCACGTGGTGGTAAGCCACGACTTTCTGACCTTCGAGACTCTGGATCTATCGAGCAAGATGCGGACGTTGTTATGTTCATTCACCGTGAAGATAAATATGGTGAGAATACTGAACGTAAAAACATCGTTGAAATATTAATTGAAAAGCATCGTAACGGGCCAACAGGAATGGTAGAACTTTACTTTGATGACAAGAAGACCTCCTTCGTATCTGTTGAAAAATCTGAATTCGGCGATTTCTCTATGCCAAACGTGAACGTAAACATGGGCGAATTTTAAATTTTAAGCGTAAAATTTACGTCGAAACTAGCAAGTTTCGACGTAAATAATTAGCCTACAGCCCTATATGTATTATTTGACACACTTATATATTATGTGTTATAATATATATGCTCTTTTCTTGTTTTAATTGTACAATCAACTGAAGGAAACCAAATGAACGAAGCAGAAGACCCGAAAAATGCAGTATTCCAATCTCACGCCACTAAGACAGTGAATATTCGCGGGCGAATACTTCGAAAAGCTGTCATAATTAACCTCTTAACTGCCGCACTTGGAGTCATGCTCTTTCCAGTAGACCGACTATGGATTCTTGTTCCACTCGCACTTGCATTCTTATGTGTTCTTGAGGAACACCTGAACTTTCACAGACTTGAGAAAGGCTATTTTGGAACAAACAAACGCGAAGCAAAATTAATTCTGGATTTGCTTGCCGAACCTACAGACTTTTCCTAGTACTCCAGCAGTCCAATTTTGTAACTAAAGGCTCCACATGGAGCCTTTTATTTTTCGCAATAGCAGAATTCTTTACATACTATCCCCAAGAAAAACTAAAAACCAATTGACCCTTTCATACTTATGTTACATCATAAGTATGAAAGCTCTTTTCGTGCACCAATTCATCATCTGTTTAAATAATAAGGAGAGTGTATGTCTACCGCGACATTAATCTTTAATCACAAAAAAGAATACAAGATAATTTTTATTCTATTTACAATTATTTTTACCCTCCTTTGTATAGAGTACTGGGACAGACCGCTTACCTTGTGTATTTGTTCTGTTATCGCACTTTGTTTTATTTCCTCATCGGTTATTGGACTGTCTCCTGAAAAAATAGGTATACAGTGAGATTTATGAAAAAGGATAGAAAAGCACCCGTTGGGTGCTTTTTTGCATAAACCCACACACTCCATACACCTAACGCCAGCTTACTGTTTTTGATATACTGATATAACTTTTATGAACCCTACCGATAGACTCACTGAACTCTTTATGCGATTCCCTGGTATTGGACCAAAGCAAGCAAAACGCTTTGTATACTTTTTATTACGTGAGCATTCACACTACAAAGAACAACTCATCAAGGCTCTTGAGGAGCTGAAATTCACAGGCAAACAATGTGAAAAATGTTTTAGATATTATGGTGATAAAAATGCTGACCCGAAAAAGACACTATGTGAAATCTGTGCATCCTCATCTCGCGAATCAACAACAATCATGATTCTTGAAAAAGAGCTTGACCTTGATGCAATTGAAAAGACTGGGTCATACAATGGACTGTATTTTATTTTAGGAGGTCTCGTCCCCCCACTTACAGAAAAGCCTTCGGAACTTATTCGTATCCGTGAACTTACATCTTATATTCATAGTGGCATTACCGATGAAAGCCTGAAAGAAATTATTTTTGCGCTCCCTGTTACTGATTATGGAGACACTACAACTGAATACGTGGAGAAAACTATCAAGCAAATTGTTGGTGTCGAGAAACTACAATTCACACATCTCGCTCGAGGGCTTTCAAGTGGACTTGAACTAGAATATGTTGACCGCGACACGTTTAAACAAGCACTGGACCATAGGAATTAAGTATGAAACTATAGACTTTGTCTTTTAGGCCGTAGTCATTAAATACAATACAAAAGCGCTCCGTAGGGAGCGCTTTTGTATTGTATTTAAGCCTGATATCTATTAGCGAAGCAGTCTGACTGTCTGTGTGTCTGTATGTCTACTTAATTGCGTCAATCTTTAGACTCATAAACGGCTGTCGGTGGCCATTTTTCTTGTGATAACGTGACTTCTGGCGATAACGTACAACAAGCACTTTATCAAGTCTTCCGATTTCACTGATAGTAGCAGTTACTGATGAACCCTTTATAAAAGGAGCTCCGAGTGTTGTTGTCTTACCATCGTCAGTAAGCACAACGTCAGTAATAGTGACCTTATCTCCAACCTTGTGATCACCAGTTAATTTCTCAACTGCGATCTCATCGCCTACAGCGACTTTATATTGTTTCCCACCTGTTTGTATTACTGCGAATGACATAGTTGTGAAATTATACACTATTTTGAATAACTCTGCAAGAGCACATCGTTGACACATATATAATGTATGATATTATCAAGTTCTGCCTGTTCATTAAACTACAAGAAAAGGTTCCACGTGGAAAACTTACATTTTGACATATCCTCTGACATCACTCAGGAAACGTACCCTTTATGGCTCATACTAGGAATTTTTGCTCTCCTCATTTTTTGGGGGCTGATCGCAATTTTTATAACCAAAAAGAGAAAAAGAGAGAACATGGTTTCAAAAGATGAAGGGAAATCTCATGGAACAGTCGGGACTATTAGCAACCTCTCCTGGTCACCTCGGTCAGGCCGAGGCAAAATTGCAACTCGCTCAGGCCGTGGCAACGGGTAAGATTGAGGCATATTCATATACTTCTGGTATTCCTGCTGAATTGATTGTGGGCGTACTTGTCTGGATAGTGCTCGGATTTCTTGCCGTGATTATCCACAGGTATTTCACGCACGGTCCAGTGAACCCATTTGGTGAGTGGGTCGAGATAAAAGGCTTTTGGGGACTTTTTATCGGTGGCCCATTTGGTTTTCTCGTTGCTCTTTATAGTGCGGGAGATTATCTTCTGGAGATGCACCTTATAAAAAGAAATCTAGAAAGAGAAACCTTCCTCAAAAATAATCCCATTCCAACCATCCTGGAACTTTTTTATTCGCCAAACACTGGCCTTCCTATGGAACGACCAGTGCCTGTCAACAAAAAATGATAACCGTGTGTAACAAACCGCATCAGATGATGCGGTTTTTTCTTTACCTACTCTTCTTCAAATGTTGGCTTGTCTAGTAGTTCTGGTGTTATCCCTGTCTCTTCACCTGTAATTCTAAAAACATCCTTATCTACTTTTTTAAGTTCTTTATACGCAGTATTGTAGTGATTCACACTCGTGCCAAGTGTCACTCCAAGTTTTTTCATATATTCTTCGTATGCTTCGAGATGTTTACCAAGCTCTTCTACGCGTTTCTGAATATGCTTCGCACTCTCTTCAATTTTAAACGCTTTGAATCCATATAACACTGACTGCAGATATGCATAGAAGGTCGTAGGAGACACGATGATGACCTTACGTTTATTATATGCATATTCTATCAAGTTCTGTGTATTGACCGCACCCTTAGACACCTGATTGACGAGGAGGTCGTAATAGATTCCTTCAGCGGGGATAAACATGAACGCAAATGGGAGCGTCCCCTCTTCTGGTCTAATATACTTCGATGTTTCATCAATTCGCTTTTGAATATCTTTCTTAAATTCATTCTGATAGTATGCTGTCTCTTCTTCATCAGTCGCATTCATCAGTCGCTGATAGTTATCAAGAGAATACTTCGCATCAATTGGTATAATTCCTTCTTTTGTATGGATTACAGCATCTACCACTTCTCCGTTTTT
The DNA here is from genome assembly GCA_964516655.1 of uncultured Candidatus Saccharibacteria bacterium. Lineage (GTDB taxonomy): Bacteria > Patescibacteriota > Minisyncoccia > Phycocordibacterales > UBA5272 > UBA11704. The sequence goes on along the minus strand of CAZEXZ010000015.1, from coordinate 5,589 downwards.
AAAATAATACTGCATCTCATACTGGCCAGGAGATAGCATGTTAGATAATATGAGCTCAAGAGACGCTTCACCTAAGTTACCTCGTTGTTTCTGATGTGTGAGCACCTTCTCGAGGTTCTGTAATTGTTCTGTCATAGAAAACACTTGCTTGTTTCCCTCTTTCACCTCTGTGAGTTCACGAGTAATCTCTGTGATTAGTCTAGTTGATTCTGTGTTCTGACGGTGGAGCACCTGATGAAGGTCAGAAGAGGAACGCTCAAGCTTGTTTTCGACAGTATTTCGTAATCGTTCGAGTTGGTCCTGAAGAATAAGAAACGTTTGGTCCTCGCCTTCTTTTTCTGCACCCTGTTTTTGTCGCACAAGTAGCACGACAAGAAGCGTTGAAATAATAATCCCGAAAATAATTATTGCTATTAGTGTAGGTGTCATGCACCTAGTTTAGCATGTGTGAATATGTTAGAATATAGAACACTATGCAAGAAACAATTAAAGCAGCACTTAAACCAGCTATGATCGCAAAGGATGCCGTACGAGTAGGTACACTCCGTATGATCATGTCTGCATTTACCAATGAATTAGTAACTCAGGGTCACCCACCAACAGATCCACTATCTGATGCAGACTGTATCAAGGTCATCAAAAAACTTTCAAAGCAACGAAAGGACTCAATCGACCAATTCATCGCAGGTGGACGTCCAGAACTCGCAGAGGACGAGAAAAATGAATTAGCTATTCTTGAAGAATTTTTACCTGCAGCAATGTCTGAAGCAGACATTGAAACACGTGTCGCTGTAAAACTAGCAGAATCTCCACTTGACCCTACAAAAAAAGGTCAATTCGTTGGAATGATGATGAAAGAACTCGGTGATACTGCAGACGGAGCAACAGTAAAAGCAATCATTGACAGACTAACAGCCTAACAATACGCCAACACTATGAGCATTGACGAGCTTTTAGAGGAGAAAATAAAAAACGTAGTTGATGAGAATAACACACTGCCAAGAAGCGAAGATCTTAAACTTTTTAAATTCGCTACAATAGAAAATAATTTTACAGATCAAGAGTATCGTGATTTTCTAAAAAGAAAAGGAATTATGCTTCCTCAGACACCTCCTCCTGAACCGACTCCTTTTGCTCGTATCCATTAAACACTACGAATAGTTGACTTATAAACCTAAATGTTGTAATTTGGTTTTAGGAGTTTTTTATTTGTGGAGGTCTCATGACGACACAGACTCATAGTCAAAAGCAACTCGCTTTTTCATTTCAAAGAAACACCAGGCACACTCGGCAGCGGAAACTTCTGTGCCACAATGATGCCTTACTTGGATATCACTACATTCTTGCGCATGTACAAATGCGTTGCGTAGAAGGACGGTGGTCACAATCGTTTTATGAATTGAAGGATTATGTTTTGCAATATCTTCCTGATAAAGGAATAACACATTACACTGAACTACCTGAAGATACGAAGAGTTTTATTGGGAGGTGTGGCAACCGTAAAAAAGCTGCACCACATACCTCCTATTGTGCCATCGCAAAAATTGAGCTAGAAAAAGTTCAAGAAGAAAGTAACGAACTCTACAGATGTGCCATTATCGAGCCAGCACGTGATGCTGCAAATAAAATCTACGTGAGGACACTTCGTCATAAGTACGAAACACACAGAGATGAACTCTTAGATGAATGGTACTCATATGCAGAACAGCATCCGCATATTGCGTATCCAGAAAGTGTATAACAAATAAAGTCGGTTAAGGCTTCGCCTTAACCGACTTTTATATTTTCAAACTTAGTTACACGTAATTGGAAGTGGGATTCTTACTGGCGCACGAGTTCGTTCAGCTTGTGTGAGATTTTCTTCAAAAACCATTGTACACGGAACTTTATTTGGAAGTGTGTATTGTATCTTCGTTGTAAACCTAACCCAGCCAGGAACGGACCATGTGGTCGCAGCAACTCCAGCTGAGATGCCGACCACCCTTCCTGTCGCATCAACAACAACAATCGGAAATTTACCATCTCTAAAAAATTCTGTCCGTGCTTCCCCTGTAAACGAAAGCCCTGTGTAGATATGCCCACCCTGATAGATAGAAAGATTACGAATATATTGACTACGTGCCGTATCAGCAGCAGAGGTATTTGGAGATGGAGATGTCGTGTTTTTTGTAGTTGTTGCCTTAGGCGCATTTGAATACGTGTAAGTACTATAATTACCAATTGAGCCACTTCCTG
>CAZEXZ010000015.1:0-3344 GCA_964516655.1 uncultured Candidatus Saccharibacteria bacterium | reverse complement strand
GTGGTGTTACCACTAAACGGTTGATTCCCCTGATATACAAATGGCTCTGGTGTAACAAGTGTATTTGCTTGTACCGTTTTCCCACCAGGGGTAAAAAAACCAGAGTATTGTCTCGGTGAAGGCAAAATATCCTTTTTCACAACTGATGAAGATGTACTAGATGCGACGGAACTTTTTTTACCACTATTTCGAGATATAGAAGTTGAGAGCCAAATAACTAAAACAAGGACAAAAAATCCAAATGATATTTTTAAGAAAAGCGCAATAAGGTGTCGTACTGATTCCATAAATTAATTTGAAAGGTTAAGAGTGCCATTACATGTTTCCGGTGCCCACAATCCACGCTGAGAGGTACGGGCAATATTTTGGAGTTGTCTAAACTCCTTTTGATATATATATGGTGTCATATAGGTATACTCATACGCATAACCTTCTGCTACCATCTTTCTATTTATCATCTGTCCGTCTTCTAAGTATACATATGCAAGCAGTCTCCCGTAGGCATCCCGAAGCGCCTGTGATTCATCATACTCTAGTCGCACAATCTTCCCCTGTGCCAATTCTTTCATACGCGCGCTCGCTTCTTTTCCATAACACTCTACAGCCTTTCGTGGATCAACTGTCTCAGGAGTATTTATGCCGATTAATCTCACTGTCTCATCTTGTCCTTCTATAATCACGTGGATCGTATCACCATCTGTCACCTTAGAAACTTTATAATAAATCCCAACAGTATTAGGGGTGGTCGTTGCTAGTCCTAGATTTATACTATCAGTTGGCTTTAATTCAAATAGTGCGGATATAGCCACAATAACAACACCAATAGTTATAAAGATATTTTTTATTCGTACGATCTCTTTTGGGATGTGGGAAGACATGTTAGATAGAGGTTAACACACATTTGGTGCGCTCACCTTTTGTGCCAGTGTATAGGTTGCGATACACAAAATAATAAGTCCAACGTAGCCCACTTCAAGTCCCTGATATGGGAGAAGGTTGAGCATCGCAGAAAATCCAAAGAACCCAAGTAAGACGCTAAGGAAGGCTGTCCCGCACGCCGCACACCCTATGCCCAGGAAGGCAATAATGAGCCCTAGACCGCTATAAAGACCGCTCTTCACTAACATATCCCCTCTCGTCTTTATATACGTGTAGGCGAGCGATAAATTGATTGCACCTAAAAATGACCCGAGAACTGAAAGAATAAGTGCACCAGGGGTAAACGTACTACGAATATCAAAAAAAACTGACAAAAAAAGGATTACACGTTTTATGAGCGGTAAAGATGTAAGACCAAGGATATCTACACTTGCTCTCCCATTTTGAACAACAATAAGCAGAAATAAAAAAACAAGTGTTGAAATAATAATCACTAGTCTACTATCTTTTCTTGTAACAATAAGCTGAAGACTATATAGAAGCGGCTTCATAAGTAATACTATAAGTGTACCATATGAGATAGTCGTTAGCTGTTAGCTACTAGCCGTTAGCTTTTGACTCAAATGTTACCCAAACAAAAACGTGGACACCGTCGGTGTCCACGTTTTTAGCTAAATGCTAATGTCTAATGTCTATCCTACACTATTTCATTTCCTACACGTCGCTTCTTCATGAATTCTTCTAGCTCGAGAAGTTCTCGCTCTACTGCGTCGTGCCAATTCTCTTCTGAACCCTGAGCTGCATGAAGTTTTGCTTTGAAATTAATATAGAGCGGGTAGACAAGTGCTGGATTTTCTTCAACGATACGAAGAAATTCGTCCTGCTCATCCTGAGTAAGTAACATGAGACCCGCCTCGAAAGCACGAAGCTCTTCATAAGTGAGCGTCGTATTCTCTAGCGCTTTTCGTAGTTCTTGACTGATTGCCATGTGATTACTTAATTAGCCTTTATTTACAAGGCCTATTATACGCTTACTCTCTCATAAAATACTAAAGTCGTCAAGGGTATAACTCCTAATCTCTTTTTTCTGCAAGATCTGCCACGCGAAGCGCTAGTTCTGTAAGTATCCAACCAGCTTTTCCTAAATCCTCTGCTGTGGTTGTAAATGTTTCCTGTTTATTATCATCATCATTTGCTCGTTTGATAGCAGGTATGAATTTTTTGTGTGCGAACTCTCTGTATTTCATTCGAGTTTCGGATAACTCTACTTTCGCGTGGAGTGTCTTACTTAAGTATGAAGTACTTCCTTCATTCTTTTCTTCATGCGATGCCTGTGTCGACTGATGTGATGACATACGAGAGTAAATGAAATTAAAATGAAACCAGTGGTTAATGAATACGAGTATACCCCTCACACTTACTAACATGCAAGCGTTTTTTTGTGGTGTTGTGTAATCATAAAAAAAGTGTCAAAAAGAGATTGAAATAAATATCATTTAAAAAAATTGACAACATCTAAAGTAATCATGGTTGTCTATCGTTTACCACAAGACTATACTGAGAGCATCTTTATGGAACGATTTTATTCCCAAGAGCCCAACCAGCAACCCGTAGAAACTCCAAAACAAGAGCAGCTACATCTCCATGATGATCCTGAAAATAAAACAGAAGCAATAGAATACGTTCCAGGTTTCCAGCATATTCAAGAGGATCTTCTTTATTTATTTACCATTAATGTCACAAGTGAAACATCTCTTAACTATCCATGGGTCAAAGATGAGATGTATGCAAAAGTTGTCGAGGAGCTCAAGCTCGGTACTCCGTTTGCACTCGATTATATGTTCGAAGAAAAACTTCTCACAAAAGAGGAACTCCTTGCTCATGGTCTACTAGAACTAAAGCCGTATGCCTTACAAATTCTTGCTACGTATAAAGGCACCCGCCTCGCACGTGCAAAACAATTATTTATTGACTCAGGACTTTTAACGGAAGAAGAAACCAAAAATAGCCTTTAGACCTTGGTCAGTAGTCTGTAGCTTTTAATTCAAAAACCAAACAATATCTATGGAAAAAAGTAACGTAATATGGTAGTATTCTTGTACAGTTTTGTTTGTTTCTTCTTTAGACTACAACCTAAAGTCTACAACCTGCAACCTGTATTATCTTGGGGTATCCTCACGTTTTCTTAAAGTGTAAACACTTTGTTGAAAACGTAGTGCCAAGACTAGCAAGCCGAGTGCGGTCTAATACATTAGACGAGAGGAACTCCAGTCCCGATTCTCAGGACAGAAAATAAAGAGACATAGTTCACAATAAATATAATGGGTCAAGACAGCTAGGCTGCGAAGATCAAGGAACGAGGAGTGACGCAGACGTCCGTGCTAGCAAGCAAAGGACGAAAATAAATCTCAGCAGGATTTCTAACCAAAGGACGTTTTAGATTGAGATTGAATAAGAGCTCACCA
>CAZEXZ010000014.1:11539-15737 GCA_964516655.1 uncultured Candidatus Saccharibacteria bacterium | reverse complement strand
TTGCTCGAAAGTGATGCTCAGGTGTCCAAATCCTGATTTGCCCGATTGGATGAATATGTCTATTATAACATAAAAAAAGTACGTTGGAAATACCTATGTAAGATGTTTATAAGCAGCATGTAAACGCATAAAATCCATTATTATACAAAGGTTTTTATGCGGCGGTTGCAGTAACTTCGTCCATAATACTTGTCGCCACCTCTGTAACAATCGCGTCAATATCTACATTGCTTTCAGAGAGAATTTCTACAACTTTCTCTAAATTTCCGTCATTTAAAAAGCCCACCGCTTCAGTTCTCTTCCTTTCCTCTAACGAAAGCAACATTTTTTCAAGTGACTCAGCCCAAATAGCTTCACCCATCTCCGCAATTATTTTTTCTCTATCGACTGCAAGTGGAAGTGCACTGTAGAGAGCAACGTGTAATGTATCTGTAATTTCTTGGTTCATAGTTTATATAGTTATATTATGCTCGGTCACCAATTCCTCCCCCTGTTTTTATAAAATTACCTGAACTGTCAAGAACTGGGTTTCCACTACCATCAAGTAGCACGTTTTCCGGTAACGTCGGCACCGAAATTGGATGATGAAGTGGTGTTGCAACAGTTGGAATAGGGTCTTGGGTGATTGTTGGTGTCACATTTTCAGAAGGTGTAAATGCATAACTAGGAACTTCACTCTCTACATGTGGCATATCCGCAACTGCAGCAGGAGCTTCTACAGGTACCTCAGGTACAGCCGTATGCGCAGAAATATCAGTAGTCCCAAAACCTGCATCAGGTGGGATAGGTACCACATGACTTGGTGAGATGTGCACAGGACTTGAAGTTACTGCACTTTCTCCGATTGCCAAAGAGTCCCCAAATGATACGGGCGACATGTCTACAACACTACCAGTGACTATGTTCGAATGAGGTGCAGTGTGAGAAGCACCGGTGAGCAGATCCTTAAGCGCATCTTTAAGACCTGAAGCTTTCTCAACCGCAGAATCAATTGCCCCAGTTACATCAACGTGTGAAAATAGATTACCGATAAGTGCCCCTGTTCCAAGCGCCGCAATGAGACCATATGCCGTTGCACGAGCGGCAATCCACTCTTTTCGAACGTCAGGATTTTTTGCCTGCTCTGCTTGTAGCATCTTTGTGTAAAATCCAGAGGAATAAGATGCAGTTGAAAGTCCAGTTGAAAGAACACTCGTGAACCCACCTGTTGCAACAGATGCTCCAGCAAGAAGCACACCAGTTGCAATCTTATATCTTGGTTTTACATTCTTAAACATCTCAAGCGCTTTTGGAAGTCCTGTAACCCCTAATTCCTTAAGCCGGTTTGTGGAACCCTCCAAACGTCGCTTTAATCCTGCAGAAATTTTCTCCATTCTTGTCATTGACTCATATGCATTTTTGGTAAACATTTCTTCGAGAGCCTTTCTTTCTTCGGGAGTTATGACAGCTTCAGGACTCTTCATTGGTGCACCAACATCTGGATTATTTAAATCAATATCAAGAGGTGCACCCAAATCAACTCCATCTTTTTTTAATATCCACTCCTTATGTTCTTGTAACCATTCTTTTTTCTTTGCTTCTTGTTCTTCTGCTGAAAAGGTATTTACAGAAACTTCTTTACCTGATTGCTGGTATTCATTTTTTTGTCTTCCCTGTTCAAGTTCTTCTTCCGAATACGTATCTAGAATCGATTGTGCATTAAGCACCCGTGGTTCTATTTTAACTTGAGGAGAAGGAGCAGGTATTGAGCTATTTTGTACAGCATTCTGCATGTTATTTTTTTCCTTCTCTCTAAACCGAGCTTGCTGGCGTGCAATTATTGCATCAGTTTCTTCAATAGGAATATTTTTTAGCGGAGATCCATCTGGATTTCCTGATTTTGGAGAAGCAGAGGTGGCAGAAGCTACACCAAGATCAAGGTCAACTTTTTTTGAAGGGTCAGAACCATTAACTGGCACCGATGCAACAGAAGTAGAAAAGTCGGGAGTAAGTGCTTTTTCTGTAGCTCTCGTTGAAGCACGGACAATAACAATGACATCAGGATCTTTTATTAAGACTCTCCAGTCTCCAACATGTGCACCTGCGGCACGCTTAAATGCTATATCACTTTCTACGAGGTCAGCAACAGCGCCGGGAGTTTTAGCGAGAACAGTTACTTGCTCGTTTCGTATCTCTGCATTTTTATTTTCTATTCTTTTTACTATTCTAAAAGCATCAAACTCTGATGACTCTGACATTTTTACAGCATCGGCATTTTCCACACCTGTTTTATCTTGGGCTAATTTAATTTTCATTTTATTCAACTCCGCAGGTGAAGTGAATGTAAAATCAATACTTCCTTCCATTTTATTTCCGTCGATAGGTTTCAGATTTGAAGGTTCCATAGTCTTTATGTTGTAATAATATACTAAGTATACACAATGATATTCATATACAAAAGAAAAAACCACGCTTTCTCAAATCTGAGCGCGCGGCTTATTTATATTTTATATTTTTTCGTATTTAATGAGCATACCTTCTATGCCTTCTAAGAAGGGCTCAAGAGCTTTTCTTACCGCCTCCACATGCCGTTGCTCAGCCTCATTTGCAAAATGAGTTGTGTCTATGACATCCGCTTCTGCCTTTTCCCTGAAATGAGCACTGCTATATTTTGCCTCTTGGTCTCTAATGATCACCGCAATTTCAATATACTTACTTGCAGCCAGCTCAATTTCATTAATATATACATCAATGAGTGTAAGAATTTGTTTTTTTAAAGTCTTTAACGAAGCAACCGCAGTGCCGACTAAATCTACATCACATGCGCCATTATTATCTGAGCAATATTTTTCATGTCTTTCAAGCAAAAGCATATGCGTGAAGAGCATAGGCCTTAAGGTTTCAGCTGTTTGATTAAGCAGACGATTAATGCAACCAAATGTAACTATCTCTTCCTTTGCCATCTTGTTCCTTCTTAGTAGTTGGTCTTTTTTTACACTACTACTAATTTCATTATGTGTCAACTATTAAAAAACCTTAAAAACATCTCTTTTTCTTCAAGAGAAATCAGGAGAAAAACCCTTTAAGAGTGCCGACTTACTCTTTATTCAAAGACCCTCGTGTCATCTTTCCGACTAATCCGTACCCTGTTGATGCTGAATCCCCATCACATACTATGCCTCTTTTACATTGGTAGGCTTGGACCGCTTTTTGTGTACCTTTTCCAAAATAGTCTGTCTCATTACCTGCTGACCCCGGGCCTGTTATAGCGATAACAAAGCCATGTGTATTTAAAAATTTCTGAAGTTGAAGAACATCTTCCCCTGTGCTGCCAAGTGTAAGTGTGCGAGTAAAATTGCCCACCGTAGGTGTGGGTACCACAACTGGGGACGAACGTGGGGTAACGGCAGTTGGTGCACTCACTTTAGATTTAGTAACTGCGCTATCTGGAACTGTTTGCTTAGGGACTAATGCGCCCGAAACAAGAATCAACTTTGAGGCTAGGTACGACGTATTAACTGCGTACACACCATAGTAATATGGTACACCTGGCACCACATTCGTATCGACACAAGTTTCTAATGCACCATCGCAAATAATAACTCCATCATGAATACCAACTGGAAATGCATTTGCTTTTTTTATAACTCGAACACTTTTAAATTGAGCTTCGCTTGGATTCCTCCACCCTAGCTGTAAGACCGTCCCTAATGAAGTAAGCTGAACAGCTCTTGGGGCTTCCACAGTATCGAATTGCCCATTTTGACCCGTATTTGCATAAACAGATGTCTCTTGAAATGTCGCACTGGTTGTTGGAGCAGCCGGTGAAACATACGATGTGGTGGCTTGTGAAGTACCTCCTTCCTTTACTACAATTGCAATCGTATCTGACTGAGCACTATTGTTGCCTGCTCCATCACCTGATTGCACGCTATAGGTGTATGTTTGACCTGGTGTTACTGTAGTATCTCTGTAGCTAACCCCAACACCAGAAGGTGAAAAAAGGTAAGTGCCATTACGGTATATGTTATACCGTGTCACGCCGATATTATCGTATGCTTGAGACCATGAAAGCACGACTTCAGGCATTGGGGAAAGTTTTGCAACTGCCGAAATATGAGCTGGCGGTGTTGGAGAAATCGAATCAGCAGAATAACTAGGTTGCGAATATGACACCGCACTTACACTTGCAAGTGATGTAAAAAATGAAAGCCAAACA
>CAZEXZ010000014.1:298-11529 GCA_964516655.1 uncultured Candidatus Saccharibacteria bacterium | reverse complement strand
TGTTTACAGTGTATAAAAATACTTGGAAGAGGACAATGAACAACTCTTTAATTTATATTTTTTAAAGTATAATAAACTCCAAATTTCTTGTTTTTTAACTTTTCTATCGAAGTAAACAAATACTTTACTGCTGAAACGTTTCTTCTGACTTGCCCGTCAGAGCCTCTCGGCATGATCTACTAATCATCCATCAAGTTGCTTCTCATGGAAAAGTATCAATAGGTTGGACTAAAATTATTTACTTAAGATACATAGGACGGACCTATGTACAAATGTACATTTATAAATTATCTTGTCTACTGTAAATCTCCAAGGCTCTTGGCCAAGCTTGCATCAAAGACGTGAATTTAGTAATTCAGAACTTGTTAGTTTTTCTACATCCGTTAATAAAAAAACGCCGTACTATGCTTAGTCGTGCGTTTATGTCATTTACCAAAACAAAATTAGATGTATAAACCTTTCTTATCATTTAGACAGTCTTTGCTCCACCCTAAAACCGACGGCATACTGCCTAATAACACCTTCTTCTCTTGGAACAAGCACCTCCTGAGGATAATCAGAAATAGTATAACTTCTTATTGAGAGATCTGATACTTTAACCCATTTTAAGAGATAATCATCGACGACTTCATCAAATACAAGAACTAATGCGTAGTCCTCAGTATCAAGATTTCGAAGTGGTGCCATTTTTTTTCGTGTCCGCAGAATATTTTCGATAATTTCATATGCATAACCATTTTTCGCTCGATTTATCTTTATTTTTTTAATTTGACTATGTGTATACCCTTGCGCAAATCGCAAAATAACACCCTGTTCAAAATATGTAAGTGCGTTTGAATTAGAAGCCAAGAACTCAACCCAACGAGTGTTAGCTAACTTCCGCATGTGCACAATTCTGCTGGCTGCCATAGAAGTAATTCTCCAGAAAATGGGAAAAATCTACTAATAATATAACATGAAAATACACCTCATAAAAATTGGTGAAAATTAAAGTTATATTACTCCTCCTCTGCTTCGCCAAACTCGGTCCCAGACACGAAACCTGCTGGTTCGCCAGTGAAGTTTTGCAAAGCTTCAACAATTGGACCCATATTCCCAATCATAATTTTTGGTAAGCCATGCCATGACTGTCTAATGCGGTGATCGGTGACTCTGTCTTGTGGGAAGTTATACGTACGGATTTTTTCTGATCTGTCTCCTGTTCCAACTTGAGATTTCTTTTCATCAGCATGCTTTTTATCGTCTTCTTCTTGAGCTAGTTGGTCTAACTTTGCTTGCAACATCTCAAGCGCTCGCTCTTTGTTCTTAAGCTGAGAACGCTCAATCGTACAACGAATCGCAATACCTGTTGGCTTGTGAATCACGCGCACCGCAGTCTCAACTTTGTTCACATTTTGTCCTCCAGCACCACCTGAACGAGAGGTTTCGAACTCAAGATCACTCATCGGAATAGTAACTTTTGTTGCTTGGCGAATAGGCATAACAGAAACAGTAACCGTGGATGTATGCACTCGGCCATTCTTTTCTGTCTCTGGAATTCTTTGTACTCGATGTACTCCTGTTTCGAACTTAAGCGCCTCATAACAACCCTTTCCTTTTACTTCAAATGACACGTCTTTATATCCACCGACATCCGATAATGATTCATCTAACTTCGTCCAACCCCATCCGCGTTCTTGTGCATAGTTTTGGTACATAAGCGCAAGCTCTGCTGCAAAAAGTGATGACTCGTCTCCTCCTGCTCCACCTTGGATTTCAAGAATCATTGCACGTGGTGCTTCTTCTTGTGCCTTTGCAACCTCTGCTGTTTCTTCCATTTGCTTCCAAAGGCTCTCTAATTGAGGTGTTAGTGTATCTAACTCACTTTGTGCCAATTCTTTCATATCTGCATCTTCTAAGAGCAATTTTGCCTCTTCTTGTGCAGCTAAAAGTCGGTCGTACTCTTGTGCGAGATATGTGGTGCGAGGGTTTTGTTTAAAATCATCTAATGTCATGTTCGTAGAATAATTCTAGCATAGAAAAAGCGCGAAAGACCGAGGTCTTTCGCGCTTGTATCTACGTTACGCTTTCTTGTCTGCGGCTGCGGCTCGTTTCTTAAACTTATCAACTCTACCTGTTGTGTCGAGCACCTTTTCCTGTCCTGTATAGAATGGGTGTCACGTAGCACAAATTTCAACCTCAATGTTTTCGTTAGTAGAACCTACAGTATATACAGCTCCGCATGCACATGTTACGGTTGCTTTCTCAAAATATGTTGGGTGAATATCTGCTTTCATAGAATATAATAAAAGTTATTTAGTTTTAGGATTATACCATGTAAAATGGGAGTTTGCAACCTACTAGATTATAGAAAATAGACGTCGGACTATCAGATAATACTAAGACAATGTAAAACAAAATACTTTACTGAATTCTGTCTATATGTCTAATAGTCTGGTATCTTAAGTCTACCTCTGCAATTTATCAATATCCTCCTGAACACCAACAATCTTTCTCATCACAGAATTACCGTACCCTGCAGCCGCTGAAAGTGAGGAGCACTTTCTACCAGAATAATACTTACACGCAGCGTCTCTTTCGCTTGATTCATTACCTGTCACAGCTCCGAGGTCTTCAAGATAAAGCGCTGTTGCCGTAATAGCATCACGTGGATTCCACGGGTCAGCGGTTTGTGATCCTGTGATACCTTCTATCCTGTCTTCAAAAATTTGCCATGTTGAAGGTATGAACTGCGAAGGCCCCATCGCCCCTCCCCACCCCACAGGATTACCACCACTATACATTGCTATCCAACAAGAAACAGGAGTTTTGTCGATTGGACGACCAAGTCTTGAGAGAAGTGAAGTAAATACAGGTGTATCACGTGTCGGGCTCATAGTTCTTGGTTTTGCGACACCACTTTTTATTGAAATACCATCTCCTGTCGTAGGGTCACTTAAATAACATGCTCCAACATTAATTCCAAGAGATGATTCTTGCATAAGGATTGCCAAGATAAGCGCAGGCCGCACCCCTGTTCCCTTTGAGGCGAGTACCGCTAAGTCGTATGCTTGTCCAAATGAAATATTGTTCGTGTCACGAAGTTCGAATAGTTTCGCACGAATTGACGACGCCTCCTTTTCGCGTGCAGTCAAAACTTTTTTATACTCTGATTCCTGATTCTTAGTAATCGTAAGCAAAGTAGCTTTCTCTTTTTGATTAGATTCTACCTTCTTTTTTTCTAGCTCCTGTGCGAGCTTCTTTTCTGTTTCTTGATCTTTTGCTTCGAGTAACCCGCCCTTTACCTGCTCTAGTTGTGCCTTATTAGCTTTAATTTCCTCAAAACTTACTTTTAGCGCTCTATTGATTGTTGCAAAACTATCCGCATCTTCAAAAAATGAAGATATACTCTTTGACTGCAGTGCAAAATCTACAACAGAATAATCTTCAAGATACAGTGTCTTACGCATTATTTGGGAGAGCGATTGCTTTTCTCGCTCAGTCTTTGCATCTAATTCACTAATTGTTTGATTCTTTTGATTAATATTTTGGCTAATCTGATTAATCGCTTTTAAGTGGGCCTGTATTTTTAGTTTACTCTGTGCAATTTTATTTGTGAGAACACTTATATCATTCTTAAGTGAATTTCCTTGTTGCTGAGTTTGAGTAATATTCTGACCAAGAGCTTTTATCTGTGCTTCAAGATCTGCCAACTCTTGCTCAAGTTCTGCTTTTGTTTGTTGTGCATATGCATGCGTCGGATTCTCTGAAATCACAGCTAGTAACATGACTACCGGAAAACTAAGAGCAAACATAAAAACCGCGAGCGACTTTCTCATCTGTACAGTATAGCAGATGAAGAACTCAGACCTTACTGTGTGGGAAGGTTCTTTGTGGAATACTAAAAGAGCGACCCTTCGGGTCGCTCTTTTTTGTTTTACTGTGTCTATTATTCAGCCGTAGCTTCTTCCTCTTCTTTCTTGCCTTTCTTTTCTACTTCAATCGCACTAAGATCTGTCGGTGTCACTTCTGTAACCTCTTCTTGAGCAACAGCAATTGACGCAATAATATCAGTACCTGTTACATGGTACAACTCAACACCTGCTGGAAGTTTAATATCTGAAACATGAATGACACTGTGTTCATCCACAAGCGCAGAAATATCTACCGTAAATTCATGAGGAAGAACTGCTGGATCTCCTTCAACAGAAAGTTCATGAAGTACTTTTACAAGAACTCCTCCGGCCTTTACTGCTGCTGACTCACCTGTAAATTCAATTGGAGTCTTAACGTGTACTTTCTGACCTTTCTCAAGAACAAAGAAATCAGCGTGAATGATATGTCCTTTTACTGGGTGCACTTGAACGTCCTGAATCATGGCAGTTTCCTTTCCGTGTTCTGTTACAAGTGACACTGAAGAAGACGCTCCTTCACTTGCAAGAACCTTAGCAAATTCTTTTGCGTTAACAAAAACAGATACTGCGTCTGAGTGTGAACCATAGTACACAGCAGGAACATAACCCTCTTTTTTAGTTTCTTTTTTTGCGCGAGGCGCAGTAGTAATAGACATCATAGTTGTGCAATTATACAGTATTTTGAGTTTTTAATCAAGCATTCCATAGTCTCGTAGCTATTAGTTTAGAAAGTAGATAAAACCCCACAAGATACCACACCTATGGGTTTATTATTTCAACAGTACGATTTCTTGTGCAACGAGTCTTATTTTCGTTTTAACTCTGGATAATTATGTTTTTCATTCTTTCTTCTCTTTTCGGCTTTTAGTTCCGCAACCCCCTCCTCAATACTCTTTTTTTCTATAAAACCATACGCTTTTGCTGTCTCAACAAGCATTTTGGCGTAAGAAAAATTCTGGGCAATATGTGAATGTAATTTCAACCCTAACTCTCTTCCGAATTTTCGATCGTTAATCAATCTTTGGAGTGCATTACTTAGCCCTTCAGAATCTTTTGGAGGAACCAAAAGTCCAGTATCTTCATGACGAATAATTTCTGGAACTCCACCTGTGATCGTTGCAACAACCGGAAGTTTCGCTTTTCCTGCTTCAAGGAGCACATACGGCAACCCTTCTTTTACGGAAGCTAAGATAAAAATATCAAACTCATGCAGCACATCTTTTGTTTTTAAGGTCCTTCCAAGAAGTGTTACGACATTTTCAAGTTTTTTAATTGCAATGTACTCTTCTATTTTCTTTCTATCTTCTCCTTCTCCTTCGATTGTATACGTCACAGGAATCCCTTTCTTTACAAGCATATCAATTGCCTCAAGGCCATATAAATAGCCCTTGTTGCGAGTTAAGTCCCCGATACTTACTATGCGCACTTCTCTTCCACGACCATTTTCTCGAAGCGGCAACTCACCATTGACAGTAACTCCATTATAAATAGTGACAACTTTTTTTCGTATAAAAAACATTCGCCCAATATCTGCCTCGTCTTGTTTGCTTACGGTTATCACCTTGTGTGCAAATAAGCAGGTCAACCATGTGAAAAAATAAATCAGCCCACGTATAAAAAATCTTCTATCTTCTCTAAATGGCGCACCATGCATAGTGGCGACAATATGCTTAACACCATAGACCCGTCCAATGAATGCACCAATCCCCGCAGCTTTTGAACTATTAAGATGAAGGACGTCTGGCTTTTCAGTGCGAATAAGGTTGCGGATTTCGCGGATGACTGCAATTTCTTTTTTAAGTGAAATATCCCTCGTAAGACTTGGTAGAGAAATAGTTCTGATGCCGGCTTTAGTTAACTTTTCCTCGAGTTCGTCATGACCGCCGAACGCAACAACACACTCCACCCCCTTTTCCTTAAAAGAAGTAGCTAGATCATACACATATCGCTGAGCCCCACCCCAGTTACTCTTAGTAATCAGATATAGTATTTTCATGCGAAGATTGCTATGATACTAGTATATCAATAGTCTTATGATAATACGACATACACCTGGCCGTTTTATACTTTTTATAGCGGACTCTCTTATTCTCTTTATCTCGCTGTATCTTGCGTTATCACTGAGATACCAAAATGCGCTTACTTTATATGAATTTTTGTCGTTTGTCCCACCGTTTCTTGTTATCATTGTCGTATCTGTCTCCATCTTTTATGGGTACGGACTTTATGATAAACCGACTCTCAGACTAATCCGTGAACTCAATAAAGTTATTTTTACCAGCCAGATACTTGTTATTGTTTGCGCAACAGTTCTTTTTTATTCTCTTCCAATATTAGGAATTGCACCAAAGACAATTCTTCTTGAATACGTCATCTTTTCTTCATTTCTCATGAGTGTATGGAGAAGGTATGCTTTCTCACTTGTACTACATTACAAAAAACAAAAAAGCATTATTATTGGAAGTGGAGAAACATTTCACAACCTTGTTGATGAGCTAAGTCGTAACCCACACATTGGTATCACGTTACTTTCTGCTGTTGATGTTGATATCTACAACATGAGAAAACTAGAAGGGGTTCTCTCATCCACAAAACCAAATTCTATTATCATCGACATGCGCGATGAACGCACAAAACCATATTTTGATGCAGTATATAAAGAAATGTTTAATGGTGCAGCTGTGCTCGATATTGTGGATGTCTATGAAGACGTGTTCGCAATGGTTCCTCTTGATATTATTAACCAGGACTGGATCTTTAGATCAATCAACGTATCCAGACGTTATGATGGACTCAAACGTTTTGTAGATATAGTACTTGCAACTCCTGCAGCACTCCTTGCTGGTATTTTTATTTTTCCATTCGTGTACCTGGCGATAAAGTTAGAAGATAATGGACCAGTGTTATACAGTCAACTACGCATAGGAAAGCACGGAAAACCATTTAAGGTGTATAAATTTAGATCAATGGAAAATCTTCCTACAAATGAAGTACTAGAAACAAAGCGTGTTACACGAGTCGGTTCGTTCTTACGCAAAACTCGACTTGATGAACTTCCACAATTATGGAATGTTATGCGTGGAGATGTGTCCTTAGTTGGACCTCGACCGGAGACCCCAAACCTCGTAGAGGAGTACTCTTTAAGTGTTCCATTTTATAATGTGCGCCATATCGTACGCCCAGGACTCTCTGGTTGGGCACAAGTTCAGCAATACGGTGCACCAAAGTTCGGAATTGATATCAAGCAAACTAAAACAAAATTGGCGTATGATATGTACTATTTAGAGCACAGCAGCCTCCTTACTGATATTTCTGTCATCCTTCGCACAATAAAAGTGCTGATGAGTAAAAGCGGGGTTTGACGATTTTTATGCGTAAAATGAGCGTCTGACTTAGCAAAGTCACGCCTTGGGCGCTAACGACCACACTTCGACGTAAATAGATACGTGTCTATGGCAAAGCTTTCATCCAAGATGTGAATCTGCTGATTCAGAATTTGCTAATTCGAAATCATGTCGAAATGAGCACATTTCGACATAGATAAATTGCGTAAATTTACCCTAACCGAAATTACCTAGACCAGACCTGTGTATTAAACTCGCTACACCAAATACCCCCTCAACATACTGAAAAGATTCATATATCCCACTTTATCTGGATGACTCTTATCAAGAGCGTAATGAGTGTTGTTGGCATGAAAATAATCCACAAACGCAATCCCATGTTCTTGTGCACATTTTTTAGATATCGTATAAAAGATTTCCGAACGATACGAGTATAGACTGGAAAGTGGAGGCAAAAAGATTGGGGCATTCCCCACGTTTGGTGGAGAGATGAACACAACGTTAGGTGTAATTAATTTAGCATAATAAAAAAGCTCCTGGAGGTCATGCTCTATTTTTTCATTTGCTGTAAATTTAATAATATCCATTCCACCACAGAGAATAACAATCTGATCACAATTTTTACATGACGTCTCTTTAAGTGTGTGAAGTGTTCGTAATACTTCCTCGCACCTTGCCCCATCTAGTGCACATACCCGCACTTGAGTATCTGTTGTATTTTTTTCTATTAGTCCAGGCAACGAATCATGCGCGTCAGTTACTCCTACCCCACGCACCGCACTATCACCTATCATTACAATTTTTTTATGTGCATTCTCATTTGGATGTTTGAAAGTATGTAATTGTTTACTTAACACTTTGGACCACAATCCAAAATATGCCGCCCAGAGAATAACAAAAAGGAGATATGCTGACCCGAAAAACAAAAAGTATACGAGTATCATACTATATAGTACCTACAGCCCCACTATGTAAGATAATTGTGTGACTATCATCTTACTGTAATGGTACCACTTCATACTTTTTTCTTCAACATGCGCATAATCAAAGATATAAAATACATAGGACGGACCTACTCTTAATTATACAAAAGAAAAACCCGCCGAAACGGGTTGTCGTTTTGGCGGGTTGCTACTTAAAGCTTAGGCACTAACTTGCTAGAACGGCAGCCACCATACCGGTGTCTGATCGATATCGATCGTCAAGGGACGCACCTTCATAACGCCACAACCCCACATTATCATCAAAAAACAAGTAGATGACAAAGTCTATACCAGTCGACGACGCTCGTAAGATGGTTCCATAGAAAAAAATAAAAATTGTTTCGCCTTTTATTTTGGACTTCCATGTCTCGGGAATAAGTGCTTTATTCTTCCAGAGAGCTTCGAAAACTTTTGCGTCGAGGGGGATATCTCCAGATGCAATGAGACGACTCAACTTCTCCTCATTGGAAACCCGGCTTTCACCATCTTCGAGCATTTTTTTAAAGATGATGTTCGACGGGTCGAATTCCTCAAACTTGAGAGAGCGGTCGTCCTGTCTAACAATTGTTGTATCTCTGTCAAAGATACTTTTGTGAAAGAAAGGTATGGGGTCGAAAACGGAAGTGCGATCAATTTTCAGAATTGCCATGGGAGATCCTTTCGGTTGTACATGAGACGGTTCGTCATTTTTGGTAAGTCCCCAGTAGTCCTCGACCCTGGGAACAGTAGAACTGGAAGTAGGGATTCGATCAATTTTCAATATCGTCATGATCATTCTCCTTGTAAGTTAGACCGATTTTAAAAGGCTGTAATTCAAGATTACATCATTTATATTATAGCATAATATATACTATAAGTCAATACTAAAAAGCCTTATTTATAAAGCTTTTATGTATGTATTAGTTGTCCCCCTACTCCCAGCTTTCGAATTTTAAGCGTAAAATTCGTGTCACAAATAGTAATTTGTGACATAACATGAGAAATAGTCTGCCAATGCGCGAAGGTCTTGCCTTCGCTCATTTCTTCACACTGTCACAATATATTACATAGGACGGACCTATGTGTTGAAAACTGTTTGTTTATGACGAAATTTGTAAATTTCGACATGATTTTGCTCAACTAAAAGGTCTATGTCGAAATGTGGTCATTTCGACATCATTTTGCTCGACGCAAAAGTATGGAAAATAGAATTGGTTTACGTCGAAGCGTACTCACTTCGACGCGATTTTTACGCATAAAAATCAAAACCCGCCGAAACGGGTTGCCGTTTGGCGGGTGAGTAGTGTCATTTTGTTAATATGCTTACAGCAACCACTCAAAAAAGGAATCCTTAACTACTAGTCGCATGTTTGCACACAATACTTAGATTCATCTACTGTATGGAGCACGTGCTTCATTAAGCAGATCAGAAATAAGCCTCCTGTCTGGCTGAACAGAGTTGTGCTCGTTTATGAAACCAAACACCAAAGAATTACATAGACGGTCCCCCACAATGTTTACCAGCAGGGAAGGAACAACACAATTACAGCACGGGCACATTCCTTTGGAACCACCTAAAGAAAAAGACTGATCCTTATATGTAAGTGTCACGATACCTTTAGGATCACCCTGTTGAGCTGTGGCAAAAACAAATTCAGAAAAGATACCAACGTATTTAATTGTCACTTTCCAACCATCACATTCAGCACTACTCACCTTCGGAAATATCTGTGGAGCCGACTTATTTGAAGATGTCGGTAGGGAGTTTTGTTTGAATCGTGTCAGAAAATTGCGTAGAAATTGAAAGGCATAACTTATGTTCACGGCAGAACCTCCAAATAAAAGAGCTACTATCGTTGACCAGCGACCAACTAAATAATAGTTAAGCTCTAGGTTAAAGATATTACATTATATAATATATTTAAGTATAAGTCAATAGAAAAAAGCCTTACTTATAAGGTTTTTTTCTATTGTGTGTTCGTATTTCACTACCTCCAAGCTTTCGAATTTTAAGCGTAAAATTCGTGTCACAAATAGTAATTTGTGACATAACATGAGAAATAATCTGCCGGAGCGCGACGGCGCGGGCAAAAGCAAATTTCTAGCAAGAAATTATGCTGGTTATTTCGATATTACGTCTAAACGTGCTCGTTTTTACGCGATTTTAACGTATTAAAATCGAAAACTAAAAAGAAAAAGGAATGCTTAGTTTACTCCGGTCTCGGTCTCGAGTAAAATTGAGATGAATACAAGGCGCGAGAAATTTTTACGACCAAGGCGTACATTTAGTACGACGCGTGGAGAAAAAATTTCTCGCAACGCAGTAGACACTCAATTTTACTCGAGACCCACAAATTCATTCTTCATCTGATATTTATGCCCCGATCTCGCATACCGTCTCATCCCTGCACACATCCCAAGCGCCAAACATTCAGCAAGAATATGTGACCCGCCGTAGCTCATAAGTGGAAGTGGGATACCGGTCACCGGCATGATGCCGATATTCATGCCAATATTAATAATCACGTGCGTAAAAATCCAAATAAGAACACCGTAGGTAAAAAGTGCTTCGAATGTTGAATCAGCAACGAGTGCAAATGATGCTAACTTAAAGAAAATAATAAAAAAGAAAACAAGGAGAAGCATCGCGCCGACAAACCCCCACTCTTCAGCAAATGCTGCAAAAATAAAGTCTGTCTTATGCTCAGGAAGGAAGTTAAGGCGTGACTGAGTCCCGTAACCGACCCCCTTTCCTAATAGCCCTCCTGACCCAACCGCTATCGTCGACTGATACGCGTTATATCCGCTTCCACGAAGATCTTGAAGAGGATTAATGAAATTCATTATGCGAGCTTTTTGGTATGGCTTAAAAGCGAAATTCCACGCGAGTGCGAATGTTACTGCACCAATGGTAAACACTGCCACGAGATGCTTCACCGATATTCCTGACACAAACACCAATCCAAACCAGATAAAAAATAATACCATCGCAGATCCAAAGTCTGGCTGTAACACAACAAGAATAAATGGAA
>CAZEXZ010000014.1:0-288 GCA_964516655.1 uncultured Candidatus Saccharibacteria bacterium | reverse complement strand
TGGGATAAATGCATACACTGCAGACACAATAATATGTCTGATATTTGCAATCTCAATGTGACGACGAGAAAAATATTTTGCCAAGACAATAATGAGGGCAAGCTTCATTAAGTCACTTGGCTGAAATGCTAACCCCCCTAATCTAAACCAGCTCTCTGCCCCCTTAGTCACATGACCTAATGTAAAAAGGAGTGACAATACGAAAAGTAATATCCCGTATATTGCTATCACAACACGAGTCTGTTTAAGAAATCGATATTCGAAAAGTGACGCAACAAAAAAAACAGT
>CAZEXZ010000013.1:12035-15905 GCA_964516655.1 uncultured Candidatus Saccharibacteria bacterium | reverse complement strand
ACCGAAGAAACAACAGAAGATCCAAATGTTGTTGTTCTTACTATGATATATGATGTAAAAGATACCAGAAGCAGAAAAATAGCACCTACAAGAATAGTAAGAATGACATGTTCCCTAAAAAAATGGGGTTTATAGTTATTATCTTTGTGAGGGACAAAGGTGTGTTTTAGTAATGTGATCACCTTTCTGTGGTACATGATATAAGTATAGATGACATAACCTGAAAAGAAAATGGAACACTAGTGGTCTAGGGTATTATTTTGGTTTCAAGAGGAAATAGCTCCTGTCATTTTTAGTTCCTTGCGACGTTCTTTATGGTCAGGGATTGTTTTGGCAACTAAATCCCAAAATTGTTTTGAGTGGTTAAATTCTTGAAGATGACACAATTCATGTACTACTATGTAATCAGCAAGCCTTCCAGGTATGAGAGCTATTTTATAATTAAAAGTAAGGTTACCTTTTCTTGAACAGCTTCCCCAGAGTGTTGTCGTATTTTTGATTGAAATGGCCTGAGGAGAAAATTGATAGAGTGAATTAAAGTATGATACTTTTTCTTGTACTATACAGAGTGCCTCAGTCTTATATCTTAAGTATTCGTTTTTACGCTCATCTTTTGACTTTGCTTGAGGAATTGATTTGTAATGGGCTATGTTTGAGAGTACCCACCCACTTTTTTCTTGGATAAAACTTTCAATGGTAGCATCTGATATATGTCTTGGGGCAGTAATACGAAGTGTTCCACCATTACGCACTGTTAACTTTAGGTAACGAACCCTTGTGCTTTTATGTACAGTGTACAGCACAAGCTCATCACCTAGAGTGGTTGAGCTCTGTACTGTAGTAGTCTTTTTTTTAAAATTTTTGTTACCGAATAATCTAAAATTCATTAATTCTGAATTGTAAGTGATTTACGAATTTGGTCAAAAGCATTAAGTAATGACTGCTGGTTAAAACGTATAATCGTTCCCTGTGGGTAATTTTCAAAAACAGTGTAGTGAATATAGTACCTAATTCCATAGCAGGTATTTTTAGATTGTGTCGCATATACTGTTTCGTCGTACCTGTTGCCAGCTCCTGCTCCTGATGATGAGGCAACCGTGTAGTCTGTGCCTCGTTCTTTCATATGTGTAATCGGATGCTCTCCTTCTAAGAATATATCCGCTGTGCACTTTTTAACATTATCAATATGCTCAACACTTAGATAGCTGTCCTTGGAAAGATTAGTTTTATTAGAGAGAGCGGCAGGTATAGTAAATTTCACCCCTTGAATATTTTCACCTGGAATTAAACCATAGGTGTATGCTTCATCAACCAAGTAACTATCAGTTCTAGAAAGTTCTGGTGCAATTGTGAATCTTGGTAGAATAATTGAAAATCTTTCATTATCATAAAGGAACTTTGTGGTAGATGCTGTTCCTGGCTGAGATGGGGTACGCACTTCACAGTCTCTATAAGATTCTGATGTTTTTCCATTTTCCAAAACCATGGCAGCTGTACCTTTGGTCCAAAAAACAAATGATTCATCTTTGTTTGCATATCGTACACCACTTGCTGATATCGTTTGAGTAAGACGCATACTTCTTCCATCGCTTAGTGTTATGTCGACAAAACCAGTTGGAACAGGCATCTCACCAGGTTGTACAGCTTTTGGTTTCTCGTTTGTTACTGAATAAAACTTTGCACCAATAATTTTATTTTCTTGACATAGATACGTCTCACTTGTCGCTTTTAATGTGTCAGAATGTAGTGATTCAGATCTATATGCAAGATAACCAAAACCAATAAGGAGTAACGTTAGAATTATGAATGCAACAGAAGAAGTTAATTTCATATATGTATAGTATATCAAAAAAAGAAGTAAGTATCAGCTTTCAAAAAGCGCTAATTTAGCTTTCCTGGTTAATCTTTTAAGAGCAGCTTCACGAGCGCGCGCCAAAGCATATGTTTCATATATCTCGTGATACTTCAAGATAACCGGCCGCCTTATTTTTGTATAGTGAGCACCTTTTTTTAAGGTATTGTGTTCGTGAAGCCTTTTTTCTAAATTAAGTGTACTCCCTACATATAAGGTGGTGTCTGCACACTCAAGAATATAAACATAAAACATAGACTAATCATATCATTTTCAATTCTAAAAATGATACACTTACATAATCAAAAGTTACCTTTTATTTTTAAAAATGTGAATGTATGTATTTTTTTCATAGCTCAGAGATTTCAGCAAAAATAGCAAAGAGGGCGGTGCAGTTTCAGTCTATTATAACAGGGGTAATAGGTATACTTCTGCTTCTTACTTTTGCAAATAGCGCATTTGCTCTTACCCTTTTGAAGGCTGCTGTATATCTTGATTGTGCATTTGTCATACTTCATCTAACATACCGAAAATTGTATAACGGCCCAAAAATTGTGCTTAAGCAAAAAGAAAAACCTGTACTAGTCATTCACGTAGTATCTTCCTTGTTGGCGCTTATTTTGACACTTTGTATTATTGAAAGCGTGATAACGCTTTCTCTTATGATATGTGTCGGTACTATTTTAGTTTGGCTCACCTCTCTTTCATCAGGGATTCTTTTTTATAGAAAAAAATATCAGGGGTATTAGTAGTTGATGCTAACAGGGAAGGATAGAGAGGCATCATTTTCAGGCATTCCAGAAGGGTTGTCCTTTTGTAAGATAATTGTTGCTTCTCCTTTGTATGACGTCGGTACGGTCATTGTAGCGACAAAGGGGACGAACTCAGTGGTCATCCAGTCAGTTGTGGCTTTAGCAGGAATAGTCGCTAGTATAACTCCGTCTTTATCCAGAAGTTTGATCGGGAAGGATGCCTCAAAGTACCATGTGCCGCGAGCTTTTCCTGTTACAGTAAATTCTTTTCCGACTGTAGCTCCGGGGGAGGGAAGAGTCGGGACAATTATATCTTGACTTGCACTAATGTAAGTAAGTGTTGCAGGAGTCATTTCAACCACTTTAGGGGCTGTAGGTATAGAAGGGTGCTCTTCGAAGTATACATTTAACTCTAACGAAATGAGTGCTGCGATAATTATAAACGTGAGTGAGACCCAGGTAACTATATGTTTTCTTTTCATGGAGATTATAGTACGTTGTAGGGCTATTTTGTAAATGTAAATGTTTTTACAATTTTCTCACCTAGATTGTAGTAATTTGTAAGCTGGGTATCAGAATATGCAATATTCATTTTTTCATCACGTTCAGTTGTGCCAGATTTTATTTGTTCTATGACATAACACGTATTATTGTGAATTGTTCTGTAACTTTCTGATTGTGTATATTTTGGAGACCTTGATTCAAGGGTTGAAAACTTTTTAAATGCAATTCCATTTATTGTTACATTAGAAATTTTTTGATTTGTCATTCCTGTGTCAGGTGTGTAACATTCTTGCACGTTAGCGCTTACACCAACTCGAACTTCAGCAGTAAAATAAAGTGGATACGTTTGTTTACCGGTAAAGTAGGTGCCTTGATCTATTTTATGGATAGAAAATGAAACAACTTGATTTCCTTGATTTGCTTGTCCAGCATACAGTCTCCAGTTGTTCCCAATTTCGTGAAAAGTAGAAAAGCTTGTGAGTGGCTTTGCATATGATGGGTACTGAATACTGAAATGATATGTAGTATTTGCATAAGAATTAAAACCGGCAACATTGCCCGACGTGAGCGTTGTTGTTTTTGGGGTTGTCTTTTGTGGTACTGTCGAAGTACCCTTAGATGAGTCTACTATTGCAGAATCTGTTGATGTACCAGCTGTTAAATTAAGGAGTGCCTCCTGCGCCTCTCTTTCTTCTCTTGCGTGCTTTTGTCCAAAGTACACAGCGCCCATGTTAACGATGAGCACAATGAAAATAATAGCAA
>CAZEXZ010000013.1:0-12010 GCA_964516655.1 uncultured Candidatus Saccharibacteria bacterium | reverse complement strand
TGTTTTTTGGCATATACATAACAGTATACTCCTATATGTAAAAAAATACGTTTATTTATTAACCTATTGCATTTGCAACCAGTGCAACTAACAGGATTCCTAAAAAATTCCCTAAAAATGCTATTGGGACAAACCACTGCATTTTCATCTTAGATAAACCAAGTAAACCGATACCAATTTCATCCGGCAAAGGAGATGCAATGATTATTCCACCAATAAAGAATGTGACCCAACGAAAAAATTTAAGATGGTGTTTAAATTTAACACGTGAACCTTCGATCTGGTGCTTCATTAACTCCATTAAGTGTTCTGAGAGCCTATCTTTAATAAATCTGAAAATAATAAGGTCTCCAATAAGAGCACCAAACGCCCCCACAGCTGAAACGACTAAAATAGGCTGGATTCGTGCAATTTCTCCTAGAGCAATAACAGATGGGGCTGTTGTAAAAATAGAAGTGAAGAACATTCCAGCAAAAAAAGTGCCAAGTAGTGTATATTCCTGTGCCGATGCAAGAAAATGAGTCAACACTTGTGTCTTAACTAAAATGACCGCAACAAAAATACTTAAAAGTATAATTGCAAAGTCTTCTATTAAATATCCTCGCGCAGTTTTTGTCATTCGTCTTGTAACCTAGTATATCAGAGAGGTGTCTACTCCTGTAGAGGATAGAGCACTATTGCTTAAAATAATTAATGAGAGCAATTGAACCTGCTACGTTTTCAGACCAGTCAATATCCTCATGTGTCTTAAGTTCAACGGTAATCGCAGGGATTGAGACTGACGCTAGCCAATCTTCAGCAGCTCCTGTCACAGCATAGGCATCAAACGTCTTAATAGCTGGGTAATGTGAAGCCAATGCGTAGACATTCATAATGGAAAGCGTTTCAGGGAGTATTCCATTGTCACACTGAGACGCGTAAACTCCATTTGATTGACTGTGCCAAAATACAACTGCAGATGGCTTGTTCTTGAGCATAAAATCCTTTATTGTCCTAGCTTCTGGCTCTGAGAACGCGCTTGTGCCTGCGCTAACTTGTTTTGATTGCCAGGTGCTTTTTGGTTGCCACTTGCAGTCAAAGTTGCGATTAAGGTCAACGTCATGTGCGTTGAACCGAGCAGAAGCAAGAAGTTTCTTATCTACAGAAACTTCTTCAGATGTGAAGCGTCCTTCTTGACCCGTTACCTTATATACAGCATCTGGGTTTACAGAAGGTAGGATATCAATCGTTACATTCTTAGGAAGATATTCCGGATGTGTATGAAGATAGTCAATAAACTTATATGCCAGCAAAACACTGTTCCATTCATATCCTCCATGGATCCCACCAACAAAGACCAGGTGAGTAGGTCCATCACCATATGAGTATGCTTCAATAGTTCTCCCTTCAGTTGAGCTTCCAATTACTTTTATGACTGGATCAATAGTGGTTGCTTTTTCCTCCACCACAATAGGAATCTGCTCTACTACTTTTTCATTTTTAGTGGCACTCATTATGAGTACTACAACAATTACAAGAACAGCAAAAAACAGAGCAAAAAGTTTTTTTTGTGATTGTGAAAACATTATTTAGCGAAATATTTTAGTACAGCATCAATACCCGCTTTATTCTTCGTCCATTCTGTATCGGTGTGATTGGTAAGAAGGACACTAATTCCTGGGATATTATTTTTCGCTAGCCAATTAACCATATCCCCAGTAGTTTCATAGAAGTCAAAACTCTCAAATGCTTTATAACCTGAAGCCTTAGCAAAGGTGTTTGTCAGAGTTGTTGTAAGAGGGGAGACTCCGTTATGACAATTAGAAGCAAAGACACCTCCTCCTGCGCTGTACCAAACAACTGCTGCTGTAGGTTTATTAGCTGTAATATAATTTTTTACAGCGAGAGTTTCAGGTTCTGAGAACGCAGCACTTCCTCCACTTACTGGAGTAGTTCTCCAGACACCTTTTGATTGCCAGTCACAATCGAAATTTCTATTTAAATCAACTGTATTAGTATTGAATCTACCTGATACAAGTAAACTTTCAGATGATGGAACATCACTTGCTGAGAATCTCTCAGTTGTACCAACTACTTTTTCTAGACCGTCTGGATTAAGAACAGGGATGACGGTTACTTTTATATTTTTTGGAATAACGTTTGGATTTGCCTTAAGATAATCCATTAATTGGTAGGCAACTAAAACAGTGTTCCACTCGTATCCACCATGAATGCCACCAACAAAGAGCAGTTCATCGCTTCCTGTTCCGAAATGATATGCAGTAATAGCATTTTTCTTTACTGAAGTACCGATTACCGTTTTTGTTGTATCAACAGGCTTGTCTTCTACTGGTTTTTGCGTAGGGGTTGTAGGAGTCTGTGTCGTTGTTTCTTCTGTAACAACCGTGCTTGGAGTAGCAGGAGTTCTTCCTACGAATAGATAGATCCCTACACCGACTACTGCTAAAACGATAAGTGAGATTATTGTATTTTTCATATACCGTAAGTATACCACTAATTAAAGACGATGCTTACTGAGTTAATCAAATGTAGAAGCTAAGTATTTATCAATATCACGCTGGTCCATGTCGTAAAAATTGAGCTTATTGTCATGTATATATGCAGCAAGTTTTAGGCCGACAAAACGCCAATGCCACGGCTCGTAGACATAATATTTATTGCCTTTTGGATATGAGAGTACAAAACCAAAACGGAAGGCATTATCTTGTAACCACTGGAATGCTGGAGTTTTATCAAATCCATCAAGCTGGCCATTTAATCCTAACGTTATAAAATCTACTGTTGTTCCAAGTTGATGCTCAGAGTAGCCTTGGTCAGCTGAAAATGTATTGGCGGTACCTGCACCGTAGGTAACTGAGTAATTTGTTTTGAGAGATTTTTGTTCAGCAAATGCCCTGTAGCCTGACTTTACATACATGGTAACTCCGCTCGCTTTTGCAAAACTAAGTAAACTAATGAGATATGGTGTTGCTTCTGTAAGAAATTGTTCCTGACGAGTTGAACTGTACACAAAATCAGTTGGTACCTGTGACAGGTGTGCGGGAACATAATTTTCATTCATAAAATATACTTTTGAGTATTTTTTAAGAATTTCCGGGTCCACTTGTGAAAGTTTTTGAAGAGTTCCAACTGTTCCTGATATAGATCCAACTGTCTGCTCTACACCACCAACTTGATTTTTAACGGCATCGATACTTTGTTGTGCTGTAGTAAGTGTATCAGTAAGTCCAAGCGTTTTCATTCGCAAATCAGTAATGTTTTGTGAGATTTGGTACGTGTTCCATGAGAGTGCGGCAGTCGTAGATGCTAGCTCAGCAGCTGTTGATTCTGTTTTGGATTTAAGGTCGGAAATTTCAATATACTGGTATACAGTTGCTCCAACTAGTCCAAATATGAGAAGCCAAGAAAAGAGCTTTTGTAAGGATATTCTTCTTGGGTGATTTTCGGGTATCATATATAGAATAAGTATACCATCTTGTTTACATGGATGAATACTTCATTGGGTGTATTCATTCAAATTCTTATTGTACTTTTCTCATTCTCTTAAAAACGCCATATTGAATAATACTAAGTGTGGCTCCAAAAATAATAATTACTGAAGTTGCTTGAAATAAAAAATCGATGTTACTCTCCCATTCACTTCCAAGATAGTAACCAACTAGACCATACACTAAAACGTAAGCGACTTCACCAAGAAGTTCGAAGGTAAAGTACACAGAATATTTTATTTTTGTTAGCCCAGATAACACGTTAACAAGTGGGCCTATTCCGGTGATGAATCTACTGAAGAAAATAAGTGAGTAAGAAAAGTCCTTAATATACTTCGTGAGAGATGTATATAATGGGTGAGAAAGCGTTTTCCTTAATCCAATTTTTTGCAGTACCGTAATTCCAAAGTAACGAGCTAAAAAGTATCCAAGTACGTCTCCTGCTACGTTGCCAAGAAATGCGACAACAAGCACAATTCTGATGTCAAAGTATCCTTGCGCCGAAAAAGCTCCAGCTGCTGCAAGGATACTGCTAGAAGGTACAGGAAATGCGAATGCTGCAAGCAAAGAAACAACAAAAAGACCGATATATTTATAGAGCAAAAGAAATGCTAAGAAGGCACTAAGGATTGCTTCCATATTGTGTTTTTAAAATAGCTGGTTGGTCGCTGTAGTGCTTAATGCTTTCAATAACTTGTGTAGTAAAAATTCCTCGATCTACTTTTTTTGAGTCTGCTACTTTTCGAAGTGTAATGTTTGGGTATTCTTTATTTGTAATAGCAAGACTACTTTGCAAATAATCAGAAGGTAAGTTAAAAGCCTCGTTTATATATCCAAACGTCATCCAGCCCTTTATATTTTCTGCTACCAAAAGTGGACGTTGGGTGGTATGTATATGAAAGTCACCTCTTTGTTTCATTGCAATAAAAGTAAGAACAAAGTGAATGGTCACTATCACAAAAAGAGTACCAGTTAAGGTTGCAAGAACAGTATACGCATTTTTTTTAAAGAGAGAGGAAATGATTTTCATAAAGAAAGAAAGGAACAAATGAAAACGTGGTCTACGTTTTATTAAAAAATGTGTACGCTTTATGCGTTCATTTTCTCAACTATGTCACCATAGGTGTCAATAAATGCAAATAGGAGACTCATAATAATTGGGCCTAAGAAAAGACCGATTGGGCCGAATAAAAATAATCCACCAACAATTGCTAAAAGGATAAGCAGTGGATGTAGTGATAATGCATCCCCAACTAACTTTGGTCTAAGAAGGTTATCGACTAGTCCGACAACCACAACACCCCAGATGGTTAGTCCAACAGTACCGATTATGTTTTCATTTACAAAAAGGTAGAGTATCCCAGGTATCAAGATAATTCCAGTGCCCACCCCAGGGATGAGTGCAGTGATTACAGCAACCGCTCCCCAAAGCAGTGCGTTTGGAATTCCAAACATAGTAAATCCAATTGCCGTTAGTGCACCTTGTAGTATCGCAATGAGAAGATTTCCTTTTATTACTGAATTAACTGCAACATGAAGCCGTTTAAAAATCATATCCATATCGTCTTTATCAAGCGGACTTAATTTTCGAATTGCTTTTAAGAGTGAAGGGCCGTCACGCAGGAGATAATAGAGCGATACAAAGAAAACAAAAACATCTAATAACCACACGGAGAAACCTCCAAGCACAACACCAAAGTGATCAATGATCCACGATAGTCCTTCTTTTATGTAGATATCTAGATTATCTGCAAGTGAATTAAAAAATTCTCCAGTTCCAGGGACCATATTTTCAAAAAACAATCCTGTACCGTTTATTGTAGATAAAATTAAATTTTTACTTCCTCCACCTTGTGTTACTGAACTATACAAGTCAACAGATTCTTTAAAGATTTGTGTAGATAACAACATAACGGGGATAAGCAAACAAATCACCATAATAAGAACGGTAAGAAGTGAAGCAAATGTTTTTTGACTAGGTACTTTCTTACTTATTTTTTTGTAGACAGGATAGAGAGTTACGGCAAATATACCAGACAGAATAATTGTCAGGAGAAAGGGTTTAAGGATTAAAAAAGAAACAATTAAAACACCAACGAGAAGTATCAATAAAAAATGTAATTGTAGTTTACGATCTACCATAGTGTAACTATAGCATGAGCGAACTCTAGTTTAGGGTCGGTTATACTCAGGAGCTCTCTTTTTCTTCTTATTGCTATCTTGTTGGCTTTTGAATAGTCATAATATAAAGATCTTCTACTTTCTTTCGTGCCCAAGGTGTTTTTCTTAAAAAAGTTAAACTGGATTGTATGCTTGGGTTTTCGATAAAGCAATTAATTTTTATTTCATTGCCAAGCTCCTCCCATCCATATTCTTTTACTAAATACGTGACAACGTCTTTTAATGTTTTTCCGTAAAGCGGATCGTTAGGATGTTCTGTCATTATGTAATTTATAGCAAAATCCCTCACCTAGAGGGCTTTCATAAAAGGATTATTAAAATCTTTTATTTTCTCAGAAATTCTTAAGAGCTCATTATACTTTGCAAGTCGTTCAGTTCTAGAAAATGAACCCGTTTTTATCTGTCCTGCACCTGATGCAACAGCGATATGAGCAATTGAAGTATCTTCTGTTTCTCCTGATCTATGGGAAATTATAGTATTAAAGTTATTCGCTTGTGCTAAAAGTATTGCATCCGCTGTTTCTGACAGTGTGCCTATTTGGTTAGGTTTTATAAGAACTGAATTACCAACCCCCATATCAATTCCTTTTTGTATGAATTGGGTATTGGTTACAAATAAATCATCTCCAACAAGCTGAGTGGTTTTCCCTAGATCGTGTGTAAGTGTTTTCCAGGACTCCCAATCGTCTTCAGCTAGTCCGTCCTCAATACTCACAATAGGAAATGAAGATATTAGTTCAGAAAACCAAGAAATCATCTCAAGAGAAGAGAGTTTTCTGTTTTCAGAAGTGAGTGAATATGATTCATTTTCATAAAATTCACTTGCAGCTACGTCAAGAGCAAAGGCAATATCAGTTCCGGCGATAAACCCAGATTCTTTAACTGCTTCCATGAGAAGAATAAGCGCTTCTTTATTGTTTGTTACATTAGATAATGGGAAACCACCTTCGTCTCCGACTGCGCTTGTTCCTCGTTTAGCCATAATTTTTCTCAGTGCATAAAAAACAGAAGTTCCCATTTCTATGGCTTGACTATAACTATTTGCTCCAATTGGGATAATCATCCATTCTTGAATATCAGTAGATGCGGTTGCGTGTCTTCCACCGTTTAGCACATTAATCATAGGCATCGGGAGAGTCATTTTTTTTGTAAAATCGTATTCATTACGTATATATTCAAAAAATTCTTGATTACGGCTTCTGGCTACAGCTTTTGCAAACGCTAGGGAGAGGGCGAGCAGTGTATTTGCTCCAAAATGACTTTTATTTTTTGTGCCATCAGCCTCGCAAAGTGCTGTATCAAATGCTCTCTGTGATGTAAAATCTTTGCCACTTATTATTTCACTAATATCTTTAGAAATATAATTAATTGCCTTAGTGACACCTTTGCCGTCGTACATTTGATCGTTATCTCGTAGTTCTAACGCTTCGTGACTTCCCGTGGAAGCACCGCTTGGTACACTTGCTCTTCCAAAAAAAAGATTGTCCAAAACTATATCTACTTCAACAGTAGGGTAGCCTCGAGAATCAAGAATCATTCGCGGTGTAATAGTTGTAATTTTCATAAAAAAATAATTAGTTATTAAGAGTATAGCAGAAAGTTTTTATGTTACACTTTAACTATATAATGTAGTTCTTGTAAGAATATAAAATATATGGCTATTATTCATATTTATGATATTCATGAAGAAGAAAAATCTATTTTAGAAAATGGACTTGTTAATCATACGTGTACCTTTTACAGTGGCCCACTCACAGACCATACTGTGGCGCAAGATGCAGAGGTTATTTCAATTTTTGTTTCAAGCTATGTAACTAAAGAAATGCTTGATAAGATGCCTAATCTAAAACTCATTGCATGTAGATCTGCCGGATATAATAATGTTGCTGTTCATGAGGCTGAAAAGCGAGGGATACTTGTAGTTGTTGTTCCAAGTTATGGTGAGCATACAGTTGCAGAGTATGCCTTTGCACTCTTACTTACCCTTTCACGAAGAGTACCGGAATCTGTTAAGACCGTAAAAGAAAATATTTGTTTAGAGCCGAATTCAATTAGAGGTATTGATTTATATGGTAAAAAATTAGGCGTCATCGGAACAGGTAAAATAGGCAAACGGATGATTGCAATTGCAAGAGGTTTTGGAATGGATGTTATTGCATATGATACGTATGAAAATCCTCAAGATGCACATAGTCTTGGATTTATGTACGTTACAAAGGAAGATTTGTTTAGACAGTCAGACATTATTTCGTTACATGCACCACTTACGCCAGATACATCTCGTATTTTAAATGAGCAAGCATTTTCACTTATGAAAGACAATGTTTATATTGTTAACACTGCACGAGGTGAACTTATTGATACGTACGCACTACTTCGCGCACTTAATAACTCAAAAATTGCTGGAGTCGGTCTCGATGTGATAGAAGGAGAAGAACTTGTAAAAGAAAAATGTAAAATGATTGAGGGTGTAAACAGAGAGACGACAAAACTTTTAGAAGAGTCATTCTATATCTCAACTCTTTTAAAAAATGAAAAAGTTATACTCACTCCACATATTGCGTATAATACTGTCGAAGCAGTTTCAAGAATTATGGATACAACTGTTCAAAATATACAAAATTATTTTAATGGAAATACAACGAATCGAGTAACCGTTCCTCCTCCTCCAGTCGGGAAGCTTATTCTTATCCGACATGCACAGTCAGAATGGAATGAAAAAGGAATATGGACCGGTACGAGAGATGCAAAGCTTACAGCTAAAGGATTTGAGGATGCTCGCTTGTTAGGTAATCTCATTAGAGATATTACGATTGATCATGCGTATGCATCTATGCAAATTCGAACAATGGAAACACTTTCTTCCTTGCTTGGTATGGTCCAACAGCCAGTAGTTTCTATAACACAAAATGAAGCCCTTAATGAAAGAGATTACGGGGATTATACAGGCAAGAATAAACATGACATGAAAGATCTTTTAGGAGAGGAGATGTTCGACCATGTGCGAAGAGGGTGGAACGTACCTATTCCTAATGGAGAAACACTTGAAAATGTCTATAATCGAATTGTACCTTATTACGAAAGTGAAATTTTACCAAGACTCAGGCAAGGTGAAAATATTCTGATTGTTTCTCATGGAAATGCTTTACGTGCACTTATGAAGTATATTGAAACAATTTCTGATCAGGACATAGAAAATCATGAAATGATGTTTGGGGGTGCAATCGTGTATCATCTAAACGATAGTGGGCGTCTTAAAAGTAAAGAAATTCGTGAGACAAGTTCTGCTACGTTTGATACGCATGTATAACATGTATGACTATGAATACTATAATTAATAATCCTTCAATTATCTTCACAATAGGGCCAAGCACTTGTGATGAATTTACGCTTACAAAAATTCTTTCACAAAATGTTTCCTATGTTAGGTTTAATATGAGTCACGCATCACACGATGAGCATAGAAGTCGATTACTGAATGTTAGAAAAGTAGCTGAACAGCTTAATAAACAAATAAAGGTTTTTGCTGATTTATGTGGCCCGAAAATTAGAGTTAGTGCTATGAGTGCTGACACCATTAAAATCAATCGTGGTGCAACTATAACCATACTTTATGATGAGAAAAGGATTCCTGAAGTGGAAAACTCCTTTGCTGTTTCATATAAAGAACTTTATTTGTATGTTGCTCCTCATACCAAAATTGCGCTTGATGACGGGAAAATACTCCTTTCTGTGTGTCATGTTGACGAGAAGGATATTGTTTGTAATGTCATACAAGGAGGGGAACTAGTGAAGGAAAAAGGAGTTAATATAGTTGACGTTGATTTACCCATTAGTCCTTTTACAGAAAAAGATGAAAAAGATGTTCTTTTTGCAATTGAAAATAATACTGATGCAGTCGCCCTGTCTTTTGTGAAAAAAGAAGAAGATATACTTCATCTTCGGGAATTTTTAAAAGCGCATACTTCTAGAGAAATTCCAATTATTGCAAAAATTGAAACAAGGCAAGCTCTCCATAATATACAAGGGATACTTGAAGCTACTGATATGCTAATGGTTGCCAGAGGTGATTTAGGAATAGAAATGTCAATTGAAAAAATACCACTCATTCAAAAAGAATTAGCCTATGTTGCGAATAGTAAAGGGGTCCCCGTAATTGTAGCTACAGAAATTTTAAAATCAATGACAAAAAATCCGTTCCCAACTCGGGCAGAGATTACCGACTGTATAGATGCGCTCATTGATGGGGCGTCCTACCTTATGCTTTCAGATGAAACAACTATCGGTGAATATCCTGTAGAAGCTATTACAGTTATGTCATCAGTTATTCATGAGTTTACAGAAAACAGAAAAAAATACGCAGCTTTTGAAAAACAATAATTACCATCCGAGATCTCCATCTAAAAACCATTTATCATTTACGTTCACTAACTTAATTATTTCTCCATTTTTTAATGAACATTTTGCATAGGTGTCAGTTTTTTCAAGCAACTGCTCGCATCCCCTGAAAGTGTAATACTTCTCAAAAGAACTGTGAGCATCAGTAAGTTTTTGCACCCACAGGTAACCTCCAAGTCCAAAAATTATTGTAACAATACACATATACAGAATAATAATTTTATTTGAGCGCCCTATTGTGCCGTCGTATTTTGTTCCTGGAATACCCCATTGCCATTTCGGTGCTTCACCTTTTTTGTAGCAAATTCTAATGAATGTAACCGTAAGTAAGAGTACGGGGAGGAAAAAAGTAAAAAAAACCTCACTTTTTGAAGATGTTCTATCAATAGTTAGTGAAAAGAAAACAACGAGTGTCACAAAAAGAAAAAGAGTAAGCCATCCTTGCCATGTAGCAGGAGTCCAGCCCCAACCATAGAGTTTTCTTTTGAACCAGTATCCATGAGGGTTATCTTGTAAGTATTTGATATATTCTTTAATCATATAAAATAGTATAGCAAAAAAAGACAACCGTATTACGTAAGTACGGTTGATACTTATCAAATTCCTGCTACAAGGCGAGCTGTAGGTACCTTTTCATTGATGCCAAAGGTAAGCTTTTCGTGTATATCATCTGGGTCAACATATGTCCCAAATAGTTTGTCCCAAATTGGAAATAGTGCAGCAAGATTTTTTATGTAGTGCTCTTTGTTAGAACTATGATGAATGTGATGATACCTGGGCATAATAACGACATGTTCAAGGAAGCGCACCCTAAAGTATACGTTAAGGTGCATCCAGTCATTAATCAGTAGTCCAAAGACTAATAATATAAGTTTTAGATTGTAGCTGACGTCCCCAAGAATAGGCCACGCGAATACAAAACCAAAATTAAGAAGCACGGTATCAAGTACTGTCGCACGAAATCCTCCTGCCCAGCTCACATGTGTAGGGGAGTGATGCCACTTATGAATTCTCCATAAGAACGGTTGGTGCATTAATCGATGAGCCCAGTAATGAATGAAATCACCAACGATGTAATAAAAAATGACTCTCATAAATAATGGAAGCGAGGAAAGTGGCGCAAAGAATGTTCCTTGTATGCCAAAAAAATTACTTATGAGTTGTGCAATTGGAAAAATGAGAACGATATAAAAAAACATTGTAAGAAGATCAGAAAAAAGTACAGCGTACCTTTCGAAGCTGTGCGCGGTGAAAAAGTGCTCTAATAAAGAAAAAATAAAAAAACGTGCACAAAAGAGAAGAACAAATAGAAGTGGAAGGTTTTCTGGTAGAAACAAAGATTCGAAAAAAGTATGCACCATAGATACGGTTAGTATACCCGTAGAAATCTAGAATTTATAGTAGCCAAAGATTTAAGCTAACCTTTAAGCTCATCGTCCTTTTTGCAATCAGTAACTCGCCTATCTTGCTTGTCTTTTTTGTAGATCTCTTCATCGATCACTCGACGATATACTCTTTCATATCCTTGTACCATTTTTTGTACACTGAAATACTGCTCGGCTCGCTTACGAACCTGCATTCGGTCAATCGTGTCAATTTTTAAAATTGCAGCTGTCATTTCTTCGACACTATTTACAACAAAACCAGTTTTTTCATGCTTTACTATTTCTTTAACAGAACCATTATCCCACCCGATGACAGGTGTTCCACATGACATTGCTTCAATCATAACGTATCCAAAAATCTCTTGAGCTTGTGTTGGGAAAAGTAACGCTTTTGCATTTTGAAGAAGAGGAATTTTATCATCAAATGAAGCGTTACCAAAGAATCTTACAGATTCACCGTTTATGTGAGGTTCAACATGCTTTTGCCAGTACCCTTCATTTGGATAACTAACACCAGCAATACGAAGTTTTACTCCCGCTGCTTTTGCAGCTTCAATC
>CAZEXZ010000012.1:15960-17385 GCA_964516655.1 uncultured Candidatus Saccharibacteria bacterium | reverse complement strand
AAAGCATCCTTAAAACTTCCTGCTACCAATTTAAATGGAAAGAAATTGCAGAAAAAGGCAACTCAGTTCCAATTGCGCAGGCATCCGTACCTGAATCCGCCCCGAAAGTCAGTCAGCTCCAGCAAGCACCATCGGCACCGCTGCCATGGGGTTATATGCCGCCTACAGCGACACCGAGTAACCCAGCAAAATGCTTTGTCACTTCGCCAGTTTCTGGTGAAAAACAAGGCTGCGCAACGATAACCGTAGTCAAACCGCTTGACGGTGAGACTCGAGGATCTTGGCAGGCGAGAGTTTCAGCTCTCTGAAACTAGAGCTTTGTTGCTCAAAAGCTAGTATTTTCTAGCACAACAACCCCTTTATGCTTAACAGCTAAAGGGGTTGACTTTTTTATAATTTAGTGTATACTGTATATTAAGAGAGATGTATAGAAGTACAAATCTCGAAGACGTTCTTTCAATTTTTACTTACCGGAGGTATTATCATGGCTATTACTCGCGCATCTGCACAAGCCTGGGCGAAAAAAAACTGGAGAAATCTGGTTGCGATTGCTCTTGTGGTTGGTCTGGTGGTGTACTACCAGACTCAACTTGCCTCGCTGAAAGAGATCAAAGACAAGGAGCTCACAACTTCGGCCGCTGAAGTTCAATCCTTGAAGAAGGAAAACAGCGACCTTGTCAGCAAACTTGCCGCCGCGTCCAACCAAAAGCTGGAATGCAATGGTGCAACTTCAAGCGAAGTTGAGGCAGCCGTCGCGAAGATGTGTGTTGGAAAGGTGCGGTATCTGCCATCAAAAGCAGCTCCCGTCATCGCCCGATCTACACCTGTCCCAGCAGCGCCCTCAGAGCAGGTTACGCTCCCTAGCAGGCCTTGGGGCTTTGTCCAGTACGATGCGACAGAAGTGTCGCCAAAGGCGTGCTACGTAACAAGTCCAGTAAAAGGACATGCTCCGAAGTGTTCGTCTTTTGAAGTCGTGCCACCGCGCGCCGGCGAAAGCGAAGCGGGATGGACTGCTCGAATTGCAAAGGACTATGTCCGAATGCAAGGTTTTGAGACCAAACATCTCGGAAAGATGTAAACTCCACCACGTACGCAATCTTGCGTACATAAAACGCCCAGTTAGCCTGGGCGTTTTTCTTTTGAGAATGAATAGAAAAAAGACTTGACTTTTATTTATTATATAGTATAATAGATATATTAATTAAAAAAGTATGAAACAAAACATTAAACAAATAGCAATTGTATCTCTGATTTTCCTCGCATTCCACACAAATGGATTTGCACAAGAAGCTTCATGGAATACATCATATCCAGTACAAGATGTGTCATGGAATTCAGCGTATTCAGTACAGGATACTTCATGGAATACCTCATATCCAGTACAAGATGTGTCATGGAATTCAGCGTATTCAGTACAGGATACTT
>CAZEXZ010000012.1:11114-15860 GCA_964516655.1 uncultured Candidatus Saccharibacteria bacterium | reverse complement strand
AAGATGTGTCATGGAATACAGCTACTCCAGTACAAGATGTGTCATGGAATACAGCTACTCCAGTACAAGATGTGTCATGGAATACAGCCGTTCCAACTCCTTCATACTCATACGCCCCTTCATATTCTTATACCCCGTCGTATTCATATACACCTAGTACTTCGTATACTTCCGGCTCATACTCTAACTACTCATATCCAACATACTCATCAGGTTCATATGGTTCAACATATGGAACAACTGGTTCAACATACGGAACTACATATACGACAGTTCCTTCAACAAATGTAACTGTGTGTTCGGATGGGTATGCACCTACAAATGGTTCATGTATAAGAACAACAACAATAACAACAACAAACACAACTATCTGTTCAGATGGACGCGCTCCAGTTAACGGATCATGTGTAAGAACAAGTACAATTCCTACAGTTACACAGACTATCTGTTCTGATGGACGTGCACCAGTAAATGGTTCATGTGTTCGTACAAATACTGTTCCTACAACAAACACAACTATCTGTTCAGATGGACGCGCTCCGATTAACGGATCATGCGTAAGAACAAGTACAATTCCTACAGTTACACAGACTATTTGTTCTGACGGAGGTGCTCCAGTTAACGGATCATGTGTACGTATTAACACAATCCCTACAGTTACGTACCAAACATGTTGGAATGGATCGGTTATCCCTTCAACATCAGTGTGTGTTGCACAGTATAAGACATGTCCTAACGGCACAAGTGTTCCAGTTAACCAAGCATGTTATGTAACAGCGACACCAGTCTATGTTGCACCACAAGTTGTGAAGTTTAATAATGTTGTAACAAGTGTTGCGACAGAAATTTCTAAGACAAGTGGAAGATGTAATGGTATTGGTCTTATTGCGAACAACGCTCAGTCAACTGGATGGTTCGAATATGGTGAAACTACAAACCTCGGAAGAACAACTGCAACAGCTAACATTGGATCTGCAAACACTGCACCATTCTCAAATGTTCTTGCAAACCTTAAACCTTCTACAAAGTACTACTGTCGTGCAGTGATGCAAAATCAGTACGGACTAGTAAAAGGGGAGATCGTTGGATTCACAACAAAAGCTAATGTTGTAACCTATGTGAAGCCTGTTACGACAAAGCCTCCAGTTGCAACGCCTGCAAAAACAAACATTGTAACGTGTTCAGATGGGTCTACCTTTACAACAAAGAGTACCTCATCTGCGACACTTCTAAGTCAGGGTGAAAAACTTCTTGCTGTACAAGTAGAGAAGATAAATGGAAACCTTGTAAGTGGAGAACAAGTTCAGTACAAAGTAACCTACAAGAATCTTGTAGATACAAGACTCTCAGGTGTCCTTGTAAAAGTAACCATGCCTCAGGAAGTTATCTTCGCTGGCGCAACTGCCGGAAACTATGATCCTACAACACGAACACTTACCCTTACTCAAGATACTATTGACCCATATTCTGAAGGAGTTATTATTGTCACTGCAAACGTACAAAAAGATGCTCCTATCGGTAAAACAATCGTAACTAACGTTTATGCTATGTACACTGTTCCAGGAACACAGACACAAGACGAAGTTAGTGCCTATGTTATTGGTTCAATCATGCCAGCTACAGCATTTGCTAATCAGGACACTGGTGCAAAGAAAGTAATAGGCGCATCAAATGGACGAGGATTTATGCCAAACACACTTATTGAATGGCTTGCACTCCTTGCTATCCTCTTTATAATCTTTATCTTAGGTCGTAGCGTCTACGCATCATATAAAGATGACGAAGATCATAAACACTAAAGTACGCTCATAAAGTTAATGCCTTATGTGAGCCGAAAGGTCAGAAAAGCGCCACCCGAAAGGGTGGCGCTTTTCGCATTTATTGCTTGCCACTGTTTTTTGTATTCCTCTGGCTACAGTCTAAAAGCTAAAAGCCAACAGCTATCATCTGTGGTATTATTGAACCATGAAAGAGCCGTTTATGGTAACTGAGAATGAGTTGGCAGACATAGCTAAGAAGGTGGTGGACACACTTTCTTCTTCCTATTCGACTCAAGCCAAAGTTCTTTTTCTCGAGGGTGATCTAGGTGCGGGTAAAACAACGTTTACAAAAGAACTCGCAGCAGTGCTTGGTATCGTCAAAGAAGATGTTCATAGTCCAACGTTTATCCTAAAAAAAGAGTACAAAGGTGAGCATGCCTATTTTAAGAAACTCATTCATATTGATGCGTATCGATTCGAATCCCCTGAAGAAGTAAAGGTGCTTAAGTTAGATAATGACCTCAGCAAGCACGATACACTTATCGTTATAGAATGGCCATCGAAATTATCAGGAGCAATAAACGAGGATATGACAATCGCGTTTGCAGTTATTGATGATGACACACGAGAGGTAACCATTAATTATGTGAATAGTCATATTGGAAGCCCATCACATACTCACACAGCTCCTACTGAAGGTAAAGCAAAACATAATCCCATAGATTCATATTTTCGTACATGATTAAAAGTAAATTAAAAACAATTGTACTGCTTGATGCTCACGCGATACTTCACCGTGGCTATCACGCAATGCAAGGGTTTGCTACTCGAGATGGAAAACCAACTGGGGCGCTCTATGGATTTATTACTATGGTGCTTCGTATTTATGAAGATATAAAACCTGACTACATTGCAGCATGCTTTGATTTGCCGAAACCAACATTTAGACATATTAGTTATGATGGTTATAAAGCAGGGAGATCAAAGACAGACGATGCACTCATTACGCAAATACAAGAAGCATACGCTCTCTGTGATGCGCTCTGTCTCCCTGTCTATAAAGAGGAGGGATTTGAAGCAGATGATTTACTGGGAACATTAAGTGAGCAATTGAAGAAACAGCCAAACACTCGTGTGATAATTGCAAGCGGAGATATGGACACTTTCCAGCTTATTGATGGTGATGTTGTAACTGTCTACACCTTAAAGAAAGCAAACGTAGCTGCACTGTTTAATGCAGATTCTATGGCTTTCCGCCTGAACGAATACCTGACTACAAAGGACTCTCTGGTGATCCGTCAGATAATATTATTGGCATAAAAGGAATTGGAGATAAAACAGCAACTGAACTCATTAAGAGATATGGAACGATTGAAGGTATATATGAGGTACTAAAGAAAGATAGGCAAACATTACTCGATGCAGGATTTAAGGAGAGAATTGTAAAGCTTCTTGAAGAGGGGGAAGAGGATGCACTTTTTTCAAAGACTCTCGCAACTATTAGACGTGATGCTACGTCACAGTATGTTGAACCAGAGAAGATGTGGAAGGATATGCTCAGCATTGAAAAGTACCAAGAGATGTGCGATCTCTATGAATTTAGATCTCTACGGAATAGGTTGCATCTTGTAAAAGGAGAAGAAGAAGTGAAAGAAGAGGAAGTCTCGGTCGCATTTCATGATCTTGAAGAGATGCGTGTTATGGTGAACCTGCTACATAGTGAAATGACTAATGCGTCATTCATTGATATTCAAAATGTTGCAAAAGAAAGCACTGTTACAAAAGTAAAAGAGGTGCTTACGGGTATGCTTGCTAAAGAGGGGCTCATGGATCTTTTTCTTACCGTAGAAAAACCAATCATTGGCATTTTGGAAAATATGCAGAAGGTAGGAATTACACTTGATGTCAAAAAACTAGAAGATATGAGTAAAGATCTTCATGGGCAGGTAGCAACACTTGAAAAAAAGATACATGCTCTTGCAGGAGTGGAGTTTAATATTGCTTCTCCAAAGCAGCTAGGTGATGTGCTCTATGATACGCTTGGACTCGGAAGTAAAATTAAAAAAACAAAAACAGGACAGAAGAGTACGAACGTCTCTGAGCTAGAAAAGATTCGAGATGAACATGAGATTGTACCTCTTATTTTAGAATACAGAGAACTAACTAAATTATTATCCACGTATGTTGATTCAATTCCTACATTTGTAAAAGAGGATGGGAAAATACATGCGCACTATATTCAAACAGGTGCAGGAACAGGGAGGTTTGCATGCGAAGATCCTAATCTCCAGAACTTACCAGTGAAAAGTGAACTTGGTCAAAAGGTTCGTGGTGCGTTTATTGCAAGTAAAGATAAAGTACTTCTTTCATGTGATTATGCGCAGATTGATTTGCGTGCAGCAGCTATCTTGTCAGGTGATGAACATCTTGTAGAAATATTTAAAAATAAAATTGATGTTCACACTGGAACGGCAGCACGTGTCTTTGGTGTGAAAGAAGAAGATGTTACAAGCGATATGAGAAGAAAAGCTAAGGCGATTAACTTCGGTATTTTATACGGCATGGGAGTAACTGCTCTTAAGGAGGGGATGGGGGTTGAGAGAAAAGAAGCTCAAGAATTTTTTGATCAATATAAGGCAACATTTGTGCGACTCATGGAATTTTTAGAAGAAGTAAAAGCAGATGCGTGGAAGAAGGGTTACACAACCACACTTCTTGGCAGGCGATGTGAAGTGCCGCTCCTTAAGAGTCCTCTTCCATTCTTACGAGCACAAGGCGAGAGGATTGCAATGAACGCTCCAATCCAAGGAACGAGTGCAGATATTGTGAAGCTGGCAATGATAGATGCAACTACGTATTTTAAGGAGAGGCAGTTAGAAGGTAAAGCAGATTTACTACTTCAAATTCATGATGAGCTAATTTTTGAAATAGATAAAGATATAGCAGAAAAAGTGGCGGATGATTTAGTCTCTATTTTAGAAAGCGT
>CAZEXZ010000012.1:0-11104 GCA_964516655.1 uncultured Candidatus Saccharibacteria bacterium | reverse complement strand
TACTTTCAAAACGAAACCTCACTGATCTCCCGCTTGTTGTTTCGAAAAGTATTGGTAAGAACCTTGAGGTAATTTAAACATATATGATTTATGCAATCGTAGGTACTCAGTATGAGATAAGAGAGAAAGGTGCCAAGGAGCTTGCGA
The DNA here is from genome assembly GCA_964516655.1 of uncultured Candidatus Saccharibacteria bacterium. Lineage (GTDB taxonomy): Bacteria > Patescibacteriota > Minisyncoccia > Phycocordibacterales > UBA5272 > UBA11704. The sequence goes on along the minus strand of CAZEXZ010000012.1, from coordinate 10,957 downwards.
TATTGGGGGTACCTGCACATCATATTTATAGTGAACACATAGTAGATCTTGAGCCATTGATCGGTGCAACAAGTCTTTTTGGTGATGCGGTTGTCGTAACATGTATTCAGCTTGGAGAAAATTCTTCCTCAAAGGAAGAACTAAAAAGATTACTTGATGAAATGAGCTCATCTTTAAATATTTTTATTATTGACGAACCTTTTGCTGACGCTCATCTTGTAACACGATTACAAAAAGTTGCAAAAAAAATATTTGATGCACGTGAAGAAAAGGTTAAAGATATGAGTGTTTTTAAGGTGTGTAATTCTTTTGTAGCTCGTGATAAGAAGCAAACGTGGATAGATTTTTTAGCGTTGAAAAAAGAAGGGAGCGCCGAAGCAATCCAAGGAGCACTATGGTGGAAGTTTCAGCAAGAGTGGTCTAAAGTTATCGAAGGAAAAAGATCACCTTTTTCTAAAGCTGAATGTGAAAAAATTGGCGGAGAACTTATGCGCTCAAGTGTGCTTGCACATCGAGGTGAAAAGGATTTGATGTTGGAGCTTGAGCGGATAATTCTTTCTCTTTAGGGGGCAGTTATCCTCCTATTGTTTCTTCTGGTGTCGTTGTTGCTTCATAAAGTGTTCTACAGTTTTTTTCATCAGATTCTGCTTTGTAATAAAGCGTCGGAGAGATAATATAGCGTCTAAGACCTTTTTCAAGTTTTGTAACATCTAAATACCAGGTTTGCTCTGGCTCACTCCATGTACCTTCACATGTTGTACCAGTTCCAACGGTATGGGATTTTAGAATAAGCTTCTCACTTTCTGTTGCAAGAAGATACAATTCGCTTGTGCAGGACCGTGTGATACTTGAACCAGTGGTTGTGTTACTCTCCTCATACATGAGGATTTTTTCTCCCGTATTAATATCGAGAATATATACTTTATTTGAAAACTCACACGCCTCAATGTTCCCTAATGAATTTTCACTTATATAAAATTGTCCTGGCTGACCGACAATAGGGATACTATTGATGACAGCAGTAACCGAGTTAGTTGGTACTACGTTTACAACATGAGTAGTCCACCCAGCAACCGATGTGCTTGGCGGAAAAGTATAAATAATATTTCCGTTTTCATCAACAATCGAATCGTTAAGTATAGAATATCTTGTTTCATTGAAAATAGCAGATTTCTCAGAAGTTGGTTCTTGGTTATTTTGTGAAAGAGGAGAGCTTGTTTGGTTTGCTTGAGTAGTTTGATTTGCTTGTGAGATTCCTAATGTTTCAGATACTTTATCAACAAGTGCGCTTGCAGCATCTACTACTTTTTTTACAATATTTTTTTTCTGGCCGGGTGCTTGGGTGGAACTATTTGGAGAGGTGGTTGAGATAGCTGTAGAGGTTGTTGATGACTCTTCAACAGGGAGCGGTTCCATGTAGTTTGGTAACTCTTGTTTACAAATGCCGAACTCACAATCTGGCCCACTTCTTCCAACAGATGTTCCGTCAGGACACATCATAACATCAGCCGGACATGATTCTACGATAGGGGTTCGGTGTTTATTTTTATACAGTACAACACCAAAAATAACACTTAATATAAAGATGATGACACCAAGAATGATGTGCAATTTATTCATGGGTAAAGTATAGCAAAGAAAAATAGTGGAAAGCGTAAGATGTTAAGGTTTTAACACAGTTGTTCTCGTAAGTGGCTTATACGAGTATTCATAATAAATTCATCTTTTAGGTGTAGTATATATAGTATGAGAATACTTATAATAGAAGATCAAGTAAAACTAGCTGATTCTGTAAAAAGAGGTTTGGAAAATATAGGCTATGCTGTAGACGCTGTGTATGACGGTCTAGTAGGACTACGAAGGATACTCGCTTCCCCAGAGCATTTTGATCTTATTATACTGGATATTATGCTTCCAGGGTTAGATGGAATCAGTCTTTGTAAGAAAATAAGAAACGAAGGAATTATGACTCCTGTAGTAATGCTTACTGCAAAAGACACCCTTGACGATAAGATTGATGGGCTTGATATTGGTGCAGATGACTATATTATTAAACCTTTTGAGTTCGAAGAGCTCACCGCCCGAATTCGTGCACTCCTTAGAAGACCAAAGAAAACACTAGAAACAGTATTATCTGGTTCAGGTATTACATTAGATACAGTGCGACATCGTATTGAAAAAAATGGACAAGAAATAAAACTTACACTAAAGGAATTTACTATCCTTGAACTATTTCTTAGGAATAAAAACCAAGTATTAAGTAGAGATAAAATAATTGCACATGTGTGGGATTTTGGGTACGATACATTTAGTAATATTGTAGATGTTCATATTAGGAATTTGCGAAAAAAATTACAAGCTAAAAATGAGGAAATATTTGAAACTATTCACGGTGTCGGATATCGTTTTAATGACTAAGTATGAATAATGATGTTTTTCAAAAAGCTAGATACAGACTAACTGCCTACTATGTTGGGATACTGTTTATTATTATTTTTATATTCTCAAGTATTCTTATTGCAACCATTGAATCTAAAATCAGGACTGGATTAAATGAAAAAATAATTGTATCGGAGGCACAAGATGATCCTTTTAAAAAGGTGAGCGATGAAATAGAATTCATTATATTTTTAGTCGACGGGGCCCTGCTTATTATATTTGGATCACTTAGTTATTTTTTAGCAGGAAAGACACTCTTACCAATACGAGAAAATTCAGAATTACAAAAGAAATTTTTTACTGATGCTTCGCATGATCTTCGTACTCCGCTTGCAATCATTACCACAGAGTCTGAGGTGACATTGCAAGATGTAAAAGCAGGTGAAGTGGATTATAAAAAAACCATCATTAGTAATCTTGAAGAAGCAAAAAAAATGTCTATACTCGTGAATGATTTACTCATGCTATCTCGTGTTGGTAGTCTTACACAAACAAGCAATCATACACGTGTTGATCTCAGTAATCTTGTTGAGACACTTGTCATGAGTATGAAAACACAAGCATTGGTAAAAGGAATTTCTCTAAAAATGAATGAAAGTGTTCCTCTCTTTGTGATGATAGATGTTAACACAATGAAGCGTGCCATTAGTAACATTCTTCAAAATGCGATTAATTATACCGAAAGAGGGGGTATTACTGTTGATGTTAAAGAGGACACGTCCCATGCAATAATTACAATTACGGATTCAGGTGTTGGTATAGACACCACTGAGCTCCCTTTTGTGTTTGATAGATTTTATAAGGCTTCACACTCAAGAAATGATCAAGGGGGATCAGGTCTTGGGTTACCAATTGCAAAAGAAATTATTGAAAGTAATAAAGGGCATATCGCCATTACCAGTACCATAAAAAAGGGTACCACAGTAACAATTACCCTTCCTAAAAAGTCATAGTATGAATACAACAAAGTCCCCGGTCATTCTAAGTGCTGCAAGTAATCTAGCTGGGCTTTCATTTATTATTCTGACATTTTTGAAGTCACTTTCTACATCTCAAATTAATTTTTCCGACGAAGTGACCGCTGTCTCAGTCGTTACTTTTCTTATTAGTTGTATTGTTTCATTTATTTCGATACGTTCACGTACCAAGCACAATGCAGAAAAATTTGAGATAGTGGCTGCGTATATATTTTTAGTTGGATTAATACTCCTTCTGATTTCGTGTCTAATGGTTATGTTAAAGCTGTAACCTTTAGGAGGAAGGTGTGTAGTTTTTAATGATACGTACTAATGTGAAGATACTTCGGTGACAAATGCCTCTATTGCACCAGATACTTCTTCAAAATTATTAAGTACGAGAATATGGTCAGATTTTTCTAGTATAATAATGTGTACATTTTTTATTTTATTTTTAAGTTCTAATGAATGTGAAACTGGAAAGATTGAGTCCTTTTTTCCGTGCATTACAAGCACCGGTACATAAAGATCTTTCAAAAAACGTTCTCTGTCAAAACCGCATACTTGTTTTGTGCAATAAAAATACGTTTTCAGGCCTGTATTTCCAACATCATCAATCATACGAGGGATGTTCCAGTCACCACTATTTTTATATTTTGAATAGTCTACGTGCCGTCCTGTTTTATTTGAAATATCTGGCATGAGCGCATGTAAACTTTTAGTGAAAGGAGTCATAACATTTCCTAGCCATTTATTACCAACATTAAAATTAGGACTTAAGAAAATTACTCCAGAAATAAGGTTCTGGTACTTCAGCACAAAATCAATTGTAAAGAGTGTCCCAAATGAATGACTGACAATAAAAAACTTTTTAACTTTTATGAATGATATGAGTTCATAGATATCTTCTACGAAAAGTTCAATATCATAGTCAGAATAGTTATTAAATTTTTTTGATTTTCCGTGGCCGCGTAGATCATAAGAAATGATATTGTAGTTATTTTTAAATTTTTTCTCGTACATGGTCCACGCAGAAGAACTTCCAGATAATCCGTGTATAAAAAGAAGTGTTGGCCTTCCTTCTTCAAAAGTATTACATCTATAGTAGATTCCTCGTTCCTCTAAAAAATATTCTTTCATCTTGTTTCTAATAATTTGTAATAGAGATTTTCTAAATGTGTGGCGCTCTCTTCTATATTGTACTTTGTGCTTATCTGCAGGCTTGATTCACCCATCATTTCCCGTAAACCTTCATCCTTAAGGAGTGTAAGAATCTTTTCTGCTAAATCTTTTGGATTAGCTGTTTCAAAAAGTAGCCCGTTATCAGTAACAAAATGTGTGGAAGCATTCATTTTAGCATTAGGGATAACAATAGGTTTACCGCAAGCCATTGCCTCAAGTACGGTCATACCTTCTAATTCAGCAAAGGAAGGAGATACGAAAATATCTCCAGCATTAAATGCTAAAATTTTGTCTACCTCACTTAATAATCCTAAAAATGACACATGAGCTCCTATGTCGTGGAGCCTCACTAAGTCTTCTAACTTTTCACGTACATACCCGCCACCAACAATGATAACATGTGTTTTTGGGTGCTCTTTAATAATATGTGGTACAGCAAGGATGAGGGTATCAACTGACTTTTCAGGGAACAATCTCCCAACGTAGACAAGATTAGTAGTGTCAGTAGGTATGTTGAAGCGGTTATGAAAATCTCCAGTAGGCATTGGCTTAAAATCCTCCTTGTTTACTCCGTTACTGATAATAACCGAATGCTTCCCTTGCTCCGTTAAATGATCAAGGAGTGTATGTGCTAGTTTTGATGGGTAGATGATTGAGTTACTTTTGCTATATAACCATGCAAGGAAGGAGTTCCATGATGCATCAAGAAATGGTCTTGCAAATAATGGCATATCCATAAATAGATTTTCTGGCTGAGAATGAGAGTGCGCAACAATTTTTATTCCAAGTGATTTGGCTGCTCTCATGGCAACTATAGCTCCAGGCATAGGTAACCACACATGAATGATGTCTATCTTTTCATTAAGAAGAATTTTTTTTATTTCGTGCACCATTGGAAACGCAAGATACCATCCTCCAGATTTTGGAAGGGGTATACTTCTGTGTCGGTATGTTTTAATTTCTTGAACATGGTCATGTGTTTTACTCACATTATCTTTTGCTCCTATGAAGACAACATGATGCCCTCTGTCTACTAAAATTTTAGAAAATCGAAGTGCCGAAACAAGGACGCCAGCCTTGTATTCTCCAACAGGGTCACATATCATTGCTATGTTTAATGTACGATTCATATATTTGTTATTGTGTTGCTTGTTTTCTTTATTTTTAAAAAAATAAAGAAAACAATAATAATAAGCGTTGTAACACTTATTGCCGCTGCATACGTATTATAATAATTTCCTATTTGCTCATATGCATGGCCAAACATAATCCCAATAAGTATAAAGAGAGCTGACTGAATAATTGAAATAACTACACATGTTCTCATGAATCGTAAATATGGTATTTTTAAAATCCCTGCAGCTGCCAATCCACTAACACCAATACCAAAAAAAAGTTTTGATGTAACTAAAGCTTTAGTGTGATGTGTATTAAAATAATTTTTTGCAGATTCTAATTTCTCCGACGTGACACCAATTCGAACTGAATATTTTCTAAAAAAAGTTCCACCATATCGTCCAAACATATACAGTAATGCATCCCCAGTAATATCGCCGATTATAAGAATGATATATACAATAAACACATTCATTATATGTAACGTAGTGAGAAAACCGGCAATTACAGCAACAATCGGTCCTTCTAGTATAGATAGGGGTATAAGTACTAGGTACTTATATGTCATCATGCTGTCTGCTATATGTGTAAGTGGGATTATCATTTTAGATGAGTGATGAGTTACTCTTTTAATAGAGTGTACTCTTTCTTGAATAAATACTTACTAGCTTCAAATATTCCGTATGCAATAAAGTATGCAGAAAAAACATCAATCGAGTAGTGAAGATGTCCAAGTATAACGGCAGTTGAGCCAACTAAGGAACACACTAAAAATATATATCGTAGTGATTTTTGATGCCAAAAGATTAGCGCAAGTAAAAATGGAAACCCAGCATGTCCAGAAAAAAATAAATCATTCCCAGAACTAATTGTAAAAACTACATTTTGGGCATGCTTATCATGATCAATATATCTGTAGTATTCAGTAGCAGGAGCTGATAAATGTGTCATTATCATAAAAAATGCCCGCATAAAAAAGAAAAGAGCACTGCTTTCTAATACAAAAGGAATATATTTTGGTTCCCAAAGGAGCATAACAATAAGCCCAACAAGGAATATAAAAGCTCCTTGAAAGAAAATATACCCCACATTAAGTACTGGAAGATGGTCTAAAAGTAAATCAGGAACAACGTTATTTAGGTAGTCACCTGTATAGCTTCTTGCAAAATAAATTAAGAGTAAACTAGAAATGAGCAATATCACACTTAAAAATAAGTGTTTTAAAATTGTCGTATCACACCAAAATAGTTTATGCTTTTTAAAAAGTTTTTTCATGTGTTTCTTTTCTTTTCTTATACTCATGGAAAGTTAGCCAGATAATTACTGTGTCAAAAAATGTAAAGAGGAGTAGCCAGACAGAGTGCGTAAAACTATATCTATATAATTGATATATGATAAACATACTAAAAATTGCTATAGAAACTGGGTACGCCCACATTTTTTTTCTGAAAAGATTTATAATTAAAAATAGTTTAACCATTCCATGAGTAAGAAGATAGAATGATACAAAGTGCTGGGTGCCAGTTGAAAAGTTATTACTCGTTGAAAGTATATAGTTAGCAAGTACATCAGAAGGATTTTCTTTAAGTTCACCTTGTGTGAGAGTAAGAGCTAGTGTCGTGATATAAGATTTAGTAACAAAAAAAGCAAAAACACCACCTGCAATTTCTATAACAGCATGGATTCCTTTCAGGAAGATACCTATCTCAAAAGCTTCGTGTATTTGTTTTTCGTGTGTACTAGTATTTATTTTTTCCATAGTACATTATCATGTAAGCAATACAACCACTGACGATGGCTATAGCCATACTTCCTAGTACATCCACTGTATGGTGGATACCTACTAGTACTCTACCACATGCAATTAGAAACGTAAGTATCCAAAAGAACAATGAAAGTTTACGGCTGTTAATTAAAAAGAGTACTGCAACAGTCGACGCGAGCAACACATGGTCTGAAGGAAAACCATTATTTGGAGCATGAAAGAGTAGGGGGACAAAATGGTCAACTACAAATGGACGAGGATTATAGAATAGTTTACCTGCTGTTACAGCAATGACTCCAGAGATAATTGTCGTAATACCTCCAAAAATAAAAAGTTTTCTTTTTTCTTGAGGTGGTTGAATTAGGAAATAATAAACACTCACAAAGATAAGTATGTAGATTACATATTTAGCTAAAAAAATAAATAACAATCCTCCCATGTTAGTTTGATGTTAGTTTGGTAACATCCTTTTTTGTTACCATGAGGTATGTGACCGTTGCGAGAATAGCTATAAGAAATAGCATGCTTGTGACAACAGTCCCAAACTCTAGCCCACTCGCACTTCTGTCTTGTGATAGGTAATCACCAATCGATGCTCCAAGTGGGCGAGTGAGAATATACGCAACCCAAAATGCAAGGACTGCATTTAATCGTAGGTATTTATATGAGAAATAGGTGAGAGCAATGGCTGTTCCGAAAAGTACTGCTGACAATAAATACCCAAGGCTGAATTTTTCTGCAAGCAGGTCTCCTGTTGCAGTTCCAAGAGCAAAGGTAAACAAAATAGCTAGCCAATAAAATGATTCTCGCGTACGTGTAACAATTGAATGGATAGAAAGTGTCTTTTCAGTGTTATACCACATAGCAAAGACTGTTGCTAAAACAATGCTAAAAATAACAGAAGTTGTTACAAGAGAAATACCAAAGTTATCAGTTAGATTATCAGTAATGAGTGTGCCAACAACACTCAGGAGAACTACTGCAAGCCAGTAGATACCTGGCCTATATTCCTTGGCACGAAATTGAAATAGAAGAACAAACGCGAGAATAATGCCCATAATGAGACTCGTGCCGGTTAATCCAAGGTTAAGGTTCGTATTCAGAAAATCAGCACCAGTTTCTCCAACCGTCGTACACAAGATTTTTATAATCCAAAAGTAGAGTGTAATCTCTGGCACCTTATTTAACATTGTTTTTGTATTCATATTTATTTTTTACTGCTTTTACTAAATTTTGCCCATACTATAAATGCAATAACTGCACTACAAGACATAAGAAGAACTTGTTTTATTTCAAATGGTGCCACTCCACCAAAGTATCGTAAGCTCGATGGAACAAATGGCCAGACTATTACCCATTCAAAGATGTATCTGTGATATTTTTTTGTAGTAGGAAAGAATGAAAAAGTGAGAAGTGAAATAGCGATCACTAGATCAAAGATTCCAATTCCATATGCAAGAAATGTAGAAATGGGTGCCAGTGGCTTAATGACAGATATGGTGTCTACAAATTCTTGTTTATCGGCAAGCACTTCGAAAAGTTTTCCTCCAAATTCATAGGAGACGTAGAGTGCAGGAAGGAACCAGAGATATTTTTTAATCATATATTTTAGGTTAGTCTAATCTGAGAGTGTTTCGACTCTCCTTTTTAATTGTATGGAAGATAAGTCCAATGAGGATACTTAGTAAAACAACCGAGGAACCAATGGTTCCAAATCCAAGTCCCCCATCACTTGGATTTTTTGTAAGTAAGTCCCCAATTGTCGCTCCAAATGGACGTGTGAGAATAAATGCTATCCAAAATAAAATGATTGGGGATATTTTTGTGAAGTATTTAGCAAGTACAATAAGCGCGATGAGTCCACCGATGAGGGAGGCTCCACCTGCAAACCCAAGTCCTGAGTTATGTGCAAGATAATCTCCAAGGGCAGTTCCTAACGTGTTGGATACTAAAATAGCCATCCAATAAAATACTTCAGCTTTTTTAGTTTTTATGTTGGTTACTGAAAGGGACTTTTCACTGAAATACCAAATACTTAAAATAATAAGGAGTGTCGATAATAGGATAGACGTACCCATAGCGTACCCAAGTCCTAGTGTTCTATCCATAAAATCTGACATCGTAGTACCTGCAGTACTAGTCGCTAAGATAACCATCCAGTATAATGATGGGTTGTATTTTTTTGATCGTAGCTGAGTAGTAAGTGCAATGACAAAAATACTTAACAGGAAAATAGAACTCAGAACATATCCAATATTGAGTGTCATAGAAAAAAGGTCTCCAGCAGTTTCTCCTAAGGTGGTTGCTGCAATTTTCATTATCCAGAAGAGGAGAGTTATTTCTGGAAGCTTATTAAAAATCTTCTGTGCATTTTTTGTGGACATATTAGTAATAATTCTACTCCCGGGTTATGAAGATATTATGAATATATTTTTTTATTTCCACATATTTAAAAACACTCCATTTTGGAGTGTTTTTAAAGAACTTTCCTATTTTAAAATATATATTTTACTACTCATTTTGATCAGGTCCATCATTAGTTTCAAGATCATTTCCATGTGAATCTTTTTGGTCAGTTTGGTCACCATCTTTCTCGTCAGTATTGTCAGATTTTACAATTGCACCAGTTACGGCATCAACTTTAACCTCTGTTTTATTTGAAAGAGTAATCTCATACATTGCTGTTCCATTTTCATCTCCAACAACAATAGAGGTAATGGTTGTGGCTGGGTTAGAAGCAAGTGCGATTTGCCTTGCTTGTGATTTGGTTACTTTAATTTGAGATAGAACAGCTGGGGAAACAGTATCAACCGTCTCCACACCTTTCCCAGAGTCATCGCTTATCTCAGTATGAGTAGCTTCGCTTTTCTGAGCTACAGTAGTACTATTTTGTTTAGTTCCAGATTGTGCCGAAACTTGGTATGCCGTACCACCTAAGGCGCTTACCGCGAGAAGTCCTAACGCTATCATTGGCAGTTTTGTGTTTTTCATATAGTTAAATTTAGTTTAGTAATTTCATATGACTAGTATGAATGTAGTAACTATACAAATTGTGTGTGAGAAAATAATGAACTTACATAAAATAATTTTAATTAAACTAAACTAACTATATTTTATGCAAGTATATTTTGGCACCCCAGAAGAGTGATCTTCCTTAGTAAGCTTTTTTCGTCAAAAAAGTTTCTTCAGACGGACTCATTTTTTCTTTCTAGAAAAACCCTAAGGGACTGCGATTTTATCAAGTTGATTACAACTTAAAAAAATCGGGAGCATAACTCAGCCATTCGATCCACCCAGAAGGGAGTTCGGTCACAAATCTACCTCGCGTTGCTCGAAGTAGATTCGCGACCCCGTATTCGATCCCTTACGAAAGTGACGCAGGCCACTTTCTCTGGGGGCACAAATATTAAAAAGAGATATCCTAGGATATCTCTTTTTAATATTTGTGCCCCGAAACGTGACACGACCTTTTGACTTCCTTACCCCACAAGGTCCGTTT
>CAZEXZ010000011.1:948-18153 GCA_964516655.1 uncultured Candidatus Saccharibacteria bacterium | reverse complement strand
AAAACAAGACACAAATTACTTACATTATTTCACGAGGGTAAAACTGGCTCAGTTATTACAATTTATCTTAATAAGAAAAAAGTCTATACGAAGCTAAAGGATGAGAAACATGTATTATATAATTATGTTACTAATATTTTACTAGATCGCGTCTGTACTAAAAAACTTATTCCGATTAACCAAAAAATAAATATTATTGCTTCACAACGTGAAACTAATAAATTTCTTAATGCAAACTTTTCATCTTATATTAAAAATCAGGCAAATGGCATCCATAAATTAAATGTAGAAGTTATAATAAAGACACCCGCAAAAGAAAAATGTCTACAAATTGTTTATATGATAAGCTGGAAAATTTTTAGAAAACACGAGCATGGTGACGAGACGTATTATAATCTTTTTAAATCAGAGGTAGTGGAAGAAAATCCACTTTTTCCATAAAAGGCAAAACCCCAAACGTTTTTTTTAGAGGAACCATACGGAGCCTCACGTTTGGGGAATTACTTGCTTTACTTTAACTCTATACTTCTTTAGTTCTAATGTCAATTGGTATATACACAAAATACTTTTATTAACCAGGTTTATCTATTAATGAATTACTGTACAAGATCCTCCTTCGCTACAACTCTAAAACTTCCATCAGTCTGATTTATTTCTATTGTAAACGCACTAAGTAACTCTTGTGGGAGTGAAATGAAATTGACAGCCATCATCTCATCAACACTTTTCGGGAATCGTTTGTACTTTGCTTTGTACGCGACGATTCCTTTTTCTAACATTTGATTAATGTATTCTTCCTGGAGACCTTTTCCGGCCATTTTTTTGATCGTCTCATTATCTGTGTTGTTATATATTACTTTAATGAGTTCTTGGGAAGCGTTAAAGGCAGGGTCAGCTTTTCCTGCTTGTTTTGCAATAAGTGAAGAATAGGTAAGGAAGACACCATCAGGAGCACCTGGGCGCTCACTTGCAGTCTTAAGGTAGGTGAGGGCTGGTTCAAACTTTTTTGTGAAGAGGTAGTACTGTGTGCCAAGATAAAAAGGTATCTTCCAGCTTGATGGAATGTCTTTGATCCCTTGTTCTGCAATTTCAGCAACTTTGTTTAATGTATCTATATTTTTATTTTGAGGGACAATAACAATACTGAAGAGATACGGGTATTCAAATGTTGGATCAAGGGTTGCAATGTTCTTAAAATAATTTAGATAGTACGGATCTTTTCCATCCCATACAGTAAAATCTTGGACGGAACGTATCCAGTATGAGTCAGTAATAAAGTTAGTAAATCCAAACGTAATATATGGGAGGAATTCAGAAGATAATAAATTTCTCGTTTTTGCTGTAAGGGCCCATGTAAATGGATTCGAACGAGTATCAAAGTTCATTTGAAATGAAATAATCAGGCTAATTAATCCAGCCACTATGGCACCTGTTGCAATTTTTGGGAGTAATGTTGAATACTTTTTAATCATAGAGATATGTAGAAAAACACCGCAGATTATTAGTAATCTTTTTTCTTGAACGCAATCTGAATGATAACAAGAAGAAGGAGAATGTATGACAGCGCATAGAGTATTGCAACAGTGAGTGTTGCTACAGAAGGGAGCGCACTATGGATGATGTCATTTCTGATGTTGAACTTCTCTAAGTTTGGGAGAACATAGTACACAGCTTTTGCCACCATTTCTACTGCAGGTATTTTTGTCGTCATGAACATAAATCGAAATACGCCCTCAGCATGCCCGATAATGTAGAGCGCAATAGTTGAGACTGATGCAAGTAACGGTGAAGTAATTCCAGAAAAGAGAATTGAGATAAGGATAAGGAGAATTACTTCGAAAATGCTTAGAAAAACAGATGCAAGTATTGGCCAGAAAAATAATTGTCCGCTTTGGATGAATAAAATTATATATAGTACAAAGGTTGATAGGAGTGTCACAAGAACTGTTGTAAGTGTAAGACCGAGACACTTCCCAATGACGATCTCAAGCTGGGTTACAGGCTTTGGTAAAAGAAGATAAAATGTCTTCTTCTCAATTTCTTTGTAGATGAGCATTGAGCCAATAAATATTGCCACAAAGACTTGGAGTGCGTAAATTGCCGTCGTACTAAAATCAATAATCATTCGTGTGCTTTGCTCTAGTGAAATCGACGCAATAAAAAGTGTGAATATGATAATAGCAACGATTACAAAAAAAGCTGAAAGTAAGATACGGTCACGAATCGTCTCTCGGAAAGTATTTTTTGCAATAGCAAGAATGTTGGTGAGCATAGTATGTTGATTATGTGCTTATAATTGGAATCCCTTTTTGTGTGCGAACTTTTTCTATCATAGACACAAACGCATCTTCAAGGTCACGATGTCCGTGACTTAATGTAGATGGTGAGTCCACCGCAAGCATTTCACCGTTATCGATAACGCCAACCATGTCACAAATTTCTGCAACATCTCCTAAAATGTGTGTGTTAATAAAAATAGTCCGACCTTGCTTTTTAAGGTCAAGAATAATTTTCTTTACTTCAGCACGTCCAAGCGGATCTAATCCATCAAGTGGTTCGTCCAAAAATAGAATTTCTGGATTGTTGATGATCGCTTGAGCAAGGCCAAGTCGTTGAAGCATTCCTTTTGAATAGGTGCGAATGCGTTTATCTTTTGCGTGAAGTAAGTTCACTTCTTTTAGAACGTGTTCAATTTGTTCTTTCTTATTTTGTATTTTAAATAACGTTGCAATAAAATCTAAAAATTCAAATCCAGTAAGATATTGATAAAAGAGAGGGGACTCTGGCATAAAACCAAGCTTTTGTTTTATGTGTAGGTCATCAGGTGATCCTCCTTTTATAGTAATAGTACCGCTCGTAGGTCGTGATAGACCAACAAGCATTTTAATCGTTGAGGTTTTACCGGCACCATTTGGGCCAATAAATCCGAAGACACTTCCTTTTTCTACGGTGAGAGAGATATTTTTTACGACGTGCACTTTCTTCCTACCTGCTCCATATGTTTTTGAAAGATTAGAAATAATAATATCGTGCATATGGTACATAGTAACAAATTAGTGTCTAAGAGGGCAAACCCCGTCGCAAAAAGCTAAAAAACCTCAGTAATCAAGGATATCTTGAGAATTGAGGTTAATAATAAATGAAAGTCTTTAAGATTTTTCGTGAAAGAATGTTGCCTGCATGATGACTTCTCTGGAATCTGGAATCCAGTAGTACTTTGTTCCTTTCGGAATAAAGACAGTGTCCCATTTTGAAAATCTTTCAGAGTATTCATGTTCAGTATAAATAAATACATTTCCAGAAAGGATGGTTACTAGTAGGTCTGAAGAAAATTCGTTGTAGCCAAACTCAGGATATCTTGAGGTCAGTGTTGCTTTTCCTGAATCAAGTAATCTATTTGAGAAAGGCATGTCCACAAACGTAAATCCTGGGGACGTGCGAGTAGGTGCTTTACCTTCTAAGTGAAACTCAACCATGATGGCTCCTTTCTGGTGATCGATGTTGATACGAAGAACAGTGTAAATATGATTGAGATAATTTTACTCTCTTAGTTAATAAAAGTAAATGAGTTTTTTATGAAATACATAATGAGTTATCAACTAGTAACTACGTGGTACAGACTATATACTAAATAGATATGGATAAAAAAATTCGCGTTGGTATTAATGGGTTTGGCCGTATCGGAAGAGCATTCTTTAAAGTTGCTTTCGAACGTGATGATATGGAAGTTGTAGCAGTGAATGACTTGGGGGATGTGCATAATCTCGCATACCTACTTCAATATGACACCGTGTATCGAGTGTCACATTTTGATGTGCATGCAGAAATACATGAAGATAAAAATGAACAGTATCTTATTGTTGACAGTGAGGCCAAGACTATGCGAATTAAAGTACTTCAAGAAAAGGATCCTGCATCAATAGCATGGGGTGCGAATATGGTTGATGTTGTTGTTGAGTCTACAGGACTCTTCGTCGCATATGATAAAGCATCTGCGCATTTAAAGGGTGGAGCAAAAGCAGTCGTTATCTCTGCTCCTGCTAAAAAAGGTGAGGATGAGTCAGTTCATGGCGAGACTATTTTGCTTGGAGTAAACGAAGAAAAGTTTGGAACATGTCAGGTTACGTCTAATGCTTCATGCACAACTAATGCTACCTCTCCAGTAATTGCTATCCTAGATGAAGCTCTTGGTGTAGAGAAGGCGATTCTTAACACAGTGCATTCATACACTGCGTCACAAGGTATAGTCGATGGCCCTAACAAGAAAGATTTTAGAGAAGGACGCGCTGCTGCACAGAATATTGTGCCGTCTTCAACTGGTGCTGCAATTGCTGTTACAAAAGCATTTCCAAAGCTAGAAGGTCTCTTTGATGGTATTTCAATTAGAGTCCCAACTCCGGCAGGGTCAATTGCAGACATCACATTTATTGCTAAGCGAGAGACTACTGTTGAAGAAGTAAATAAAATCCTCGCGGATGCTGCACAAACTGATCGATGGAAAGATATTTTCCAGACAACTGAAGAAGAGCTTGTGTCGAGTGATATTTTAGGATTGCCATATGCATCGATTGCAGATCTCAAAATGACACGTGTTGTAGGAGGAAACCTCGTAAAAGTAATGGCATGGTATGACAACGAGATGGGGTACACGCATACACTAGTTGAGCATGTTGCAAAAGTTGGATCAAAATTATCATAAGTACTTGGAATCATACAAAAATCAACATATACATGTATATGTTGATTTTTAATTTACATTTCTCTGTTATACTAAAATGATATGAAAATTTACGTAGCATCAGACCACGCTGGTTTTTCACTTAAAGAGGAAGTGAGGTCGTACCTAGAAGATAAACAACACGAGGTCTTCGACTGCGGTGCGCTTACCTTAGAAGAAGGGGACGACTACCCTAACTACATGGCGCTTGCCTCTGAGCGAGTGCAAGCAGATGCAATGCATGATCCATCTTTTGCGATTATTTTTGGTGGCTCAGGCCAAGGTGAGGCAATCGTCGCTAATAGGTATCGCCATGTTCGTGCAATTGTATACGCAGGTGGGAATTTGGAGTTGGTAAAACTTGGCCGTGAACACAATGACGCGAACATACTTTCTATTGGAGCACGTTTTGTAACATTACTTGAAGCGATACAGGCTATCGAGTTATTTCTTACTACGCCTTTTTCTCATGCAGAACGTCACGCTGATAGAATTATTCAAATTGAGGAAGTAACAAAATAAAAAGCAATGAATCCAAGTATTATCCTTTTTTATATTTTATTAGTGATTATGGGAGGTTTTTCTTTTTTTGTTCCAATCGTGACAAACCCTCATCCTATAGATTGTAATAATTACCCAGATGGAACAGGCGGGTACTATCTTAAATGTAAAGATGAGCACATCACCCTGTATCAGAAACTAAGATTACCAAAGGATACAGTTGAAACAAAACAACGAACTTTTTAAAGTATTTCTATAAACATATGAGCATATCAACATGGATCACAGTCGCATTATTAGTTCTGGCAATTATCTTTGTGCCTTTTATTCCAAACGACACACCGATCGAATGTAATTCAGCAGATTATCAAACGTGTGATGAGGGTGCTGGGTATGTCTCAATCTATTACAAGTTTTTCCACTAATTAATACCTGTCAGTCCAGTGATGGTCTTGGTATACTACTAAGAGTATGATACTTACTCCAGCAATACTTCCGCAAACTTTTGAGCAGCTTATGGACAAGTTGTTTATGTTAGAAGGAATAAGTGAGAGAGTACAAATAGATCTATGTGATGGAGTTTTTGGTCTAGAAAAAACATGGCTACCATATAAAGAAAAGGTACTAGTGGAGGGGCTTTCGTATGAGTTCGATCTTATGGTAAAGGATTGGAGGAAGTTTCTACCTCGTGTAATTGCTCTCGGTGCAGAAAGGGTGGTGCTTCATATTGATGATTTTAGTGATGATGATGTTGCTGAGGCTGTTGCTATGGTTCGACCACACCTCATCTATCTTGGGTTATGTGTGTCTAATGACAAGAATGTCCCTGCTTTTGCATCGCTTGTGCATAAGACAGAGCAGACTTATTCTAAAGTCTTTATTCAAGTGATGGGGATAAAACATATTGGGGCACAAGGACAACCATTTGACGATGGTGTTTTACGTAGAGTCGAATATCTAAAAGATGCCTGTAGGCATATAGAAATACAAGTAGACGGCAGCATGAATCCAGAAACCTTACTCAAGGTAAAAAACAGAGGAGCCTCCGGTGCTGTTATCGGCTCATATCTTTTTGGCCACGGTGCAACACATCATGATATTAGAAAAAAACTAAGAAAGTTGGAAAATGATTTTAAGTAATAGTAATATATGTAGTTCAATTCTGTGTACTACGACAAGCAGGTCTTCATTAAAAATTGTATACTGTATAAATGCATTCACTTACTGATGTTGAAGTAGAGGCGCTGACACTGCGCGCAGAAGATATACGTGAAAGTATCATTAAGATGCTTATGGAAGCAGGTAGCGGTCATACTGCAGGTCCACTTGGCATGGCTGATATATTCACTGCACTTTATTTTAGAGTAATGAAACATAATCCTCGTCACCCAGATTGGGTACAGCGAGATAGGCTTATCCTTTCAAATGGACATATTGCGCCAGTACTCTATGCAACTATGGCACATGCTGGATATTTTTCGATAACCGAGCTCAAAACTCTTAGAAAATTCGGTTCACGATTACAGGGGCATCCACATCGAGAAGCTCTCCCTGGTCTTGAGACATCGTCAGGTCCGCTCGGTAGCGGATTATCGCAAGCTGTAGGCATGGCTCTTATGGATAGATTAGAAGGTCATAAACCAGACAGATATTTTTATTGCTGTATGGGTGATGGCGAAATAAATGAAGGGCAAGTATGGGAATCTTTTTTACTCCTTAATAAATATAAGTTAACAAAAGTAATTCCTATAATTGATCGCAACACTATCCAAATTGATGGATATACTGAAGACGTATTGCCGCTTGAATCTCTTAAAGATAAAATGGAAGCCTTTAATTTCCATGTGATTGAAATTAATGGTCATGATTTTAAAGATATAGTTCGTGCAATTGGGCAGGCAAAGAGTAGTCTCGATAAGCCAACAGTAATCATTGCACACACAATTCCAGGGAAAGGTGTAACAGCCTTTGAAGGCGATTATAGGTGGCACGGAAAAGCTCCTAATGAGGAAGAGGGTAAGGCGGCACTTAAAGAATTACGAACACTGAAAGGTAAAATTAAATACGGTGAATTATAAGTATGCTTAGAAAAACATTATTTACAGCACAAGAAGAAGAAAAGGCTACTCGCGAAGGTTTCGGTGAGGGGTTAGTTTTGTCAGGTGAAAGAGATGAGAGAATCGTTGCATTATGTGCTGACCTTACAGACAGCGTGAAGATGGATGGTTTTAAGGCAAAATTCCCAAAACGTTTTTTTGAAGTTGGGATTACAGAGCAGGCAATGTCAGGACTTGCATCCGGGATGGCCGCTATGGGGTATATTCCATTTATGGCGAGTTATGCAATGTTTTCTCCTGGAAGAAACTGGGAACAAATTAGAACAACCATTGCATACAATGATGTGCCAGTAAAAGTAGTTGGTGCACATGCTGGTATTTCAGTCGGACCAGATGGTGCAACACATCAAGCAATTGAAGATATTGCAATCATGCGCATGATACCAAACATGCAAGTGTTTGTACCATGTGATGCTATCGAAGCTTGTGCGATTACAAAACATATTGCCACAACATCAGAACCTGCTTACCTACGATTAACACGAGAAAAGACTCCGCTTATGTTACCTGATAATTATGTATGGAATCTTGGAAAGGGGTATATGATGTACATGCCTCAACATAAGTATGGAGGGACATTTTCTCAATCTGTTGCTATCATTGCGTGTGGTCCGATACTTTATGAAGCTATCAAGGCAGCACTTGAGCTAGAGAAAGAAGGAGTTGGCGCAATGGTTATAAATATGCCTCAAATTAAACCTCTTGATACTGCGTATCTTCTTCGAATTGTAAAAGATGTGCGAGCGATTGTTACAGTTGAAGAACATCAAGTTGCGGGTGGTCTCGGAAGTGCCGTGGCTGAATATTTAAGTGAGCATCATCCAATTAGAATTGGACGTGTTGGGGTTAATGATCGATTTGGGCAAAGTGGCAAGGTGCAAGAACTCTATGAAGAGTACGGTCTAACAGCAAAGCACATTGCTCAGAAAGTGAGGGAGACACTACATTAGGATAGCTATTAGCTTGTAGTCATTAGACTTTAGCTTAAATACATGAACGACCGCTTCGCGGTCGTTCATGTATTTATTGTTTCGAAAGTATACTTTTTTCTACAGTCTACAGTCTACAGTCTACAGTCTACAGTCTACAGTCTACCAACTCTACTTCATTATTGAAAGCACGTAATCTGCCGGAGCTTTTTTAAGATAGTCTTCGAGTGCTTGCTCGGTAAGGAGTCCTTCTTGTGCGCCAACATGTTGTACAACATTCATGCTGTTGATTGGTGCACGTCGCATAGCATATGGTGCATCATAGCCTTTTGCAAGATATGCAATGAAGGTTGAAAAGAACGCATCTCCAGCACCAGTTCGCTCTTTTGGAGGAGCCACGTCTGGATAAAGAGGCATACTGAAGTACGTATTGTCATATTTCATATATGCTCCATGTGGTCCATCAGTTACGATAACTGTTTTTGGTCCCATGGCACCAAGTCCATCTAGGAGGTCTTTGATTGGCGCTCCTTCAGAAACAAGTAATTGCTCAGCTTCTTCTTTGTTCATGCAAACTACTTCTGTAATCTTATATAATTCTGCAATTTCTGTACCAAAACCAAGCTGAAACGTCCCTGGCTGGAAAGCGAGTTTTATTTCTGGGTGATTTTTTACATATGAAATAAGTTCATGGTGAAAAGGGAGTGTGTGGCCACCAAGAGATGAAAGGTAAAGCCATTTTGGACTTCCGATATCCGGAATAACAGGAGTGAATTGCTCATGCTTAATGAGGATTGTTCGATCGTCTTCTTTCCAGAGCACATAGTGATAATTTGTTTTTTTACCTTCTTCTTGTCGTACGTACTCAGTAGAGATTCCTTCTTTTGTTAGCTGTGCGAGACATTCATCGCCGTGCTGGTCTTTTCCAAGTGACGTAAGGAGTGCCGATGTGAGTCCAAGGCGTGCTGCAGAAACAGAAGCATTCGCACTGTTCCCGACAGCAGGTAGGACAAAAACATCATCAAATGGAACTTTCATTCCATACGGAAGACATATTTCTCTTCCATGTGCAGTTTCTTGAATATGTCCTGCCGAAATTCTGATAAATGCGTCAATAACTGTGTCACCAATTGCAATAAAATCTAATTGAGGTTTGTTTTCCATATGCTTTCTAGTATAGCGTAAGTATGCTGTATACTGTGTTGATATGAAGTCATTAACCCCACAATCAGAAGTATATTTAGAAACAATTAGTGAGTACAAGAGTCAGGGTAAAGCCATTGCTCATTTTAATATTTCGAATCTTGATCAAGCGCGTGCAATTGTAGAAGTTGCAGAAGAACTCAAACAACCTGTCATTATAGGTGCGAGTGAAGGGGAACGTGACTATATTGGTGTTGAGATGGTTAGGACGATTGTGAATGAATTAAATCAAGAGTACGATGTGCCGATTTTTCTAAATGCAGATCATACCTACACACTTGAAAAGGTGGAAGAAGTTGTGGAAGCTGGGTATGACAGTGTGATTGTTGACGGCGCAAAACTTCCATATGAGGAAAATGTTGCACTTGTTAAGTCCTGTGTAGACTTTGTACGAAATTATGAAGAAAAAACAGGAAAGAAGGTTCTTGTAGAGGCAGAGCTTGGGTATATTGGTCAGTCTTCATCACTTAACACAGCATTACCTGCAGGGGTGAGTGAGGAAAATTTAACAACACCTGAGCAAGCGAAAGATTTTATTTTACGAACTGGAATTGATATGTTCGCTCCAGCTATTGGGAATGTCCACGGAATGTTAATTGATGCTACGGAGCCAGCACTTCACATCGATAGATTAAAGGAGATTACAAAAATAACAGATGTCCCGCTAGTACTTCATGGTGCAAGTGGAAATACTGATGAGGATTTAATGGCATCAATTGATGCAGGAATTGCGATTGTTCATATTAATACCGAAATTAGAAAAGCATTTCGAGATGGTGAGATGAGCTATCTTGCTCCATATAAGTTCGGACATGAAGGGCAAGAGGAGATGAAGAAAGTTGTTCGCGCAAAGATGGAACTCTACATGAAGTAGAGGTGGGTAAGAAATAAAACACCGAGCCACTATTTGGCGTATTCCTAGGAGTTTTTCAAAAAAAGTTTCTTACCGTACGCCCTTGTACGCCTCGTAACTTTTTTTGAAAAACTTCGTCGGACTCCATCCAAATATCGACTCGGCTGTCGTTTGCTAAATACGAATTGAAGAAAACATGTCTAATGACATGTTTTCTTTTTTCAGATACACTGGATTAACTAACAACTAATTTCTAGCACTATGCAACACGACTACAACAAAGAAGCACTAGAGCTTCACAAAAAATTTCATGGAAAGATTGGGCTACAGACAAAAGTACCAATGGAAAATAGAGACGACTTGTCGCGAGCATATACCCCTGGAGTAGCAGAGGTGTGTAAAGAGATAGCAAAGGATCCTGCAAACGCACGTGAATACACACTGAAACGAAATACCGTGGCTATTATTTCTGACGGTTCAGCAATCCTTGGACTTGGAAATCTTGGCGCACTCGCAGCTATCCCTGTCATGGAAGGCAAAGCGGCGATACTAAAATCATTTGCAAATGTTGACGCATTTCCTATTTGTTTAGATACTCAAGATACTGAAGAGATAATAAAAGCAGTGAAGCAGATTGCTCCAGTGTTTGGCGCAATTAATCTTGAAGATATCGCAGCACCAAGGTGTTTTGAAATAGAAGAGCGACTCCGAAAAGAACTTTCTATTCCTGTCATGCATGATGATCAGTGGGGGACAGCAACAGTTGTGCTCGGTGGCATTATTAATGCACTAAAAGTTACCGGACGAAGTGAAGGCAAAGATGTGAAGATTGTTGTTAACGGTGTTGGCTCAGCAGGTGTTGCAGTGTCACGACTCTTGCTTGCGTATGGTTTTACAAATATTTTATTTTGTGACAGTAAAGGAATTATTCACGATGGACGTAGCGACCTCACAAAAGAAAAGAATGAGCTAATCTCAAAAAGTACACTCAAAGGCTATGAAGGAAGTCTGTCTGAGGCAGTAGAGGGTTCAGATGTTTTTATTGGAGTATCAAAAGCTGGAGCTCTCACTGAAGTTATGGCAAAAAGTATGAACAAAGATGCTATTGTTTTTGCACTCGCTAATCCAATTCCAGAAATCATGCCTGATGTTGCTACAAGCGCTGGTGTTGCAGTAATTGCAACTGGGCGGAGCGATTTCCCTAATCAATTAAATAACTCTCTTATTTTCCCAGGATTATTTAAAGGGATGCTTGAAAATAATATCAAGCAATTTGAAATAGGAATGTTCACACAAGCCGCACTTGCTCTTGCAGGACATGTAAAAAATCCTACAACAGAAATGATTCTTCCTACAATGTTTGATAAAGAGCTGGTGGATGTGATTGCAAAATCAGTTACACACAAGTAATCCCTGGTGTGTACAAACATACATTAAAAAAGCCTCATCAGTTGTGACGAGGCTTTTACAGGTGGTTTTGCATCTCATGTATCAACATACTGTTGAGTCGAAATGGTAAATCCATGTAGTCTTGTTTTTTTATAACACCAACTTTGCGCAAGTGGCGAAATGTTTTAATGAGAACTTTATAAAGGAAAGGAAATTCTTCAAGAGTCTCTTTGATCTTAGATGCTCTTTTATGTTTTGGCATTGAACTTAAAGTCATCATATTGTGGATGCGGTCTGCAAACTTGATAACAATTACCCGCCAACGTATATTTTTATCAGGTTCATTTTTTATAAGTATCCAATATCCCCAGCGTCTAATAAAATTTGGATGCTTAGTTAAGAGTTCGACAATTTTTGCAATTGATGTGCCAAATCGCTGGTGGACATCTTTTTTTGTTGCATCTGTATCTTCTACGACATCATGAATGATTGCCGATACAATTACCTTAAAGTCAAAAACCTTTAGATCAATGAGAATACAAACTACTTCAAGAACATGTAGTAGGTAAGGGGTAAACTCATCCTTTCGATATATTCCTCTATGTTTCTCTGCTGCAAAGTGTAGAGCTTCAATTACTTTCAATTGTTGCATATACACAAAGTGCTTTCGTGCAGTTGTGACAACTTTAATAACTAACTCTTTCATTCTTACATAATTTTGCTCTTGCGGGATATTCCCTCGAAGGAACATGCAAGGTGTATGTCTATCCAGATCTTGAATAAGGACCTGGATATTGATGAGTTCATGACTCATTTCAGGTCCTTTCAATGTAATGACTAACGGAGGAGATTGAGAAATCGAATATGTTTAAGGAGTTTTCCAATCGGTTCAATAATTTTTAACATAATCTCAGTAATTGGCAGGAGAATGAGTCCTCCTATAAGAGAGACTGAAAAAAATATGACAACTGCAATGACTACCATTATCCACTTGCCGATAAAAACAAGTGGTACCAGTATCCAGTAAAGTATCTTGGAAATTATTTTAACTGTGAAAGTGAAGGCGTAGCTTGTTAGCTTGATGAGTACTTCACCAAGAAGTACTAAGATGATACAGCAGCCCGCTACAAACAACAACAACCAGAAGAAAGTATCTTTGAAGAAATCTATGACAGCTTCCATGAAGAAGCTTATATTTTCAGAAAGCTTTTCCATGAACAATTCCTTTATAATGTGAGTGTACGACTGAATAGACACTACGTTATTTTCGTGTTCAAGTCAATTTTAGAAAAAGTGTGATAGAGTAGAATGTATGTCATTTTCATTTGAAATAATTGCAAAAAGTAGTGAAGTAAATAAAGGCGGGGAGACTATTGCACCACTTGCACGTGCAGGTATTATTCATACTCCACATGGAGATATAGAAACCCCTGCATTTATTACTGTTGGAACAAAAGCAACAGTAAAGTCACTCACCCCAGAGCAGGTGAGTGAATATATAGGAGCTCAAGCCGTACTTGCAAATACATACCATCTCTATCTTCAGCCAGGTGATGAGGTTGTTGCTACACACGGAGGGTTCCCGCGTATGATGAATTGGAAAAGGAATGGGAAAATTGCTCCATCAGTTACTGATTCTGGAGGGTTCCAGGTTTTTTCTTTAGGCCAAGCAATAGGTCATGGTGTCGGTAAAATTGCAACAAGTAAAGAAATCTCAGAAGTGGAAGCTAAAAGTAAGAGCCAACTAAAGCGCGAAGAAAAAGAAAATAGCACTACTCACGAACGACTTGCTGTTATTGATGATGAGGGAGTAACCTTTAAATCCATTCATGATGGTAGTGTTCACAGGTTCACGCCTGAACGTAGTATGCAGATACAACATAATCTTGGGGCGGATATTTTCTTTGCATTTGATGAATGCACCTCTCCACTTTCTCCAATCGAGTATCAGAAAGAGGCTATAGCACGAACGCATGCATGGGCAAAGCGAAGTCTTGCCGAACACAAGAGATTGGGTGTATCGACTGCAACAGGGGAAATGCAAGCTCTTTTTGGTGTGGTACAAGGTGGGGCATATGAAGACCTTCGTAAAGAGTCTGCAACAGTACTTGGTGCTATGGATTTCGACGGTTATGGGATAGGGGGAAGTTTTACTAAAGAAGATATGGCAACAGCGGTAAAGTGGGTAACTGAAATTTTACCAGAAGGAAAGCCTCGGCATTTACTAGGAATAGGTGAACCCTTAGATATATTACTTGGAATCGAAAATGGAGTAGATACTTTTGATTGTGTAGCTCCTACTCGTATTGCACGAAATGGTGCAATATACACAAGGGACGGAAGAGTTAATGTTACTAATGCAATCTACAGGCAGGATATGACACCTATCTCTGAAGATGAAAGTTGGTACACTAACTCCTATACAAAGAGTTATCTTCATCATCTTTTTAAATCAGACGAAATGCTTGCTGCAACCCTAGCCTCGATCCATAACCTCAAGTTTCTTACAGTTCTTTGTGAAGATGCTCGCAAACACTTAATAAATGGAACGTTTCAAAAGTTTAAAGAAGAATTTATCACACGATATTATTCAAAAAAATAACCACTCGCATGTTGTGGTTATTGGGTAAAATTGTTTTGGATTTTTAAATTCATTAAGATTTTCTTTGCAAATAATTAATGTACGTTGGAAGTAGAACTGTCACCGTAACAATGAACACTAATACACCTATGAGGTAGATAAGTAGTAACACTTGCACTCTCCTTATAAGTTGGCCGAAGAACTTTCCCACGTTTTATGCTATAATGACTCACTAATCATGTCAAGCAACTCATCTGCATCACCACTTCGTTCAGGACAAAAGAATAACAAACATTCTGGAGTATTCTCCATTCAAGGGTTTACCCCAAAAGGTGATCAGCCTACCGCAATTGCATCTTTAGTTGAAGGGCTTCGTAAGAAAATGAAGAGGCAGACACTTTTGGGTGCTACAGGTACAGGGAAAACTTTTACCATTGCTAATGTAATACAGCAAGTTCAAAAGCCAACTCTTGTCATAGCACACAATAAAACGCTTGCCGCTCAGCTTGCTCAAGAGTTCAGGACATTTTTCCCAGACGCTGCTGTGCACTATTTCGTGTCATATTATGACTACTACCAACCTGAGGCGTACATGCCAGTTACAGACACCTATATAGAAAAGGATGCACAAATAAACGAGGAGATTGACCGACTGCGCCATGCGTCCACGCAAGCACTTCTAACACGTAAAGATACAATAATTGTAGCCTCTGTTTCATGCATTTATGGTCTTGGTTCCCCAAAGGATTATGAGCGCGAAAATATGAAAATCTCTGTTGGTGATAAGGCTTCTAAAATAAATCTCATGCAACGATTTGTCGCTATTTATTATGAGCGAACAAATGCAGATCTAACTCCCGGAACCTTCCGTGCACTTGGTAACAGGATAGATATCATGCCAATTTCTGAAACAGTAATGTTGCAGATAGAGATAGCTGGTGGAGTAATTTCACACCTTCAAATTGTAGATCCTGTTTCAATGAAGTTAATTGAAGTCGTTGATACCTATTTTATTTTTCCAGCAAAACACTTTATTTCAGATATTCCGACACGCGAACGCGCTGTACAGACAATTGAAGCTGAACTCAAAGAGAGGTTAGAGGAATTAGATAAAGCTGGGAAAATTCTTGAGGCTGAACGACTCAAGCGTCGTACTCGTTACGATGTTGCGATGATAAAAGAAGTCGGATTTTGTCAGGGGGTGGAGAACTACTCGAGACATTTATCTGGAAAGGAACCAGGAGTTGCGCCAGATACATTGCTTGAATATTTCCCACATGATAAAAATGGCAACCCAGAATTCTTGACAGTGATAGATGAATCCCATGTGACACTTCCACAATTACACGGTATGTATGCAGGAGACCAGTCCCGTAAAAGTACACTTGTTGAGTACGGTTTTAGGTTACCAAGTGCAAAAGATAACAGACCACTTAGATATGAGGAATTTGAAGAGCGGGTTGGAGACGTTGTGTATGTAAGTGCAACGCCAGGAACATACGAGCGCGAAACCTCAGACCAAATTGTTCAACAGATTATTCGTCCTACAGGATTACTTGACCCTGTACTTGAAGTGCGAAAGGTTCGTGAGGTTGGTACATACAAAGGACAGGTTCATGACTTCATTGATGAAGCTGTGAAGGATGTAAAAAAAGGTGGTAGAGTTCTTGTGACTACATTAACTAAAAAAATGGCAGAGAATCTAGCAGAATACCTAAAAGAGCAAGGGGTGAAAGCGGAGTATCTTCATAGTGACATTAAGACAATGGACAGAATATCCATACTTACTAAATTTAGAAAAGGTGGTTTTGATTGTCTTGTTGGAGTGAACCTTCTCCGTGAAGGATTGGATTTACCAGAAGTAACACTCATCGGTATTTTAGATGCTGATAAAGAAGGGTTCCTCCGTTCTGAAACATCACTCATTCAGACAATCGGCCGAGCTGCACGTAACTGGAAGAGTTATTTTATATGCAGACGTAATGACAGGGTCACTTGAGAGAGCGATTGCAGAAACAAATAGACGTCGCACAATTCAGGAAGCATACAATAAAGAACATAATATTACCCCAACAACAATTATAAAAAATATTAAAGACATAACTGAAGGGATAGTAAGTGATCATGATAAAGCCGTGTCTGATGAGCTTAATCTTGATGCAAAGATTTTTGCAAAAAATCCAGATAAATTACTTAAGTTAAAAGAGAAGCAAATGAAGGAAGCTGTGAAGATATTAGATTTTGAAACAGCAGCGATACTTCGTGATGAACTTGAAGTACTTAGGATTCGACTCGCAAATAAAGCTGATAAATAAGGATAATAGCGTTATTTACAATCCAAAAAGATGTGTTTTTGCATGTTTTTGTAGGAAGCGTATACTTGAATTCATATGAAAAGATATGTACCGATAATTATAGGCGTTGTAGCTCTTTGTGCTGTTTTATATTTAGGAAGTAGTAAAGTGAGTAATGATGAAGCTAAGTTAGCAAACGATGAAATGAAGACAGATATTTCCTCAAAGAATTTTCAAGGCAGTTTTACTAAAACAGGAGATACTTTACAATACGGTTTTAATATTCCAGAGACTGCTGCAGCTGCAGTAACTATGGACGGTGCACTCGTTAAGGTTGCAGATATGGGAAAGCCTGTTCTTGCGATGTACGTAAGTTACGAAGGAGAACGAGGATATTCACCGTTAGATTATGTTGCACATAATATTGTTCCAAAAGTAAATGGAATTACACAAAAGGAAAATGTAATGATAGGTGAGTATGAATGGACTGTGGTTGAGTCAGCAAATAGCATTTGGCATATTGCTTCAGTGGAAAATGGCAAATGGCTGATCGTGGCTGAAAACACAAAAGCAGAAAGTGAAAGTGCATTACCAATGCTTGAGTCTATGCTAGTTGCTAGT
>CAZEXZ010000011.1:0-938 GCA_964516655.1 uncultured Candidatus Saccharibacteria bacterium | reverse complement strand
TCCAAGCGCTATGACAGATGAATCTGCTACAGACACAGAACAAATGACAGGAAATGAAGTTGAGGCAACAAGCGATGTTTCAACATTTGAAAAGTAATCTATTAATTCACACACTAATAAAAAAGCGCTCACAGTGAGCGCTTTTTGTCTACTTCGTATGGATTATGTAAGGATAGATCTTCGGAGCTCCGAGAGTCGCAGGAAGTGCGATTCAAATAATACTTTTGTTAGATCTGAGTCATCGTGTGGCTCGTGAAAGTGTGAGGCAGACCGAGGTACGCCTCCCTTACTTTTGTTTTTATTATTGACATGTTGAGTGTCGTTACTTTCGTCATAAACTAATGAGCGTCCCCTTTTCTCATCTCGAGGCATGATTTTCTCCTGTTCGGGTGAAAAATGATGAGTGCACAGTTCTACTTCATAGAGTATCTATAAACTATTGTTTATGCAATAGGATATCAAATATGTTAGAGTAGCATGTATGAAGAAGAATGTTTTTGTTGGAATGTCAGGCGGTGTTGACTCGTCTGTTTCAGCTGCTCTCCTTAAAGAACAGGGGTACAATGTAACTGGCGTGTTTATTAAGGTGTGGCAACCTGACTTTATTGAATGTACCTGGAAAGAAGATAGACTAGACGCAATGCGCGTTGCTGCTGTGCTTGATATACCTTTTGTCACCCTTGATCTTGAGAAAGAATATAAAGAAGGCGTTATCGATTACATGATCGAAGAATACAGACGTGGAAGAACCCCGAACCCCGATGTTATGTGTAATAGAGAGGTTAAGTTTGGAGCATTTTATACATGGGCAAAACAACAAGATAAGGATGCCTATATTGCAACTGGACACTACGCACTCCACAACGGTACGTCACTCGTAAAGAGTGAGGATGATGCAAAAGACCAAACTTACTTTTTGTGGACTCTAAAAAAAGAAT
>CAZEXZ010000010.1:14756-18308 GCA_964516655.1 uncultured Candidatus Saccharibacteria bacterium | reverse complement strand
AGATGCAGTTAAATTAGTGATTGTAGCGTTAGTGGTAGTTGAATTACCAACAACAAGGTTCGTAAATGTTGCAAGACTTGAAAAAAGAGTCCCAAAGATGCCGCTTACTGAGAAGAAGTTGGTCGATGTTGCATTTGTTAGTGTTGCGTTTGTGGCTGTAAGGTTAGTGAAAATTGCAGTTACTGCGTTTAGTACTGTAGAAACGAGATTAGAGAAGAAGCCGTTAGTTGATGTACTATTGGTTGTAACCAAATTACCAAAAAGTGCTGATTGCCCAGTTAAATTCAAAATTGTACCTGATGCCACCGAAAGCTCATTAATAGTCCCAGTTGAAGCAGACAAATTTTGGATATAACCATTAGTTGTACTTGAATAAGTAACGGCTAAATTATTTATTGAAGCAGTGCCTGTTGTAGAAGTCCCCACAAATAAGTTTGTGATTGAACTACTTCCGACAGTAAAATCACCATTTACTGTCAAATTACCATTAGTTGTAACGTTACCTGCCGCATCAGTTAAAACATTAAGATTTTCTACCCATGTAGCACCGTTCCAATAGAATGTAGAGCCTGTCGCTGAACCCCCAATAATAGTCTTTGTAATATTAGCCCAATAAGTTGATGTTCCGTTACTAGTAAGGACCTGACCTGCTATTCCAGCACTATTATCAACATCATATAATGATCCGGTTAACTGGAGGCTATTAATAGTGGAAGTAGCAATCGTAGCAAGATTAGTTACATTTATATTATTAAAAGTAACATCTCCACCAAATAACGCCCCACCATTGAACACAGCCAATCCATTTACGGTAGTCGTTGCAAGTGTCGTACTGCCGACCACAGTTAGATTAGTATTAAAAAGTGCGTCTCCATTAAAAAGACTTAAGCCGTTTAATGTGGTACCTGTAAGAGCTACGTTAGTCCCAGAAGTAAATGTAGCATTTGAATTACCTGATGAGGTGACATTACTAGCTACAAAAAATACTCCACCATTAGTAGAAGAACCGTCTTTTCCATCTTTACCATCTTTTCCATCTTTACCATCTATTCCTGCTTGGCCAGGCACTGAGACATACTTAGTAATATAAGTAACTGTACTCGTAGAGATGTACACAATTCCAGGTTGAGAATTATCGATAATCGGGGTACTAGTGGAAACCGCCTCAGTAGTAGTTGCTTGTGACAAAATAGTATCGACCAACCCTTGTGCAACCTTTTCATAATTACATCTATCGTCACTTAGAGTCGAGAACAATGAAGTTGTTTTACAGTAAAGCTCAAGTGAAGCTTTATCAAAAAAAGCGAACTTGTTTTTAGAATAAGCAACCTTACTTTCAGAAGCAAAAGCGTTAGTCGAACCAGTAAGGAAAGGACCGTATGATTCTACGTAAGCGGTTTTAATTTTAGATATTACAGGAGTAACAAAATTATAATGAGACGTAACATTTTCACCAACAAAATCACTAGATGAGAAGGTGCTTAACGAAGTAAGTTTAGTAATACTTGAAATATCTTCTAAAAGTTTAGAAGGCACAATACCTCCACCGGCAACATCAATATTTCTATTTTTAGAAACAAGTAGATTCAAACTAGGGAAGTTTCTGTCTGGGAGCGAACTACTAAAGAAAAATAAATTTGTATCAGGGTGAAGTTTAGCTAACGAAGTAGGTGCAACTTTTAGCATGTCAGAAGTACCTGATGAAGTTTGATCATCAGTATGGAACAACGAGTATGAATCTTTGCTTGACTTAATAACAGAAAATATTTTATGTAAAGAAAGTGGTTCCGAAATTACAGGACTGCTGTCTGTCACGTTAAGTCTAAAATCTCCACTAACAACAGCTGCATAAACTGTGGACAAAGAAAGTGCTTGTATGAGATATATGGCAACAGCCATAGACAATGTGCGACCGATTCGACTTCGAAGATCTTGCATGAGGTTTTATGCAATTAAGTATAGTAAATTTTTAGTGTAAGTACATACCAAAACCACTAATAATTGTGGATAAAGTACAATTAAAAAAAGCTTATTTTAAAAAGTAAATTTTACGTAAATAATAAAATTCATAGTGCAAAATTGTATACAAATAATTTCAAAAAAAATTGTCATTTTTTACAATAAAAAAAATATATTATTTATATATTAAAAATAGATGAGTTAACACTCAGAAGTACATAAAAAAAATTAAAAAAATATTCAAAGACAATTTAAAATAGTTAACTATTAAACATTAACAAATACTTTAATATAATTATACTATAAGGCATTTTAACGATTCTCATAATGATAATCTTTAATTAAAATAATAGTAGATAATAATCAAAAATCATTTTATTAATATAATTTAACTTGTTTTGCATTATATATACGCTGAAATGCCAACATTTTCTCTAGTCCTCCTCTTTTCTCATATACTGCCCTATTTTTGAGTCTTGAGTTCGTTTTTTGAATATTTATATTTATATATTTTTAACTATCGTAATTATCTAATAGTTAAATACTATATATTTTAATATAATAACTTCAAATCATTTTATATTCCAAATATTTAAGTTAACGTATATTTTTAATTTTGTTATTTTAAATTATGTTAATGATACAAGTAGCTTTTTATGAAAAGTAATGGTTTAGTTTATTATTTTATTGCTCCACCTTTTTTTGATACAATGTAACTTAAGATGTTTGTCCATTTACGAAACCATTCCCACTATTCTCTACTAAAAGCTTTACCTAAAATCTCTGACTTAGTTAGTGCTGCAAAAAAGGCCAATATGCCTGCCCTTGCTTTGACTGACTACAGTAACATGTACGGTACAATTGATTTTTACAGCAGTTGTGTAAAAGAAGGAATTAAGCCAATAATCGGAGCTGAGTTTACTATTCATACCAATGGAAGAAGCTTTCAAATAGTGCTTATTGCAAAAAACATATCTGGGTACAAAAATTTAATGCTCATAACTTCTCTTGTGAATACTGATAACCCACTAGACCCAGTATTAACTGATGAGATTCTTTTACGTCACAGAGATGGTATTTTGATTCTTTCGGGAGGTTTATGGGGTGACGTAAACAATCTATTAATTATCGATAGAAATTTAGCACTTGAGCGTCTTTCTTTTTACACAGATAATTTTAAAGATTCATATTTTTTAGAAATTAACCCTCAGACAGGTTTTGATAATAGTTCGGAAATTCGCAAACAAACTATTTCATTAAGCAATGAATCTGGCGTGCCTTTAGTTGCAACATGGAATTCTCACTACCTTAACCCACAAGATAAGTCGGCGCAGAAAATTTTATACCTGATACACGGTGAAGAAAACTCCCTTGAAGAATACAATTATTTGTTTCAAAAGGACACGTTTGCATTTGAAACAAATTTTCAAACTGACTTGTTTAATGATGCCCCTGACGCACTAACTAATACTTTAAAAATAGCTGAAATGTGTGATCTTGAAATTCCACTTGGAAAATGGGTTTTCCCTGCCATTGAATTCAAAAAAAGTTACGATGATGACTTACGTGAGCTTGCGTATAGTGGCCTTACTG
>CAZEXZ010000010.1:6317-14746 GCA_964516655.1 uncultured Candidatus Saccharibacteria bacterium | reverse complement strand
CTGTTAAGAAAAGACTTGAATATGAACTACAAGTTATCTCTAACAAAGGATACTCTCCTTACTTTTTAGTAGTATATGACTTACTTCGATATGCCCGAGAAAATCATATTCTAACTAATATTCGAGGTTCAGTTGCTGGTTCACTGGTAACCTATCTCCTTCAGGTCACCAAATGTGACCCTCTTCTATATAAGCTGCCTTTCGAAAGATTTTTAAACCCTGAGAGGCCTTCTGCTCCGGACATTGATATGGACTATGCTGATATTCGACGTGATGAAGTTATTGATTACGCAAGAAGAAAGTACGGTATTGATAACGTAGCTCAAATTGGAACGTTTGGAACTATGATGGCACGAGGTGCAGTGAGAGACGTTGCAAGAGCAATGAAATATCCATACATTGTTGGTGACAGAATTAGTAAAATGATTCCACCACCTAAACAAGGATTCCCGGTCACTATTGCAAGCGCGCTACTTGAAATTCCAGAACTAAAAGAGATGTATGATACTGATAGAGAGACTCAGGAAATTCTTGACATGGCACAAAAGGTTGAAGGTTGTGCTCGGCATATTTCTGTTCACGCCGCAGGAACTGTTATCTCTCCACTGCCACTCTGGGAATTTACGCCAATTCAAAAGGACCCAAAAGGAGGTAAAATTATCACTCAGTATGACATGTATACGATTGAGGACGCAGGGCTTCTAAAATTCGACTTTCTTGGAATCAGAAACTTAACTATTCTTGGAGATGCAATTACAATCACAAAAGAACGCTACGGTGTGACTGTAGATATTGAAACAGTCTCGCTGGAAGATGAAAAAACTTTTTCTATGCTTGCTCGTGGCGAAACAATGGGGTTATTTCAATTAAATGGTTCTGGTATGACCAGATTCTTAAAAGAGCTAAAGCCGAGTACTATTTTTGATATCAATGCTATGGTTGCTTTATATCGACCTGGGCCACTTGAAATGATCCCAGAGTACATTAGGAGAAAGCATGACCCTTCTCTTGTAACGTATCTTGACCCGCGTCTTGAGCCAATACTAGATCAATCTTTTGGGGTAATTGTCTACCAAGACGACGTCATGCTCATAGCTATTCATTTAGCAGGGTACTCATGGCTTGAAGCAGATAAATTGAGAAAGGCGATGGGGAAAAAAATTCCTGCTGAAATGCAGGCACAAAAAGAAAAACTTTTACAAGGTTTTCAGGAGCACGGTCTATCTGCAAAAAAAGGACAAGAACTATGGTCACTTATTGAACCGTTTGCCGCATACGGATTTAACAAAGCACATGCCGCAAGTTATGGTAGAGTTGCGTACCAAACGGCATTCATGAAAGCAAACTACCCGGTAGCATACATGACCGCGATACTCACAAACGAAAGTGGCGATGTGGAAAAGATTTCTGAAATTGTATCAGAGTGTAAACGTATGGGTATTATTGTTCTACCGCCTGATGTAAATAAAAGTGAAGGTGGTTTTAGTATTGTTGTAGATGCGCAAGGCAAGGAAGAAATTCGCTTCGGTCTTTATACTGTTAAAAATCTTGGTGTCGACATCTCTGATGCAATCATAGCAGAGAGAAAGAAGAACGGACCTTTCACTTCATTTGAAAATTTTATCAGAAGGATTACTCATAAAAATTTAAATAAAAAATCTCTTGAGGCACTCACAATGTGTGGAGCACTCGATCAATTTGCAGAGCGTAATGAGATACTTGAAAACACAGAGAATATTTTAGAATTTCACAAGCACGTCGTTAAGGATAATATGTTTCAGGATAGCTTGTTTGCAATAACAGACGAGTCATCATTTGTGATGAAAAAAGTACCAGCTGCGTCACAAAAACAAAAGCTGAGTTGGGAGAAAGAACTTCTTGGATTATTCGTTTCTGGATTTCCACTTGATCCATGGAAAGAAAAAATCGAAGCAAGAAATATTGATATCGAAAAGGTTCACACTCAAACATCTGACGGCAAAGAAGTTTCATTAGCTGTAATTATAGAATCCATCAAAATCACAATTACAAAAAAAGGTGATAAGATGGCCCTTCTCACCTTGCGAGATTACACGGGTTTTATTGAGGTGGCTGTATTTCCAGAAACATACAAACGATATCGCGAACTTGTGATTATAGATGTACCTTTGGTAATTCGCGGCAAGGTATCAACAAGAAATGGGGAAAAGACTATAGCGATTGATGAAATTAAAAAACTCGAGGTGACAGCGTAATGGCACACTAGATACATTAAGGGCCTATACCTATATGTTTAATTCGAATACATTCAAGTGTGTCAAATTTCAAAAGGTATTCATTTAGTTTTTGCACAAGTTTATGGAATATGTTAGAATGTAAACATGTTTCAATTGCTATCTATTGTGCAGGTATTACTAGCGATTCTCCTTACAACTCTTGTACTTATACAAAGAGCTAACACTGACGCGTCAGGTGCTTTTGGTGCTGACGGTGGGTCTGGAGCCGCGCTTGAAAAACGAGGAGTTGAAAAATCTCTTCATCGATTAACTATTGTTACGGCAGTATTGTTTGTTCTCTCTGTACTCTACCCTCTCGTTATTCGTTAGAAATACCATAGATAGTCCTTTGTAAATCTTACTATGGACACTTCAAACTACAAGGTTAAAATTCATACAATACAAGAAAAGATTTCGATAATCTATAGATCACTTTCTCCAGAAAAAGTGCTCGCACTTTGGCTACTTCTCTTTCTTGGGTTTGCATTCTTTTTTGCTGCACTAGTTACATTTAATAAACGATTTCTGGTAACTATCCCAGTTTACGGTGGGGAAATTCGTGAGGGAATTATAGGAACACCTAGATTTATTAACCCAGTTCTAGCAACATCAGAACAAGATAAAGATCTCACGGAACTCATTTTTGCAGGACTAACAAAAAAGAATTCTGAGGGAAATGTAGTTCTAGATATGGCAGAAAATATTACTCAAAGTGAAGATGGGCTTCGGTACGAAGTTACACTTAAAGATGGAGCAAAATTTCATGATGGTGAAAAAGTAACAATCGATGATATCGTGTACACTGTTAACTTAGTTCAAAACCCAACAATTAAAAGTCCACACAGAATTGAATGGGAGGGTATTACACTTGAAAAGAATAGTGACACTCAAATTACTTTTGTTCTAAAAAAGCCATTCCCTCTCTTCATGGAAACTTTGTCATTAGGGATTCTCCCAAAACATGTTTGGAAGAATTTAACTGAAGATCAAATTAGTTTAAGTGATTTTAATATTCATGCAGTCGGAAGCGGACCTTATAAAATTGACTCAATAGCTTCCCAATCAGGGATACCTACAGTGTTTACATTAAAGTCGCATAAAAATTACACTCTTGGTAGACCGTATATAGACACAATAGTTATACTGACTTACCAAAATGAAAAATACTTACTCAAAGCTTTTGCAGATCGCGATATAACAAGAATACATGGTATTTCTCCAGAAAAAGTTGCAACACTGAATATTGCCACATCCACCATTAAAACCTCTTTACTACCTAGAACTTTTGCAGTTTTCTTTAATCCAAACAAAGCTACACCGCTTGCAGATAAAAATGTTCGTGAAGCACTCCAAATGGCAATTAACAAACAAGCAATAGTTGATAAAGTTCTTTATAAATATGGAAAAGTAATAAATAACCCTTACCCATTTGATCCGGAAGAAACACCATCTGAATACAACCCAGAAGCGGCACGTGCGTTGTTTGTAAAAAGCAAAGCAATAAAGAATGCATCATCAACTCTTGAACTCACACTTGCTACTGCAAATACTGATGAAATGAAAAAGGTTGCTGAAATGATAAAAGCTGACTGGGAAAAAATTGGTGTTACTGCAACGATTGCTATTTACGATGTCTCTGATTTAAATCAAAATATTATCAAGGATAGAGACTTCCAAGTTCTTCTTTTTGGTGCTATTACTGAATCCCCTTCTGATCTATATGCATTCTGGCATTCCTCACAACGAACATACCCGGGTCTTAATATCTCTAACTATGTTAGTAAAGAATTAGATCAAAATCTAGAAATTTTACGAACGAGTAATAGTCCAGAAGAACGGGCTTCAGCATACGATTCTGTTAAGAAAGAATTCACAGAAGAAATACCAGGTATCTTTTTATTTGCTCCATCACTTATTTATATAGCCAATGATAAAAATGTATCTACGCTCCCTCTGTATAGCTACGACAACTCATCTCGTTTTATGCTCGTGGAGAGTTGGTATAGATACACCGAGAGTGTTTGGCCAAAAGCATATTACAAACCATTATTAGAAGCAGTCCAAAATAGTATTCATTAATAACATTACAAACATGAACCCAATTACACAAGATAACAATTTAAATCAAGAAAATTCAGGAAGTGCCTTAACGCCTGACACCGTCTCTCCAGAAACTCAACAAGAAAGTACTTCGCCGTCTCCTGCAGCCCCTTTCAAAAAACAAGGCGAACGATTTTCTCGTAACAGCGGAAGTCGTATGCGGAATAACCGTCCTCCACGCTCAATGGTTGGTCCAAAATTTGATACAACGGTCACAGGAAAACGAGAGACAGATCACATCCCTCCTCTTAAAGACGGAGACATTCGAATCATTCATCTTGGTGGAGTTGAAGAAATTGGAAGAAACATGAGTCTTGTTGAATACAAGGACACCATCATTATCGTAGACTGTGGGGTGCAATTCACAGAAACAAGCACACCAGGTATTGATTTTATTTTACCTAATACACGTTATCTTGAAGAGCATAAGCACAAAATTAAAGGAGTTCTGGTTACTCATGGTCACCTTGATCATATTGGATCTATTCCTTATATCATGCCTAGAATAGGCAATCCTCAGATTTATGCACGACTTTTTACGTCTCTCATGATTAAAAAGCGTCAAGAAGAATTTCCTCATCTTTCCCCTCTCACAATCAATGTTGTTGAAAAAGGCGACGCAATTACATTTGGAGATCTCAAAGTTAGATTCTTTGGTGTAACTCATGCTATCCCTGATTCAATGGGAATCATGATTGAAACACCATATGGAGATATTGTTCACACTGGAGATTTACGTCTTGAACATAATGACGGAATCCCTACAGACGATGAAGTTGAG
This sequence comes from uncultured Candidatus Saccharibacteria bacterium, assembly GCA_964516655.1. Classification (GTDB taxonomy): domain Bacteria; phylum Patescibacteriota; class Minisyncoccia; order Phycocordibacterales; family UBA5272; genus UBA11704. Next base: position 9,610 of record CAZEXZ010000010.1, on the reverse strand, counting down.
CGATATAAAGTATTTGAGACAAGAAAAACATTACTTTTAATGGCTGACTCCACTAACTGTGAAAATCCAGGATTCTCAATTTCTGACACAGTAGTCTATAAAAATATTGAGACCATTATCAGAGAAACTGCTGGGCGGCTTATCATTAGTACTTTTGCATCTCAAGTGGAACGTATGCTTTTCATGCTAGAGACTGCAGAAAGGTATGGTAAAAAAGTTGTTGTTGAAGGAAGAAGCATGAAGACAAACGTAGAGATTGCAAAACTTGCTGACATGCTAAAAGTGAAACCAGAAACGCTTATCCCGCTTGAAGACATTCCGCATTACCCTGAAAACAAGTTAATCATTCTAGCTACTGGACAGCAGGGCGAGGAATTCGCAGCTCTTGGAAGAATTGCAAGCAAGACACATAAATTTATTCGACTTACACCTCGAGACACAATTCTTATGTCCTCTTCTGTGGTACCAGGAAATGAGCGTGCAGTACAAAATTTGAAAGATAAACTTTCCCGACAAGGCGCTCATCTTATCCACTACAAAACATCTGATGTACACTCATCAGGTCATGCTAACGCTGAGGAACTAAACTGGATTCATAGAAAAATTCATCCGAAGTTTTTCATTCCAGTTCATGGATACCACTACATGCTTAGAGTGCACGCAGATCTCGAAAGGAAACTTGGCATGAGTGAGGAAAACATAGTTATTCCAGATAACGGAATGGTTATTGAAATTCGAAATGAAGGAACTTCTATTGTTTCCATTAAAGAAAAAGCTCCGAGTGAAATGATTGTAGTTGACGGTACGTCAGTAGGTAAAATACAGGACGTGGTTATGCGCGACCGACAAACACTAGCTGAAGACGGTATGTTTGTTGTTATTGGTGTTATTGATAGCCATACACATACGCTTAAGAAATCCCCTGATCTTATTTCAAGAGGTTTTGTGTATCTCAAAGAATCTCAAGACCTTCTCTATCAGACTCGTCTTCTGACTAAAAAAGTAATTGATGACTCACTCGCTCGAGGAGGATTCAGTAATCTTGACCAAATGAAACAGGATCTTGCAGAAGCTACGACAAAATTCCTACTTCAAAAGACAGCAAAGCGACCAGTTATCATACCAGTTATCATTAGCATTTAGAAAAGCAAACAACCTGAAAACAAGCACGAAGTGCTTGTTTTTAGTATCACTGTTACTTTTATATCGTACAGTCTATCAACACACCATCTTACATATTGGTAGCGGCGACTGATATACTACAATAATATGCACGCCATTCTTCGTAGCAAATTACTCCTTGTCACCTACATGATGACGTTTTTGTTTGCGCTCCATTACGCGATACCTGTATATGCAACTTCATCATACCTTCATCAATATTTCAATTCTTCAATTGTAAGTGGTGTATATGTGCTTGGGAGTATCTTAGCGCTTTTTGCATCAGTCAATATTGCAAGATCTGTGCGAAAATTTCATACATATGGTTTTACGTTTGGTGTTGCACTATCTGAAATTATAGTCATCACTCTTTTTGGCCACACAGAAAATATCTATCTTCTTCCCGTCCTGTTTGTAATTCATTTTGTGCTTCAAGTGTTACTCAATATCACGTTAAATATTTTTATAGAAAATTTTACGATTCACGCTCGTGTTGGGAGTGTGCGAGGTTTATTTTTAGCAATTTTTAATCTTGCAATTCTCGTTTCACCATTTATTGGTGGAACAATTCTTAAGTACTCTCACAATTCATTTGCAACACTTTATACCATATCAGCATGCATGCTTATCCCGTATCTCTTTTTCCTTCATAGGTATCTTCATCACATGAAAGAACCTGCTTACCACCACATTAATATACTCGAAGCTGCACGAGAGGCTTTTAGAAATAAAAATTTGCGCGCTGCCATAATAGGAGAACTTGTAATTCAGTCATTCTATGCAACGATGGTTATCTATTCTCCGTTATACTTGACTGCTATCGGTATTCCACTTACAAGCTACATGACGATTATTCTTCCGCTAGCTCTCATACCTCTTGTTGTACTACCCTATGAGCTCGGCTATCTTGCAGATAAAAAATTTGGTGAAAAAGAAATGCTCATTATTGGATTATTAATTTTAACTGTAACAACCTTCCTTTTTGTAATTATTTCCACCAAGACTCTTTGGGTTTGGGTTGCTCTCCTTTTTGCATCTAGAATTGGTGCCACGTTTGTAGAAACAATGTCCTTTAGCTACTATTTTAAAAAAGTTGGCGTTGAAGACCCATCACTCACTGCACTCTTTATTAATATGCAGGGTTTGGGGACTCTTATCGTTGGAACCGTTGGAGTTATCATTGCTCCATTTGTTGGTGAACGGCCACAATTAATGTTTGTTGTCTTAGGATGTGCTATATTATGGAGTATATCGTACGTGCTCCCTATGAAGGATACTCGCTAATATAAATAAGTATGAAAGAAATAAAAGTAACTGAAAAAGAACCAAAACGAATAAATGTATTTCTTCGAGACCAAGGTATTGGGTCAAGAAGAACTATCGATGATTATATTTCGAAAGGCTATGTAACAATTAATAAGCAACAAGCAACGTTGGGAAGTAAAGTTCACGCCAAAGATATTGTCACAGTAAAATCAATAGAAAAAGATCCAGTATATGCGTTATATCATAAACCACGTGGTGCAGTTACCGGCAGAATTCCTGAGCTACCAGGTTGCGAGCCTCTTGGGAGACTTGATAAAGAAAGTGAGGGGCTTTTACTCTACAGCAATGACTATCGTGTCGTAGATGCTCTCCTTAACCCTAAATTTGCCCGTGAGAAAGAATATGATGTTGTTATTCGAGAAAAGGCAACCCCTCGTGTAATCACATTACTTAAAAAAGGAATTAGGACACAGGAGGCTCAATACGCCCCAGTAAAAGCGGTAACTATTTACAATGAAGGTTATTCTCTTAAGATAATTCTCACCGAAGGAAAGAAGCATGAAATCCGTCGAATGCTAAATGCACTTAATCTAACTGTTGTATCTCTTAAGCGAGTTCGCATTATGTCTTTTGTAATTCATGGCTTAAAATCAAAAGCAGTTCATGTATTAACACCTAAACAAATTGATACACTTCTTCGTGATTGTGGTATTGTGCACAATAATTAATCAGCAAGCGAATAGCCGTTTTTATTTTTTACTATAAATTTTTCATTAACGAGACTGGTAAGGACTTGCTCTAATCGATTGTCATTTGGTAAGGGAAGTTTTTTTGTAATTGCAAACAATACTTTTGCTCGAAGCTCC
>CAZEXZ010000010.1:0-6307 GCA_964516655.1 uncultured Candidatus Saccharibacteria bacterium | reverse complement strand
AAGGAACCTTTATAAGCAGACTGAACAGTATGATGAATACTTTTTTTATTGTGTGAAATTTTCTTAGATTTTAAATACGCACCAAAATCCATAAGTGCATAATAAAAATGACGAGCCCCCATTGATTTGACTTTCTTGTTTGCTACGAGACGATTCAAATCATCGTATAGTCTGCCATCATGAATCTCACTTTCTCCTTGGTGAAAATACTCAATAAGCACAGTTCGTATATTAGTCTCAAGAACTGGGTGAGTAAATGTGTTATGTGCAAATGCGCAAACAGCAGATGCGGTATACGGCCCTATTCCAGGCAATTCAAGTAATGCCTCATACGTATCTGGTAGCACTTCTATTTCCTTTGCAATTGTAAGTAGTGCCTTAGCCCGCCTTTGATAGCCTAAACCTTGCCACAGCACCAAGACATCTCTAAGCGATGCTTGTCTCAGTGCGCCAAGTGTCGGAAATTGTTTCATCCATTCCTCAAACTTTGGCAACACTCTAATGACCTGCGTCTGCTGAAGCATTACTTCACTCACTAAAATACGGTACGGTGTAATCTCTTTTCTCCAGAGAAGAGTATGCCGACCTTCTGACTCATAATAGGCACTAAGATCTTGTAGGAGTTTAGCATCGCTGTTATTCTTTTGTTTGGTATGAGTTTTTTCTGTAGTTTTCTTTCTTTCCTTCATACTTGATAAAACTTACTTACTTTACAAAATATACTAAATTGTAAAAGTGTGAATAACTATTACTTTATCACTTGAGTATATCACGAGCAGTTGATACACTTATTTGTAGGCAGTTGTTTCATTATCAGCAATTTTATATAGAAAGAGATTGTTTTAATCGACAATCCTTGAAGTCTATAGATATGAAAAGCCTAGTATATATTTAATTGTAATTTTATAATTAAATGGACTACAAAAGTTATGATTGTCGATGCCGATAAAAAGCAGATGCGGCTTCAAAAACAACTGTAAGGTGATATGTTTCTGTAACAAGAAAAGTATTACTGACAAGACGGAACCGTCTCAGGCCTTAAACAAAGATAGCTGCTAAAGTTGTCGCGATTAAGCTTAGGAAGCAACCGTGCGCATCAAACAAAGACGTCTCTTAAAACTTTTAGTAATAAGAAACAGTAGAAACCGCCATACTTACCAGAGGGGCGGTTTTTACTTTTCAAGGTGATATAGTGAATAAAATGTAAAGCTTACTTTTTACACAAAAACAAAAGGCTCCGCATGGAGCCTTAGTACGAGACTAATTGTTAAGCATGAAATTCTTGTTTTGATAATCTGAATTTCGCAATGGACTGATTTGCAAACTCTAGTACCCGCAGATATTCAATCGGGCCATGTGTGTTATGTACGTATTCTGTAAATGCTAACTGGTACGCAAGAGGATTCTCTTGAATCATTCCTGAAATTCGATTTCTGGAAGCTTCAAGTTCTTCTTGGTTGAGGTTATCAAAATCATCTTGTTCGTTATGTATTCCAAGTGCACTTACCTTTTGGTAAAGCTCTTCAAATTCTGTCTCCTGATTTTTTTTCACGGTAGCTCCTTAAAGTTCAACATACACTTTATAACATAGGTACTTTTGGTAGTCAATAGTACTCTTTCTGGTACTATTTGACTCTTACTTATTTACATAAAGTATAAAATACATAACGAGCACGACGATAACAGGTAACCCTAAAATAATACTCACAATTTGTTTATCTCTCGGCGTCATTACTATTTTTTATAAACTCATGAACATAGTGCCCGACTTCGACCCCTGTTGTGTTTAGAGACTGCATGAACCTGCCATCTTTGTGAAGTGAGGGATTTAAATCAACATTAACAACAATAAACTCATTATTGTGATTAATAAAATCAATACACACGGGAGTAGAGAGGCCAAGAGCGTTATATACTTTTGTTGCAATAGCACGCATGTTTTCTTTTCTAAATTCTGGCGCCTGAAGATGTGGTTGGATTCTGGATTGTCTATTTGGAAGTCCCCCATCTTCTGGAAATGAATCAACCCACATTGGTGTGTACACTCTTTGGCTTCTAAAATTTGGAAGTACTGCAAGAGATGTTGTGTGGAGCTTACGATAAGTAAGAATATGCATGTCCACACCCTTTTCATGATAATCACGGATTGTTTGTTCAAGGTCGTGGAAGATACGAACAATCTTAGAAGGAACGGTTGCATTACGATGAAGAGGACGAACAAGAAGTGGTGTATGGAACCGTGTCCAAAGATCTCGGAATATTTCATCTTTAAGTGAACAACAAACGTATCAGGCACTTTTATATCTTGCTGTCTCAATATTCTATAGAGGTCCTCACGATTAAGTGATACAGTCTCGTCTTCAGAAAAAATAAGTGGAATCTGCATCTTACGAGCAAGTGATTGGTAAGCCTCGCCTTTCATACGAGTGGTATCGATAATAGTGTGTGACTTTGTAAAAACTTTATGTGGGTCAGTTGGTGCACCGTGAGCAGTCCACTCACCCTCTTTATCTATGAGTACATCAACTGGCTCATAGCCAATTTTTGTAAGAGATGACAAAACTTCAGCACCCTCTTGAAGAGATTGCTTGAAATTTTTAGTGCCACCACGAAGTACCGCTATATCTGGTAGACTGTTCGAGACTTTCATCATGTAATGTAGTATATCAGTGCCAAGAGGAGTGTGGTAGTGTTTATTAAGCTTCTTCAGACAAATAAAAATGAATATGGTACACTAGAATTCTATGCAACAGGCAGTGTCGCCGCCACGGACATTAGATGGGTCGATTCACTACTGTTGAAACATGGATGCACATGTTCAGTACCCTGGGCTTCATAACCCCAGTTAAACAGCATCCAGCCATACCAAAGATAAAGGACAGCCCTTTATCTTTTTTTTATTCATAATTCTTGATCACAATTACTACTTATTCCAGATGGAGACGATACCTTTTTTAAGATATTTTAAAATTACAACTCCTACAAGCAAATACAAAATATATGTAATAAGTGTTAATGCCACACTTAAGAAACCTATTGTAATAGCCTGTAATGAACTGTTGATTTCTCTCACAAGCCTTTTTATCTCGCTCTTCCATGAACTTACGAGACTATCTTTATCGATGAATGTATCCTTCGTAATATATACACTAAACTGAGAATAGTTAGTCTGTTCTAGATCAGAAGTATTTGAATTACTGATGGACGCGAGCTCTTGTTCAATTGCAAGTTTCTTTTGGGTAAGTCTCTCGACAATATCTACTTTATCGTTTATCGCTTGACGAAGGTTTGTGACACTGCCAGTCTGCACGGCAAGACGGGATACTTCTTGATATGAAGCGACAGCTTCGGTTAATATACTATCAATTGTTTTTAATTTATTCTCCAAAATCTCTTTTCGTCTATCGTAAGTAATGAGTGTATCCTCGATAGTATTAACATTTTCTGTTAATTGTTTTGGATTAAGCGCATTGATTGCGTCCAGTGCTTTTTTCGAAGCTGATTTCTTAGCTTTAAAATTAAATGAACATGAAGTCTTTCCTACACTAGACGAAAGGAAAATAATTGCATCATCTGATTTAAGGGCCTGGATTGCTTTACAGTCATCTTCCATTGTTCGTGATTCAACTGTTGCTTGATATGAGGTAACTTCATAGAGTTCAGCATCAGCAGTTGGTGTTGCTTGTTCGTACATTACTGGACTGCTACCATCCCCCCTGTATGTATCAAAGCTAACCTTACCATATGACATACTACTAACTCCACCTGTTACTGGCATCATTGGCGCAGATACTGTCAATGTAGTTGAGGGGATCATCCCACCTTGTGAACTACCAAAAGAGTACCCAAATGATGCTTTTATAAATGCAACAACGAGAAGTAATACTACTGCTGCCACGACACCAACAACACACAAAACTATTTTTCGCACTAATGAAAACGACTTCCAATTTTCTACAAATGTGTTCCAGTTCATATAGTAAAAGTATATCATCGAAGAGGTACCTTTGATGCCCTGGTATCAACATTTCGCGTTATAGTGTATGGTAAAAAGCGCAGCCTTCGGCTGCGCTTTTTACTTCCACGCACCTTCCTCTTACTTCACGTCCAGTAACTCCACCTCAAAAATAAGTGTCGCGTTAGCAGGGATCACTCCTCCAACAGCACGATTTCCATACGCTAGATCAGACGGGATAGTGAGCTTTCGCTTTCCTCCAACTTTCATACCAGCGACACCTTGGTCCCATCCTTTAATAACTTGTCCTGTACCAAGCTTAAAAGTAAATCCAGTATCTCCATGATTACGTGATGCGTCAAACATCGTCCCATCTGTAAGTGTACCCACGTAGTGTACAGTCACTTCGTCCCCTGCCTTTGCTTCTTCACCTGTGCCTACCACCTCATCTTCAATTTGTAATTGTGTTGTTTCCATACTTTTTGTTGTAGCTTGTTTTTTAGAAGTCTGTGTTGTTTTTGGCGTATCATTTGTACCTTTTGATTCTAATGGCTTATCCAAAAGAAAATGTAACCCAACAAAACCGACAACCAAAGCAATGCCTACATACGTTAATTTCATAATAGTTGATAGTATATCGTATTGCCAGTAACTTGGCTAAATACCTAAATACCAACCCCCAAAGAAGTAAACTTTTCTTCTATTTTTCACCTGTTTCTACAAAGACTGAAAGAAAGCTTTAACAACACTTGTAACAATCATAATCAACAATCTAACAAAAATAAAACTAGGGGTTTATCCTTTAGTTTTCTTAATATCTTTATAAAAAATTTATTATTCACATAAATTTAATAGACTTAAAGTAACTCAATATAAATTGCAACTTTTCTCGCCTCTTCTTTATGTGCCTCTAGAGTAAAAAATAATTCAAGTCTACTCAGTAATGCTATAGCATTTTTCTTGGGAGAAGTCTGTGATAACTCTGATTTAACTCTTTCATTGTTGGCAAACATGCTTATTATTTGTCTAGCTTGGTCAATATTAATATTTTTTATAAATGGTTCAAGTATAATGTAACATGTTGATCTCCCCCAAAAATTACCACACCAAACTGCTAGAATCTCTTGGTAAACAACTTCAAATATAATTGATGGCACATATGGACCAAATTGAGCTAATTCTATTGCTTTCTGTTCTTCCTCTTTCCATCCATATGCAGCATCTTTAGCTTCACAAAGTCTTTTTGCGGCTAATCTATACAATTTTGCTCTTGCTGCATCAGGTATGTATTTAATACCATCAACTTGAACTAACAAACTTAGTAATCGCTTTCCTATAATTTTATTTTCAACTTCTGCTGCTTCAATAGTAGACTCAAAATTAAATGAATGATACTTTATTCCTGCAGTTTTTCTTAAATCTTCATTCGTTCTTGACCAAATAGTCGCAAAAAGTTCGGAAGCATTCGATGTTGAAGGTTCTTCATTCCTACAAACAAGATCTAAAATAAAACCAAAACAAATACGAACATCTTGAAGCCTTAAGGCATTTATTTCATCCTTTAACATTTCAAAATTTTCTCTCGATAAAATGGATGACTTTACTGGATCAAAAAGCGCAGACACTGAATGACCTGGATCAGGAAGAGCAACTTCAAATAGATTCTTTTGAAGAATTAAAGCGAGACCAATAACATCTTCACGCTCAACTTTATTTTCATTTTCATGAGCAGCAGATGCATGGTTACGCATCCAGTTAATCATTTCTAGTGATTTTCCTGCTTTTTTATTTAATAGACCTAATTTCGTGACACCGGAAATAAGAACTAAATCATCAACACCCTCCCACCGACCACTCAATGTCTCGCCATCTTTATCATATTTTTTTCTTCCCCCTTCTTCTTGAACAACCGATATCCACAAATCAACACCATATGCTTCCACCCTTCTTTTAAGATTGCTAACTGCCGCATTCCAAATACCTAGTAATGCATAATCACAAAAATTAAGTTTAAAAAGTTCTGCTGCATCAGTTAATAGTTGTCGTTCTTCGTTGATTAAAATTGGGAAAGTATAAATCTTCTCAATATCTAATATGGGAATATTTATACTCTCTTCATTTTTTTCTATTTCATTATGCATTTATTTACTCTTATTATGTTATTTAAAATAATAATTCTTTTAAATCATTATTTCTTTGATTTTTTATTTAGAAAATGTTAGATTTTAACTTATCCACAATCTTTGTTGTATCTCAGTCGAAGCAAGTGTATACTTATACTTATATGTACGGTAAATGTGTATAAAAAGTACTTTTTAAAGGCTGTTTGGTGCCTCGGATGAGACTCGAACT
>CAZEXZ010000009.1:1985-19088 GCA_964516655.1 uncultured Candidatus Saccharibacteria bacterium | reverse complement strand
TTAAAAACCTTGTACTTGCGATGGGTGCTGCAATTGGAGATACGTTTGATATCTCTAAAGTTCGTTACCATAAACTTATTATTGCGACAGATGCGGATGTTGACGGCGCTCACATTCGTACGCTCCTTCTTACATTCTTCTATCGTTACTATCGACCTATTATAGAAGCAGGGTATATCTATATTGCACAACCTCCACTTTACAAGATTTCATTTGGAAAAGAAGTTAATTACGCATACTCAGATGAGGAGAAGGTTGCGGTTATGAAGAAGCTTGGATTTAGTGAAGAAGATGCTGAGCAACCAGAAGATACAGAACCAGAAGAAACCACTGAAGATGATAGCACTGAGGAAACAGAAGCAAAGGCAGTTAAGAAATCAAATAAAAAACCATCCATTCAACGATACAAGGGTCTTGGAGAAATGAATGCAGAAGAATTATGGGAAACGACTATGGACAGGAAGACTCGTACGCTTAAGATTGTTTCTGTGCATGAAGCAGAAGAGGCAGACAGAGTATTTGAGATGTTAATGGGAAGTGAGGTTGGTCCGCGCAAGAGTTTTATCCAAACTCACGCAAAATCAGCTACGATTGATATTTAAATAATCTTAAAAAGAAAAGTGACACAGGTAGTGTCACTTTTCTTTTTGTGGAATATATAGTAAAGTTAGCGTGGATTCGAGTTTTTTCAAGAAAGGCTAATCACATGCCATTAGGTCAACAGGGTGTTTTACCAGGCTTTTGCAACACAGAAAAAAATACTGTTTTGCGAGGTTTTTATCTAAAGGATCCCACGTGTCGCTTTATTGAATGCAATTCAGGAATGTGTGCTCATAAGTGTGCTGGTTCCCGGCACGTTGACTACAAAGCAAGAAGTATGGAAGGTCTGGGTGCGGGAGATGGAGCTCATCTTCCAAGTGGTGATAAACCTGACTTTCTATCACAGTCACAATCGTGGAAAGACGAACCCAAGGATCCACATGATGGAGACTGGGACGACAGACAACTCCACCTGTATCCATAGCTGAAAATGTATAGAATAAACAAATACCATCTAGATGCATGGTATTTTTTTTATTAATGACGTAGAGCGAGAGAAGTGAAAAAGTATTCTTTTTCACTTCCAAGCCGAGGAGTTAAAAAAGATTAAATGCCTCAGAGCTTGCTCCGTTGCATATGAGTAGAGCGAATTCTTTGTATTTAATACCTCGTCAGCTTGCCGCGAGGATCCTTTATTGACTTACGTTACGTACTCATCTACAATGAGATTAGCTTTTCAGAAGGAGATGATATGTCTGAAATAGGTACATGTAACACTGGTTCTTTTAGTGAACTAGTTCAAATAGTGGGTCCCTTTAGAGGGAGTATACGTATTCAGTTTGATGCAACATATAGCTGTGCTGCCAATGAAGCTTACTTCAAGCTTCCAGAAACGATCTGGGTTCAGGATAAAAAAACACCAAACATAGTATGTATAAATGATCTTAATAAGAAAGAGGGTGGTTATGAAAAGTGATACTGATAACAAAGCACTAATAGAGAATCAGTTGAAAAAAGGCTGGCCACTTGTGCAGGATTGGATGTTTAGAAAAGAGAGCTTGCCTCATTATGTTGGCCTTACATTAAAAAAACCTGATCAAGTTCGGGTGTCACAAAAGAATAAAGTATGTTAGGTTTATCAAGCTCGCAGTTTCTGTGAGCTTTTTCTTGCATGATTTTAAAAAAAGAGTAGGATTCAAAGTGGTTCTTTATCATTATAAAAAGGATGGTTCGATGGCACATGCTCGACGCGAAATACCTTTAGCCTTTGATCAGGCTTTAGATGAAATCTGTTTAGTCACCTCAATTCTTACATCAAAAATAAGAATGAATGAGCTTACAAAAAATCTTGAACTTTTTTCATATCCGCCAGTAATAGTACGAGCATACCAAAGATTGTTCCCATTGTTTGAGGTGACTGATGGTATCATGACTCGTCATGGTTCGGTCGAAGAAGATCCTGACTATGGGGATAAAGTTTTTTTCCATTATCAAAATACAGGCAGACATTCGTTTGAGGGTAGGTTAAAATTACTACCACATTCGTGGCTTACTTTTAAGGAGTCTCCTGGAAACGGCTTACCAAAACTTGTAATTGATGTTGTGCCATGTGGGAGTATCTTTGGTAGAGTTATGGCGGTACCATTTTGCCTTGATCAGAATTGTCCGTCATTTATTAAAACAACTCTTCCAAAAGATGTAGACATGAAGAAGCTTGCACAGCAGGTGCGAAAGATCCTCGACCCACTTAGGGAAATACAAAATGAAGTGAAATCGTGTTTTCCATAATGATACCCAACCAAAAGCCGACATATGGTGTCGGCTTTTTCTCTGTATTATCGTTTTTCGTTACTTTCAGTTACTAGTTTTGTAACCACGTCATCAATTTTCATTTCCCCAATCTTACCTACTATATGGTGCTCTAGTGTTACTGTACCATTTGCTACTTCGGCATCTCCGATGACCGCCCAGTATGGTGTTTTCATTTCGCGAACTGCACGAATTTTTTTACCAAGACCTTCTTTACTGCTATCAAGTTCCACACGAATATCATTCTTCAGTAACTCGCTTTTAATATTTTCCGCATATTCGTGGTGTTTATCAGAAATAGGGAGGAGGGTGATTTGTGTCGGCGAAACCCATAGAGGGAAGTTTCCTGCGGTGTGTTCAATGAATGTCGACATAAATCGTTCAAGACTCCCCATAACTGCACAGTGAATCATGACCGGTGCCTCTCGCTTACCTTCATCGTTTACAAATTCAAGCTCAAGATTTACTGGTTGCACAAAATCGAGTTGGATGGTTGCTACCTGCCATGTGCGACCGATAGAATCTTTGGCCATAAAGTCTATTTTTGGTCCATAAAATGCAGCTTCTCCTTCTCCATCAATCCAATTGTCACTACTTCTGGAGTTTATTAGATTTTTGATTGCATTCTCAGCCTTATCCCAACCATCAGTGCTCCCCATATATTTTTCAGGTAGTTTTGGGTCACGGCGAGAAAATCGTGGCACAAGAGTAAAACCAAAGGTTCCATAAAATTCTGCGATCAGGTTCCATACATTACCCATTTCTGTTTCAAGTTGTGACTCTCGGCAAAAAACGTGAGCGTCATCTTGTGTAATTGAAAGCACTCGTGCAAGACCAGATAGCTCACCTGATTGTTCGTCGCGATAGACCATTGTTGTTTCACAAAAACGTATTGGAAGTTCTTTGTACGATCTAAGCTCGCTTGAGTAAATCTGCGCATGGTGCGGGCAGTTCATTGGCTTCATACAAAAAGTATGACCATCTCGAGTGTTTATCTTAAAAAGATCCTCACTATACTTTTCCCAGTGACCACTTTTTACATATAAATCATTTTTTGTGATATGAGGAATTGTTACTTTTTGGTAACCTTGTTTTCGACGTAGCGACCACAAGTAATCATTTAAAATTTCACGGATCATCGTGCCTCGAGGTGTCCATAGTGGAAGACCTGGGCCAACAAGTTCGCTAAAAGTAAAGAGCTTTAATTGCTTACCTAATAGTCTATGATCTCTTTTCTTGGCTTCTTCTTGTTGTGTCACATATGCATCTAGATCCGCTTTTGATGAAAAAGCAATGCCATAGATTCTGGTAAGTCTTGGCTTTGTCTCGTCTCCTCTCCAGTATGAGCCTGCAACATGAGAAAGTTTGAAACTGTCCGCTGGAATTTCCTTAGTATTTTTTACATGAGGACCTTCACAAAGATCAAAAAAATCCGACCCCGTAGTGTAGAGTGTTATATCTGTCCCAGCTTTTTCTATGCCATCGATTAGTTCGAGTTTAAAAGGATTGTTTGCAAATTGCTTTCTTGCTTCAGACGCAGAGATTGTCGATACAACAAATTCAAGATTTTTTTTAAGAATTTCCTTCATTTGCTTCTCTAGTTTCTCGAGTTCATCTGGTCCGATTTTTGAGTCAACAAAATCAACATCATAGTAGAATCCATTCTCTGTCACTGGACCAATTGTTGGAAGAGCCTTAGGAAAAGTCTCTTTAATTGCCATAAGTAACACATGCGCCAAAGAATGACGCTGCTTGAATAATTGAGTTGTTTCTTCGTTATTTGCCATGATTACCTTATAGTACCAGAAAAAATTGATTTTGTGGAAGAATTCCTGGTTTTTGTTGGTTTTCTTCTTTGTTTGGCATGGGTATGCTTACGGATATTCAATTGACTTTTATTCTCGCTCTTGTATTATTAAGGTAACCTCTAGGTGGACGAAATAAATGAGCACCGTGCCAAGAAGGTACAATTAAACTTATTTACACAATAAACCTTACACTACTATGAACATTTTATTTGGGCTCCTCACATTAGCATTATTTGCTTCAGGTTTCTTTGATTATATACCTTGGAAATTTAACATTCCTGCAGTACTTGTTCTTGCTGTTATTTGGCTTGTAATGATGTATAACTCCCTTGTGACACTTACTCAGCGAGTTAAAAATGCATGGGCAGATATCGACGTGCAACTCAAGCGCCGCTATGATCTTATTCCTAATCTTGTGAATACTGTTAAAGGTTCATCAAATTTTGAAACTTCTACACTTGAAAAAGTTGTTGAGGCACGTACAAAAGCAATGGGAGCAGGGACCACAGCAGAACATGCACAAGCTGAGAATATGCTTACAGGTGCTCTTAAGAGTATTTTTGCCCTTGCGGAAAGCTATCCTGATCTAAAAAGTAATCAGAACTATCTGTCTCTTCAATCAGAACTTTCTGATACAGAAAATAAAATTCAAGCAGCTCGACGTTTTTATAACTCAAATGTTATGGAATATAACACCGTTATTCAAGTCGTACCAACTAATATTATCGCAAAGATGTTCTCTTTTGGAGAAAAGGAATTCTTTGAACTAAATGAAGGTGAAGAAGCTGCGCGAAATCCCGTTGAAGTTACTTTTTAAAAGCCTTTCTCTTACTCTTATAGCTAATTAACAAAAGTTAACCGCTATTATCTATGACTCTCTACTCTAATCAAGCATCAAATATACGAAAGACATGGTTTATGATGACTGGTTTTTTACTCGTCATCATTGCTATTGGATTTGCATTATCATTTATTTATAACAATGCTCTTATACTCTATAGTGCTATTGCAATTAGTTTGTTCATGAATATTTGGGCATATTGGTTTTCCGATAAGCTTGTACTATCGATGGCAAATGCAGAGCCGATAGAATCAAAAGATGAGTATCCAGAACTTTGGAACATTCTCGAGAATTTATCAATCACTGCAGGGCTACCAATGCCGAAGCTCTATGTTATCAACGATCCGGCACCAAATGCTTTTGCAACAGGTCGTGACAAAAATCACGCAGTCGTAGCTGTGACTACTGGTATCTTGCCTCTCCTAAGTAAGTCAGAGCTTGAAGGAGTATTGGCACACGAGTTAGCACATATTGGTAACCGTGACATGTTACTCCAGACTGTAGTTGTAGTTTTTGCTGGGGTTATTTCAGTTGTCGCAGATATCGCGCTTCGTACTGCAGCATTTGGGGGTGATAGTGATAAAAAAGGGCCACTTTTTATTTTCCTTTGGATTGCTGCTATTATTCTAGCGCCAATTGCAGCCACAATTATTCGTCTTGCAATATCACGTGAGAGAGAGTATTTGGCTGACGCAACAGGAGCTCTCATAACTCGTTATCCGGAAGGGTTGGCGAGTGCTCTTCAAAAGATAAGTGGCTTTCATCAGCCAATGAAAGTGCAAAATAAAGCAATCGCCCATCTTTTCATTTCTGACCCAACAGGGGTTAATGATGAATCTGAGGCGCGCGAAGGAGAAAAGATATCTTTTATGCAAAAGATGTTTATGACACACCCGCCAGTTGCAGATCGTGTTCAAAGATTATTAAATAAATAAAAGTATATGTTAACACTATTTATAATGTTAGTTGTGAGTGCAATTATAAATATAATTATCTATGGTGCTTGTATCATAGCAGGATCATTTGTTATCTGGATGATAGTTGACGCAGCAAAACAGGATAGATTTTGGTGGGTTGTTCTTATCCTTGGGGTTCCATTCATTGGTGCGGCTGTGTACTATCTTACTGAAAAGAAGCATGAATACGCAAAAGTTCCGTCTCGTCATATTCACGAAAGCCAAACAGAAGCACAGCACGAGGTTTCTCATGAACACCATGAGCATCACAGGAAGGGTGACATCATAGAAGATAAAAAGGAAGAAGTAGAAGTAAAAGATGAAAATGATTCCAAGGAAAATCATAACAAAAAATCTGAATAGCAAAAAATAGTAGCTATATGACAGTAGTCATTACGACACTTCTTGCTACATTTTCACTTCAGTTAGGATATCTGTTATGGAAGGTAGCAGCAGATACACTTCCAAAAATAGGTGAAGAAAAGTTGCTTTTAGTCATAAAAGGGTTTCTCACTAATACAAAATGGGTAATTGGATACTTTGCAACGTTCATTGGCTGGCTGTTGCTTGTTAAAGCTCTTGATATAGGGGAAATTAGTTTAGTTCAGCCACTTGTTTCTGTAGGTGATGTATTTTTAGTACTCATGGCAGTTTTTTTCTTAAAAGAAAAATTACTTGCCTATGAATGGCTTGGGCTTTTTCTTATCATACTCGGCGCGTCCGCAATTTCATTTGATAGTAAAGTGGTAACTGCTACTACATTACATTGGCCGTATATTTTTGTATTTTATGGTACTGCCTTTATCCTGTGGTTACTTTTAATGTCATTTAGGAAAAGTAAACGGAAAGAAATAATTTTTGCGCTCGCAACAGGTGTTGCTTTTGGAGTAGGTGGATCACTTACAAAACTAATGACAATATATATTAGCGGGCAGGGACACGTGCTTGAATCTATTTATTTTTTCTATAATCCTTTCTTTTTATTAGTGGTCAGTGCAAACGTGGTTGGACTTGTGTTACTTCAAATGTCCTTTCAGAGTGGAAGAGCAGCAATTGTTGTCCCTGTACAGCTTGCAGTTGTAAACATAATGGCAGTAATATCAGGAGTATTTCTGTACTTTGAAACAATTTCTGAATTTAGGCTGCTTTGCATTTTTATAATAATTGCCGGAACGGCAACGCTTCATTGGGCCGGAAATAAAAAAGTACAATCGTTTATTTACGAAAAGTAAGGGTGACGCTCATCTGGGTGCGTACATATTTAGTCATGTTATAATGAAAAAGAAACACACCCAGAGTGTTTTTATTTTTTCTTCACTGAAACTTTTAAACTCGCAGCCTAGAGCAAAGTAACATTAATTATTTCTAAAGTGGAGGCGTCGGATAGCGGTTTATTCCACCACCTTGGAAAGGTGGCAACTGGGCAACTGGTTCGAGAGTTCGAATCTCTCCGCCTCCGCTTTGAAAATAATTACGAATATGAAAACTTTTAAAGAAAAAGTACTCGATATAGTAAAGAGGATTCCTGAAGGAAACGTTTTTTCTTATTCCCAAGTTGCCTTACATGCTGGTAATAAAAGTGCCGCTCGTGCGGTTGGTACAATTATGGCAAAAAATCAGGATAAAAATATTCCATGTCATCGTGTAGTACAATCTGACGGTAGTATCGGTATGTATAATGGTCTTCGTGGTAAAAGTAAGGAAGCAATTCTTAGAAAAGAAGGAGTACAATTCACTACAAATGGTAAAGTTGTTGTACACTTAGTCGATTAGACATGGCAGTAATAAATCCAACCTATAATACGTTTGTCCAAGCATTTTTGTATCTTATGCTTATTTCGGCTGCTTTACACATTGGGGTTGCATGCTTGCATTTTTTATTTTCCGGTGATGTTACTTCATTTAATTTTTTTAGAATTATAGAATTACAATTTTTTTACCCTAGGTTTGTTGAAAGTAGCGGAGGGCAATACAGCGCTGCAGCGGCTGCGCTCCTTGTGTTTATTTTTTCATACTTTTTTTTAGCAAAACGAAATAAATAAAGCACCTATTCATGCTATTATCTAATGATGTATAAAAATATTGCAATAAGTTGGTCTATTGAATTTGGGCCAATTGTAGCATTCTTCATTGCTCTTGCTGTGATAGGGGATACAGATAAGGGTTTTGTTACTTCAACGACAATTTTTAGCGTACTTACTGCACTAGCACTTCTAACTTCATATTTGTACGAACAAAGAATTGCGTGGTTTCCTCTTATTGCAGGAATTTCAGTAATAGCATTTGGTGTTCTGACTGCAGTATTTAATGCTCCGCTTCTCTTTATCATTAAAGACACACTCTATAATGGATTATTCGGTTTTTTTCTTTTAGGTGGAGCCTTCATGGGGAAAGGATTACTAAAAAGACTTTTTGTGGCACTGTTTGATATGAGTGATAGGGGGTGGTTCCTGCTTTCTGTACGTTGGGGTATATTTTTTGTGCTACTTGCAGTTTTTAATGAAATCTCGTGGCGCTTATTTGGGCGTGATGTATGGGTACAATATAAATTCTGGTCAACAATTGCAACAGTCATTTTCGGATTTTACCAAATTACCTTATCTAAAAAATATCGTAATGAAACTGCAAGTCCATGGGGTATGCGAACAAAGCCGTATCACGCAAAGTCTATCTTAGAATAAATATGGTAGTATATTCACATGAAAATTGCAGTCCTAGACAACCTTAGATCTGTCTATAATGTGGGGTCTATTTTCCGAACCGCAAATGCTGTCGGGATAGAAAAAATATACCTTTGTGGCACTACTCCAACTCCGCTTGATAAAAAAGGATTACGTAGGAAGGATTTTGCAAAAGTTGCATTAGGGGCAGACGATACTATTCCATGGGAATACAGTGAAAATACTGTTGACGTATTAAAAGAACTGAAAAAAAATAATAGTTTTATTATTGCGCTTGAACAGGATGAGAAATCTATCGATTATAAAGATGTTACTGTTGATAGTACAAAAAATATTGTGTTTATTATTGGACCAGAAGTGACAGGTATTACAAAAGAGGTTCTTCAGATCTGTGATGTTATCGCTGAGATTCCTATGCTTGGAACAAAGGAATCTCTCAACGTCACTATTGCTTTTGGGATTGGTGTATATAAGATTCTGAATCTCTAACATGGAAATAAAAAAAACTAACAACCGTACGTTCTCCTTAAAAAAGGTCCTATTCCCGTCGACCGAGGAAGAGTGGTTACAGAAAAATATTTTTACAACAGAGATACTCAAAGTGGCAGAAAATACTATTAGATGTGCACTTGTGGATACAAAACAAAAGAACATACTCGTTGCTATGGTTGGAGGAGTTCCTAGAGATGAGAGTGTAAGGAAAAAATTGTCACTTATTCCAACTTTTTTTGGTCATCTAGCAGAAACATTGGAGTCAATTGGTATATCTAGCATCATGTATAATCATCCAGACACTGGCTTATCATCAGGAGACTGGACTAAGGATACATTACTTTCTAGGTCGTCCGTATTTGCAAAAATTACTTCATATTTTCGTACCGCAACTTCTTCAAAAGAAGTTGCACTTGTTGGTGTGAGTGCGGGTGGATATATGGTGATAAAGGCACTAAAGGAATTACAAAGTAATGGTGTTACTGTTACTAAAATTGTGCTTATTTCTCCAGCTGCATATCCAGGAACTATTGAAACAATTCCATACGGGGATGTGTTTACAAAAATTCTTCGTACACCCTGGGATGTAAGAACATCACCAATATTTCCAATACTTACAAAATTTGTACAAAATGGTGGATCGGTACTTCTTGCATTTTTTGAAGATGATGATCCACCAATCCCCCTGCACATTCAAGAGTACTATACTCATGTTGCGAAAGAACTTTCAAAAGATGGAGGAAAAGTTGAATTGCTAAAAATAATGGGTGCCGCCCATAATTTTAGAAAAATAAGTAAAAGTGAAAACGTGGTAAATCCTGAAAGTATTGTAGAAACAAGTAATGAGATTATTTCTTTCCTGAAGAAAAGGTCCTAAAAGTGATATTTTTTATATGATACACTTGTACTATATTTATTATAGATTATGAAAAATTCAACACTATTATTCCTTATTAGAAAATCAAGTGGCGGTGTCGTTGATGTGTGTCTTGCGATGAGAAAAGACGGGCGCAAGGGTAGATATAACGGAATTGATACAGTTGTACAAGATGGTGAGAGTATTGAAGAGGCAGCAATGCGCAGTGGCGCAACTTCCGTTGGTGTTGAAGTGCATTCTGTTGTAAAACATGGTGAAGTAACTTTTATATTCCCACATGATCCTTCTTCAGATCAAGTCGTTCACATTTTTACAGCAGAGGATTTCGTAGGGGAACCTTCCCCAAATGAGACAATGGATCCCTCATGGCTTAGTGCTACCTATATGCCGTATAGTGAAATGTGGCAAGATGCTATTTTCTGGCTTCCACATGTTCTTGAAGGAAAGAAAGTAAAAGGGCGATTTGTGCTAGATGCAGGAGACGTTATACAAGAAAAAGAAGTTACGGTAGTCGAAGGGTTTGAGCAGTAGTTGCGCGTATATATGCATCCTTATTGTGCGTATGTAGCTACGCTTACTAACACAACTGATGTTGATAAGATATACCACGATCTTCACTATGGTGTACGTATTGAAGACGACAATGAACTATTTTGTCGTCTCGTGATGGAGATTAATCAGGCTGGGCTTTCGTGGCATACCATTTTAGTAAAGGAAAATAATTTTAGAAAAGCATATCATCATTTTGATATCAAAAAAGTTGCGAAGTATGGCGAGAAAGATTTCAATCGACTCCTGAGTGATCCAGGGATAATTCGTAATAGACTGAAAATTAATGCAGCTATTTATAATGCACAGCAATTATTAGCTATTCAAAATGAATTCGGTAGTTTTAGAAAGTGGTTAGATATGGAAGCACAAGAATGTAAGCATGATAAACAATCCTGGCTTAAGCTTTTCAAAAAGCATTTCAAATTTGTTGGTGGAGAAATAGTTGGAGAATTTTTGATGAGTATCGATATGTTACCGGGTAGCCATGGAAAAGAGTGTAAAAGGCGGAAGAAATAACAAAGTATTTTTGTGTTAGAATAGGACAATCATGATCACAAAAACACTTCCTCTTACACCGAAAGATTTCACATGGGTTTCTATGACACCTGCACTTATGAAAAAGCAGGCAGATGCATACATTCTACATAAGAAAAAAGTATATAGTGAAATCAAAAAAATTCTTCCTGAGAATCGTACATTTTTAAATACGCTCTACGCACTTGAAAGGTGCGACGACTCTTTCGATAGTTTTTTTAGTAAGATGGGGCTACTTTCAGAAGTGTCTCCAAAAAAAGAAGTCCGAGATGCTGCACATCTTGTTGCGACTGAGATGTCACAAAAACTAGTGGATATCGAATATGATCGTGATCTTTTTATTGCATTATGTGAATACCATGAGGGGAATTTTTTAGATGAAAAAAAGAGCCTGCGAAAAGAGGATGTTAAATTACTTGAAGAAACAATCCGTGAATACAAACGAATGGGTTTTGAACTTCCAACTGCCACACAAAAGAAACTAAAGACACTTATGAAAAAAGTGTCCAAGCTTTCAATTGCGTTTAGGCAAAATATAAATGATTACCAAGATTACATTGTTTGTACGAAGGAAGAATTGGCAGGACTTTCTGAGAGATTCATTTCAACGCTTCCACAGAATGAAAAAGGTAAGTATCTTGTAACACTTCAGTATCCACACATCGGTCCATTTATGGGGGAGGCAAATAATCGAGAAAAAAGAAAAGAATTAGCTGAGAAGAATCTCAAGAAAGGTGGTGTAAAAAATTTGAAAATCATTGAGGAACTTGTAACACTACGACAAGAAATCGCAAAAATTCTTGGGTATAAGCATCATGCAGATTTTAGAACAGAAAATAGAATGGCAAAAAATGCAAAAACTGCCGAGGACTTCCAAGAATCGCTTTTAAAAAAATGTGCACCAGGGGCAAAAGTAGATTTGGAGGCATTACGAGCTCATGCAAAAACACTAGGCATCAAGAAAATGGAGCATTATGATATTTCATATATTGCAACGAATCTAAAGAAAAAATTGTATGACCTTGATCCGGAGACTGTAAAAGGCTTTTTCCCACTTGAGCATGTAAAGGGCGAGATGTTTAAACTCTGCGAAACATTGTTTTCTATTTCAATTAAAGAAATTGAAACTAAACTTTGGCACAAAGATGTAAAACTTTATCAAGTTAATGATGCAGATAAAGAAAGTAAAGGTGCACTCATAGGCTATTTTGCAATGGACTTGTATCCTCGAGATGGAAAGTTTGGTCATGCGGCTATGTTTGATGTAATAGTCCCGCACGAACTTAGTTATGGAACAGAAGAGTACATTGCACCACTCTCAAGTATGGTGTGTAATTTCCCAGCACCAACAAAAAAAGTTCCTTCACTTTTAACGGTGGGAGAAGTTGAGACCCTGTTCCATGAGTTTGGACACTGTCTTCATATGACATTATCGCGAGCACGTCACGAATCTCAAGCTGGAGCTAATGTTGCGTGGGATTTTGTGGAGACTCCTTCACAAATCATGGAGAATTGGGTATGGGACAAAGAGGTGATGAAAAAACTTTCGAAGCACTATGAAACAGGTAAGCATATGGATGAGAAGATGATCGATAGAATTATCAAAGGGAAGACATTCCAAAATGCATACTTCTATACACGGCAACTTGTTCAAGGAAAGCTCGACCTAGACTTACATACAGGTAAGGTAAAAGATGCACGTATTGCATACAGAAAAATGAATAAACTTTATTTCAATATTGAGCTCCCAGAAAAAGAGACATTGTTCCCAGCAGGATTCGGACATCTTGTCGGATATGATGCAGGATATTATTCGTACTTATGGGCACTTGTGTATGCATGTGATGCGTTTGAGAGTTTTAAGACAAAAGGAAATAAAAATCTCATGACTAATACTGAAGTAGGTATGAAGTGGCGCCGTGAAGTGTTAGAGAAGGGGTCATCGGAAGATGAAATGAAGCTTGTAAAAAATTTCCTCGGTCGTGCACCAAGTCAGAAAGCTTTTTTGAAGGAAGTGATTGGACAATAAAAAAGCAGACGTTTGTGCGTCTGCAAAGCTTCCGTAGAAGCGCCATTGGTCCGTTGACTTAGGCGTATGTAGTCCTTGAATGCCTCGTAAGACATTCGCAACCTACAGGATAAATGATGGTTACATTGTCCGCCTAAGACCCCGGACACTCATTATACGGAGTATCGAAAGAAAAGTAAAATCACGCCGTATTTGTATTATTTCATGGTTATTGCGCTGTGTTATATTTTGCATTCTGTAATATGCTCAGTGTATACTTAGTCCATGAGCACACGCGATGAAGAAATTGAAGATGAGATAATACGAGAAGAACCAGAAGAAGAAATCGAGCGCCATTCTAAACCGCACGATTCATATAGAGAGCTACCGTCAAATGATGATGTTGTGGACATGGTTCAGCCACCACTTGAGCCACAGATTGAAGAACTCGAGGAAGAGTTAGCTACTACAATGAAGGCTGCCGGCCTCACCTCTGATGGTCAAAATAATGAGCCAGAAGAATTAAAACCAAGTGAGGAAGTTGCTGCTCCACAAGAAGTGGTCACTGACGCGCCAGCAGAAGAGCAAGTGGTTGCACAAGAAGTTCCCCCAGTACTTACTCAGGAGATTATGCTTGAAGAAACTTTACCTGTTGTTGATGGAGTAAGAGCCCAAGAAGAAGTCACACCTGTTGTAGCTGTAGAACCTGCGATAACAGAACAGCCACCAACTCAAGATAAAGTACAAGAACCTCAGGCACCATCTCAAATACATACTGAGTATCATACTGTTTCAGGTGGACCAGAAACAATACATGAACTAGCTGCTGCACACAGAAGTCCGCTACAAAATGCTCCCCTTAATACAACTGAATACCCTAGTACCGCTGCAGCATCAGGATATTCGATTCCTAACCCAAATTATCCAGCAACTGCACCCACAGACCTCCAGACCCAGAGTAACTTCGGCTCATTCTTTTTTCTTGTCGTATTAGCAATTATTGGAGGAGCAATTACCTATGTTTATTTTTATATGCCACAGACATTTGATCAGGTATTTGATGCATTGGTCATAATTAAGAATCAGCTTCTTAAACAATAGGAATACGATGTGTATAACGGCTCATAGATAAGTGCGTTGTACTAGCTTTTTTCTAAAAAATGTGTTATTATTGCTTCCACCTAAGCGGCATTGACCGCTTTATGTTTTTCTCAAGGGTATTTTATTTATTAACCTATACACCCTTGGAAATAATTTACTATATCCATGCAACAAGAAATTCGTAATATCGCCATAATCGCTCACGTTGACCACGGAAAGACAACGCTCACAGACGCACTCATGCAACAGTGTGGTGTTGGTGTTGAGGGTCAGACAATGGACTCTAATCCAATGGAAAAGGAGCGAGGTATTACAATTACTGCAAAGAACACCTCTGTACCATACAAAGGGGTGAAAATTAATATTCTTGATACTCCTGGTCACGCGGACTTTGGATCAGAAGTAGAACGTGTGCTACGTGCTATTGACTGTGTGCTTCTCGTAGTTGATGCACAAGAAGGGCCAATGCCTCAGACACGTTTCGTACTTAAGAAGTCACTCGAACTTGGGCTTAAGCCAATTGTCGTTATCAATAAAATTGATAAACCGGCAGCAGATGCACACCGAGTACACGATGAAGTGTTTGAACTTTTCTTGGAACTAGGAGCATCAGATGAACAACTCGACTTTACAACTGTGTATGCAATTGGACGACAGGGTGTCGCCATGAGAACTATGGATGATGAACGAAAGGACCTTACTCCACTTCTTGATATTATTTTAGAAAAAGTTCCAAAAGCAACAGGAGACATTACGAACCCATTTAAGGCGCAAGTGTTTAATCTTGCATATGACAACTTTCTAGGTCGTATTGCAGTTGCACGTATTTATGATGGAGTAGCAAAAGTTGGAGAAGAAGTTATTGTTAAGAAAGCAACAGGAGAGATGAGAAAAGGAAAGATCACAAAGATCTATACTTTTAATGGAATTGCTCGTGTTGATGCCGCTACTGCTGAAGCAGGAGATATTGCTATGATTGCAGGGTTCTCAGATATCTTCATTGGAGAGACATTTGTAAAAAATGCAGACCAAGAACCGATGGGTGCAATACATATTGATGAACCTACTATTGCTCTTAACTTCCTTGTGAACGATTCACCATTTGCAGGAAAAGAAGGTAAGTTTGTAACAGGTCGTCAGATTCGCGACCGTCTCGAGAAAGAGCTTGAGATAAACGTGGGGCTTCGAGTGGACTTTGATACTGATAAGTATCTTGTCTACGGTCGTGGAGAGCTTCATATTGGGGTGCTCCTTGAAACAATGCGACGTGAAGGGTACGAACTCCAAGTGTCACAGCCACAAGTTATTTTCCATGAGAAGGATGGAGTAAAAGAGGAGCCATATGAAGAGCTTGTAATTGATGTGCCTGTAGAATCATCAGGTGTTGTTATGGAAAAACTTGGTCGCCGAAAAGCTATGATCACAGATATGTCAGAAAAAAATGGTATTACTCGTATTAAAGCTGAGATACCAACTCGAGGATTACTTGGGTACCGTGGAGAATTCGTTATCGACACAAAAGGTCTCGGAATTCTTTCTGCACGTTATTTAAAGTTTGGGCCTTACGCTGGAGAAATTGTTCGACGTCTCGTAGGGTCAATGACTTCAATGGCATCAGGGAAGTCACTTGCATTCTCACTATGGAATCTTCAGGATCGCGGTGTTATTTATATTCTTCCAACAACAGAAGTATATGAAGGTATGGTGATCGGGAATACATCTAAAGGTGAAGAGATGATGGTGAATCCAACGAAGGGAAAGCAGCTTTCAAACATGCGCTCTTCTGGAGCAGATGAAGCAATCGTTTTAGTTCCTGCATGGGAGATTACCATTGAACGTGGACTTGAAATCATGAACGCAGATGAGTATCTCGAAGTTACTCCAAAGTCTGTGAGACTTCGAAAGCAGCTGCTTACTGAGTCTGAGCGTTCACGTGCCGGAAGAAAGTCATAAATTGTCCATTTACTTTGTTGTGAATAATTTTTTGTTAGTCAACGTAGAGATACTACGTTTCCCTCCAAAAAATCACTCACACCTCGTAACTGGAGCAATTTATGACTTTCTCCACATACAGTAATACGTATGAAAAAAAATAAACATAACAAACAAAAGCATCATTCACAAGAAACACCTGTGAAGCGACCTTTTGTGGTGCGAGCTGTACGAAATGTTGGGCTAGGTCTACTTCTTGTTGGGTTATTTTTTTCAAGCATGTATGGGTTCAGATGCCTTTCCACGAAAGTATGTGATTCTATTGTTGTGGATAAATTTGTACGTCATGATGTTACAATCCTTATGCCAAAAGGGGCACTTGGTGCAGAAGTTGCAGACACAGTAGCATCTCGAGAACTTGGTCTTTCAGGTAGAAAACAAATGGGAGACGATGAAGGGCTTTTGTTTGTGTTTGATGCTCCTGGACGATATGGATTTTGGATGAAGGATATGAATTTCCCACTTGATATTGTGTGGATTAATCAAAATGGAGTGGTGGTTGAAATCGAAAGAAATCTTAGTCCAGAAACGTACAAACAAAAAAAGACGTACATAAATCAAGCTGACGCAAGTTATGTGCTTGAAATAAATGCGGGCATGGCAGAAAAGTTTGGGCTGTACCTTGGCTCAAAGGTGAAGATTTCAAGTTAAATAGATTTTATAAAAAGAAAGAGCGACACCGTACGGTGTCGCTCTTTCACCTTTGTTCTACCTATAAGCCGAATTCTGTCCGTGTGGTTACCCACACTGTGTAATCATGTATCTGGGCGGTATGTTACCACACCGCTC
The DNA here is from genome assembly GCA_964516655.1 of uncultured Candidatus Saccharibacteria bacterium. Classification (GTDB taxonomy): domain Bacteria; phylum Patescibacteriota; class Minisyncoccia; order Phycocordibacterales; family UBA5272; genus UBA11704. The sequence goes on along the minus strand of CAZEXZ010000009.1, from coordinate 2,108 downwards.
GAGCGACACTCCTGTATTGCTACAGGCGCGGTCTTGCACACACGTAAGGATTTAGCCGTTTCAATTCTACCTTGCGGTAGACATATTCCAAGATGGAATCCTAGCCTTTCGGCATTGGCGTCA
>CAZEXZ010000009.1:0-1975 GCA_964516655.1 uncultured Candidatus Saccharibacteria bacterium | reverse complement strand
TCACTGCTCGCACCTCTATGATTGCTAATGAAGGGGGTTACCCGCTACGCTTACTTTATTTAAAAAATTGAGTGTTCGGACTTTCCTCTCTCAAGGCTGCATTAAAAGCTGTAAGAGTGATTACCCAGTAGAACTGTGTAACAATACAACTTAATACACTAAAAAGCAAGTAGTGCAGTGCTTTCGTAATTATTTTTTGGTATCATGAAAAGACTATGATTCTCAAGAATTCTGCACTCCTTGCTATCTTTTCAATACTTTCAGTACTTCTTGGTATTGTGCGGGATAGACTTCTTGCAACGCATGTTGGAGTAGGGCAGGTACTTGATGTGTACAATGCTGCATTTCGGCTTCCGGATTTTCTCTATGCAATGTCTCTTGCATTTGTGACTGCTGGAACCGTTGTGCCGTTCTTGACTATAGAAAATAAAGCAGGAAATATTGTTGATTCACGTCATAAGCTCTCATCTATCTCACTTTTCTTTGGAGGTTTTGCATCACTTTTCGGACTTGTTATTGCAATTACGTTGCCACTCTATGCGCATATTATTGTTCCTGGTTTTACAGGAGAGCAGTTACAGGTGTTCATTGATGTGACCCGTATCATGATGCTTCAGCCAATTATACTTGGGCTCACTTCGCTTATATCATGTTTTGCTCAATTGAAAAATCATTTTGTTCTATACGGTATCGCGCCACTTGGTTACTCCCTTGGGGTTATTTTCGGCATCATAGAATTGTATCCGAAGTATGGGGTTCATGGTCTTATCTATGGTGTTCTGTTGGGAGCTCTCTTATCATTGGCTATCCAGGCGTGGTCATTGCGAAAAGCACGGATGCTTGAGGTCCTCCCATATTTTTCCATCAGGCACATCAAAGAACTTGGACGTCTTGCACTTCCGCGTACTGGGGTGAATGTCCTTTCTCAGCTTCGAGTTATCTTTTTTACAGCATTTGCAACGACACTTGGTCCAGGAGTGCTTTCAAGTTATCTTTTTGCTCAGCGTATAACTGATGCAGTCCAACAGATTATCCAGCAGAGTATTACAACTGCAAGCCTTCCAGTACTTTCAAAAGAGTTCATCGAGAAGCGTATTGATGAATACAAGAAAGTCGTGAAGCGGTATGTGTTACTTCTTGGAATAGTTGGAGTATTTGTTTCTTGGACGCTCTACCTCTTGCAAGACTGGGTCATTAAGATTCTTTATGGCGACACTCATGCTAACGGGATGATTGCATTTTTCTTAGTTGGATTTTTACTTACGCTTCCACTTCAAATGATGATTGGATACTTCTCTATAGGTCTTTACTCGGCAAAAGATACCAAGAGTGTCTTATATGCGAACATTGTCTCTACACTATCAGCAGTTTTTGCTTGTTATACCACTCAGTCACTAGGGAATATTAGTCTGGTGTATGGAGTCATTGTAATGGCGGTTACTAACTTTGTTACAATTTCACTATTATACAGAATGAAGAAGTTGATATAGTTGAAATCCTTTATATTTTGGTCATTTTCGTGTAGTATGGGAAGACGTTATGGAAATTAGAAACTTCTCAATTATTGCCCATATTGACCATGGAAAGTCGACCCTCGCGGATCGACTTTTGGAAGTTACTTCAACAGTAGATAAGCGTCATATGAAAGAGCAAGTCTTAGACTCAATGGAGCTTGAGCGTGAGCGTGGTATCACGATTAAGATGACTCCAGTGCGTATGAACTGGAAGAGTAAAGACGGGAAAGAATATATTCTAAATCTTATAGATACCCCAGGGCATATCGACTTCTCGTACGAGGTATCACGCGCACTTCAAGCCGTTGAGGGTACGCTTCTTCTTGTTGATTCAACACAAGGTATTCAAGCGCAAACCTTGACAACGCTTGAGATGGCAAAAAATTCTCACCTCACTATTATTCCCGTCATGACAAAGATTGATAGTCCTATTGCACGACCTGATGATGTGCGAGAAGAAA
>CAZEXZ010000008.1:7659-19617 GCA_964516655.1 uncultured Candidatus Saccharibacteria bacterium | reverse complement strand
TAAAGGCTAAAGGCTAAAGGCTAAAGGCTAAAGGCTAAAGGCTAAAGGCTAAAGGTTACCTTCTACACCCCACGAAGTACACTTATTTTTGCTCCAATACTGTTAAGACGTTCTGCGATATCAGCATACCCACGTTTTATTGAATATACATTACGAAGGAGAGACTCACCTTCAGCCGCAAGCATTGCAATCAAAATAATAGCTGTAGGTCGAAGTGCGGGCGGAGATACGATTTGAGCTCCACGTAATTTTTTTACACCTGTAACGAGCGCTCGATGCGGATCAAGTAACTTTATGTCAGCACCAAGACGATTAAGCTCTGTGAAGTAAATTGCTCGATTTTCCCATGTCCAGTCATGGATAAGTGTTTGGCCTTCTGCAAAACAAGTAATAGGTACAAAAAAAGGAAGGTTATCGTTATTGATGCCCGGGAATGGTTGGGTGTGAATTTTGTCATGCGGTGCGACTAAGACTGATGGGAAAACGGTTATGTCAACGAGTGATGTTCGTCCATTGTTTGAAAGATAGGTAGGGGATAGTTTAAAGACAAGGCCCATCCTTTTTAGTTTTTCAAGTTCAAGTGTTAAAAATTCAATAGGACATCTTGTTACCGTGAGTTTTGATTTTGTTACTATTCCAGCAGATAAAAAGAACATACTTTCAATTGGGTCCTCACTATTAAAATGCTCAACTGTTAGATTAACCTCCTTTTTACCATGAATAGTTAATGTTGTTGTTCCTATTCCTTCAATTTTAATTCCAAATGATTCAAGCAAAAAACATACATCCTGAACTTGGTAATTTGGCGGAGCGAATTTTATTGTTGTAACACCTTCAATTTTTGAAGCAGCAATGAGAGCTGTTATTGCTCCTGTGTCAGATGATTCATATAAAGGGATAACTCCAGGAGTTAATTTATTATAATGTATTGTATAGTGGTCTGATTTAGTCTCTACAGTCACACCAAGGTAGTCTAAGGCGTATTTATGTGAAGCAACAGTTCTCTCTCCCATTTTACAACCCCCAGAATGAGGAAGGTTAAAGGAGTCACTGAAATGGATGAAGGCACCAGCAAACGTAAATGAACGAATTTTTTCTGCAACTGCTTTATTAATTTTAGAAAAGGAAAGTTTTTTAGGTGGAGTAATTTCAAGTGCGGTATCATTGTGAGTCCATTTAATTTTAACACCAACACTTTCAAGGAGCTCCTTATATCTATGAACTTCTTCTATGTGAGGTATGTCTCTAAGTGTTGTTGTGCCACTATTCACAAGTGAAGCCACCATCATGTTAATGGCACCATTTTTGGAAGTATTGGTTGCAATTGCACCCTTTAGCTTCCTTCCACCTTCCACCTTAAAATCAATAGTATCTTGGATGCTGATAATATTATGTTTTAGAACCTCACTCATTTTCATGAGTTGCTCAATAGTTACATTCTGGTTTCCACTTTCAATTCGAGCGACTGCGGACTGCGATGTCTTCAATTTTTTAGCAAACTCACCTTGAGTCATTCCTTTCTCATCTCGTAGCTTTTTAACAAAAAGTCCTATCTTTTCTTGATCATTTGGTTCCATATAGTAAAAAGTATATCATATATGATATATCACAATTGTGGACATCTGGTACCATTCTTTTTACAGGAAACTGTATAGTGTTAGTATCGAAATTATACCCATTATAACGGCAGTTACAATTGTAAATATATTACTTAATCTACCGTTTACTCTCTCACCAAGTATTTTTTTATTATTGGCAACGAGTATTATGATAACAAGAAGTGGTGCAGCAAGTACCCCGTTAACTGCTGCTGCATAATACAACATGAGTATCGGATCAATAGAAATGAAATTAAGAAGAACTCCAGCTAAAATTGCGATGATAAGTACCATATAAAATCCAATAGCTTTCTTAAATGTTGCTCCAAGCCCCTCATGTAAGTTAAATGTTTCAGCAACTGCGTATGCAAGTGAACCAGCTAAAACAGGTATTGCCAAGAGTCCCGTTCCTAATATTCCAAAAGCAAAAAGATATACGGCGAAGTCTCCAGCAAGAGGTCGTAATGCTTCCGCTAATTGAGATGCAGAGGTAATCGTTGTGTTGCCATTTTCTGCAATAGTGCTTGAAGCTGTAATGATAATAAAGAATGCAATAATATTAGAAAGAACCATTCCTGTTACTGTGTCTGACCTCATTTCCCTGAGATCCATAGCTGTTACTCGTGGAACACCTTTCCCAAATTCTGAAATTCGTCCTTTCTCTATTTCTTCTTCCACCTCCTCATCTGCTTGCCAAAAGAAAAGATACGGGGAAATGGTTGTTCCTAAAAACGCAGTGAGGTTAAGTAAGTATGCACTATTCCATTCCATGTGTGGGGTGAGTGTGGCAAATGCTATGTCTTTCCAGTTTTGTTGGATAAAAAAAGCAGCAACAACATATGAGAGTACTGTTGCAGCAAAATACTTAAGTATTTTTGCGTACGTTGGATATGGAAGCATTGTTGCAGCTACGATAGTGAAAATTGTAATTGCGGTTAATCCAACCCCAAAAGAAATAGGGGATATCATACTGACAGCTTGTCCCATAGCACCTAAGTCAGCTCCAATATTAATAATATTAGCAATTGCAAGTAGTGATACCGCAGACAACAGTATGGATTTTGAGTAGTGTGATTTTATTACTCCTGCTAGCCCTGTCCCTGTAGTCAGTCCAATACGTGCGCACATTTCTTGTACCGCCACCATAAAAGGAATAGCATACAGTGTTAGCCATAGTTGTGAAAGACCAAATATTGCGCCAGTTTGAGCATATGTTGCAATCCCAGATGGATCATCATCTGCAACTCCTGTGACAAGACCTGGACCCAAGGACTTTTTAAAACGCTTCCAGAGAGATGACATATGACTTGTAGTATATAGGGACAAATGACAACAGACAACAGATAGGTGAGAGCTAGGATAACTGGTGAGCAACAAGATTTTGATATAATGCGTTTGATTGCATAAGTTCAGAATGTGTACCTTCTCCAACAACTTGACCTTTATCCATGACTATTATCTTATCAGCATTTCGAACTGTCGATAATCGGTGAGCAATTATAATTGTAGTTTTATTTCTTGATACTTCGTTTATTGCTTCCATAACTTTTGATTCATTTTCGGTATCAAGTGCTGATGTTGCCTCGTCAAAAATGAGAATATCTGGATTTTTAATAATTGCACGAGCAATCCCGATTCGCTGACGTTCACCCCCAGATAATTTTACTCCTCGTTCTCCAATTACTGTTTCAAACTTTTCCTTTCCGAGACGATGGTAGAATTCCGTAATTCTTGTCTGCTTCGCGACTCCTTCTAACTGCCCCTCTGCTTCTTTTTTGTAATTCTCAGGTACACTAATTAGGATATTTTCTTTAATGGTGTCATCAAATAATTCAACGTGTTGCTCTACGTACCCAATGTGTTCTCGTAGATACGAGGCATCAATATTCTTAAGCTCATTTGTGCCAAATATAATCGAACCATTTGAGTAGGTATATGTTCTTAGTAAAAGTTTTAAAATGGTAGATTTTCCTGAGCCAGATGAACCCACGAATGCAGTTTTCTTCCCTTGAGGAATTACTAGAGATAGTTTAGAAAAAAGTTCGCTATTACTAGATGGATAACTAAAATTAAGATCTTTAATAATGATGTCACCCTTGAGATCTGGTTTAATTCCTGTCTCATCAAACTCTGGCATTTTATCAATAACAGTAAGGTATTTTTCAAGCTCAGTAAACCTAAGTGGCATTTGGCGTAAGGCTTTTATTACATTAAAAATCTGGCTATTGGCTTCTGATATATATGACCATAGTGCATAAATCGAACCGACCGTTATCGTGCTTGTAAATGCTAGGAATATAATCCCAACAGAACTAATTGATCTGGTTATACTAAAAAAGCTAAGCCGTCTATGACTATGTGCAATTGATTTCTCCCAAACGAATTTTTTATAATCTAGAAATGACTGTCTGTTAGTAAGGTATTTTTTTAAGTAGAATTTTTCAGCGCCTAGTATACGAATAAGATTAAGATGCTGAAACGACTCCGTCCTAATTTTCTTCTGCTTGTCCCAGTTGTTAATATCATTTTTAATAAAAGGGCGATGGTATGTTGCAAAATGATTAGACCAGATTATCGCAATTAGTAATGTTAAAGTTGACCATAGTGCGACAAGTGGTGAAAAAAATGACATAGCAACAAGTGCGAATATAATTTGTGTTCCTGTTGGAAGTATTGTCAAAAAGAGTGTTGATACAATATCTTCTAAGGCATTTTCACCACGATTAATAACTTGTTCTTTAACTGCTGAGTGGTCTTCTGTATATTGAAAAATATTTAAATTAAATATTCTTTTGAATGAATATTCTTCTAGATGTTGCTGAATGGCAAAGTCAATTTTATTTTGACCTTGAATATCAGTAAAGTAACTTATGATAATTCGAATAAGTGCAACAAGCGCAGCAATGAGAACAAATTGTAGAGCATGCTCGAATTGTTTCTTTACGATACTATCAAGTACTTGTGCCATCAAGTAAATTGTATAAATATTGATTACCTGTTGAATTATTACTGACAGTAGTTGAATGTAGAAGTGTAGATGGAATGGCTTAAGGAGCTTCCAAAGACGAAGAGATAGCGAGAAGTATTTTTGCATTCTCACAGCATAGCAAACGAGGCAATACTTTGCTACGACGAGTGATTTTATCTACAAGACGCCTTCTTGTATTGCTTTATATATCTAAGCTCTCAGATGAAGATAGATATCCTCTAAGGCTCGTACTGCGTCTCCTGCTGCAATATTGTTTTGGTGGTATAGGACATCCGTACAGTCACCAGCAGACCATATACCTGGAACACTTGTTTCTTGTGTTCGTGGGTTGATGATGATGTTTTTTGTTGGTGTCATATCAACAACACCTTCTACAAATGAAGTTGCAGGGATTTGACCAATTTCTACAAAAACAGCTGATACAGGTAACGTAATTTCACTATCTGTAGAATCTTTGTAGGTTATGGATTCTACAAAAATTGAACCATCGACTCTTGTAGGCGATGCATTTTCTATGAGTTTGAAGTGATCATTTTTTTTAAGCTTCTCAATAGTTATCGCATCAGCACGTGGTGCACTACGTGAAAGCAGGGTAACACTTTTACAGTATGCAAGTAGTTGTGCGGCAGATTCAAATCCAGCATTACCACCTCCAACTACCACAACATCCATTCCAGAAAAGAGGGGGCCGTCACATGAGGCACAGTAGGTAAGACCTTTATGCTCAAGAATATCAGCACCAGGTACTTCAAGTCGTCTTCGTGATGAGCCAGAGGATATAAGAACAGTCTTCCCTGAGTGGTCACCTTTTGTTGTTGAAATAGTAAAATGACCATCTTCACCTGAGATTTTGGATACTTCTCCTTCAAGTATGGTGAGAATGTCACCCTTGTATTCTTCTACGTGCATACGTAATGATTTTGCTAGTTCTGCACCTGAAATATGAGGGGTGCCAATCCAGTTTTGAATGTCATCAGATACAATAGATTGTCCACCCCATTCTTTGAGGATAAGAAGTGTCTTGAGTTGTTTGCGGGCAGCATATACCGCAGCTGCAGTTCCTGCAGGTCCTCCACCAATAATAATAAGGTCGTAGTTAGTTTGCATAGATTTTGAGTATATCACGGTGGTATACTTAGTCGCATATGTTAAAAAACACCAATGATTTACACAGTCTTGCTCTCCCATATATTGAAGAATTTAATATATTTTGTAAAACTAATGACTTAGTTGGAGTAGTGCGAGCGGATCATATTGGACTAAAGTGTAGCAGTAAAGCACTGTACGAATTTCAAAGAGGGCTATTTGAGCTAGAGAGCGCATTCATCTACCAGTCCATCATTTCAAACCGTCGTATCGCCATTATTGGGCTAACGGTAGGCATCAAAACTATTGCTGGCGATGTGCGCTATCTTGAATTATCAGATCAAAAGCCAAATGGCACCCAAAAAGATTGTATTGATCACATGGAAGTGGTGCCAATCTCTTTGTCGTACGAGCAGGTAGTCGAACAACTAAAAAATAAAAAAGTCACCTTACAAGAAGTGGTTCGACCACATCATGCAACATATGATATTATTCTGGATTCTGGTTTTGTAGTAAAACTTTCTCGTGGTATGTTACTCGATAAAGTTAAAAGTGAGGAAATGGTCTGATTAAATTAAAAAAAGCCTCACAATGCGTGAGGCTTTTTTTTAAAATTATTTCTTCCTTCGTAAGAACGGTGGAAGTGCTTCCCACTCATCTTCTTCTTCCTCTTCGTCAAATTTAAATATCGGTTTCTTTGCAATTGTACCTTTCTTTGGGTCCTCAACAAGTTTCGTATCTCCTTCTTTCATTTCTAAATCAATACGTTTTTCTTCAGTTGCTTCAATAATAGTTTCTCGAATCGTTTCTGTCTTTTCTACTGCTTTCTCAGCCTGAATGTGCTCATCTCTTTTTGAAATTTCAGCATGTATTGATGTGCCCATATGTTCAATAGGAGAGTGCCCACGGTTAGTGAAGCCACTTGGAAAACCTGTTGCGATTACTGTTACCTTGATCTCATCTTTTTTAAGTGTTGAATCTGTAGCAATACCAAAAATAATCTTTGCGTCTTTATCTACAGATTCTGTAATAATTTTCGCAGCTTCTTGGACTTCAATCATACCTAGATCTTCGGCACCATAGATAGCAAAAAGAACACCTTTTGCCCCATGAATCGATACATCAAGAAGAGGGGAGTTGACCGCAGCTGTTGCAGCTTCACGTGCACGGTTTTCTCCCATTCCACGACCAACACCCATAAGTGCAGTTCCAGAATCTTTAAGAATTCTTTTGATATCTGCAAAGTCGAGGTTAATTGTACCCGCTGTTCTTATGATATCTGAGATTCCTTCTACGGCTTGCTTGAGTACTTCGTCACACATTTCAAATGCTTGTTTAACAGTTGTGTTTTTATCAATAACAGAAAGAAGTCTGTCGTTTGGGATAACAATGAGAGCATCAACTTCTTTTTCAAGTTCTTCAAGACCTTGCTCAGCAAGCTTCATGCGAGATGCACCTTCGAAGAAAAATGGTTTTGTTACAACTCCTATTGTTAAGATACCTTCATTTTTTGCAACCGCTGCAACAACTGGTGCTGCGCCAGTTCCTGTTCCTCCTCCCATTCCACCTGCAATGAATACCATGTCAGCCCCTTTGATGACATCTTGAATTTCTTCACGAGTTTCTTCTGCGCTTCGTTTTCCAACTTCTGGGTCCATGCCAGCACCAAGACCCTTTGTAAGATTTTTCCCAATGTGAATTTTTTTCTCAGCCAAAGAATGATGAAGATCCTGAGTGTCAGTATTCATCGCAATGAATTCAACTCCTTGAAGTTTAGAGTTGATCATGTGGTTAAGTGCTCCTTTACCACTACCTCCGATACCAATTACTTTGATGCGTGCGAAGCTTTCAATTTCAGGATTTACTTTTGCCATAGGGGGTTAGATATCATTACGTTATTATATGATAACTATACCAACTGCAGACTATTTTTGCAAAGGCACGTTTTTTACGGCAAAAGAATGAAAAACCTTTATATATTAAGGCAAAAACTGATAAATAATTTTTTTGACACGGGTCCAAATTGATGTTATCAGGTCTCTGAGTACATCTTTTTCGGTATCTTGTGGAGCTAAAAACGTAAGCCCGTAACTTCGTGCCCACCCGCCATCTCGAAGCGTGTCCTCTGTAATTCTCACAAGTTCGTTGGTGACTATTTTAATAGGAAGTCGAAGTTCATTTCGGAACACATGTTCAAGTCGCGGAACAAGAGAAGATGAGCCGGTAATAATAATTCCAGCAGGAAGTAATTCGTTACGCATAATACGTGAAAGTTCTTTTGTAATTTTTACACAAAGATCTTCAAGTCGTGCCTCTATAATTTCTTCTACTTTTCTTTTTGAGTATGCATATGTTGCGCGTCCACACTTCATTTCTTCTGCTTCGTCTAATGTTACTTTCATTCCAAGAGCAATATCTTTAGTGATATCGTCGCCACCAACTGCAATCGTTGAGATAAGAAGGGGGATATTTTTTTCGTAGACAAGAAGTGATGTGACTGCTTGACCTATGTTAATAAGTGCAACTCCGGCAATCTTTTGTTTTTTTGTAAGTAAGGGGATACTTTCTGCTATTGGTCCTGCAACGATATCAGTAACACGCACATCTGCGCTTTCTAACGTTTTTTTAAGAACATTCATACACTGGAGAGGATAGGTGACAAAGAGCGTTTTTGCTTCGAGTTTGTTGCCACGTACTCCAATAATGTTTCCCTGTATCTTGTTTCCATCTACTTTGTAATCCATCGGAATAGCATGAACAATCGATTTGTTTCGAATATCAGGAATAGCACGATTGCCATCCTTGATGGCATTTTCGATATCAAGGTCAGTTACTGAGGCATCCCCACGTGAGACCTGCGCATAACCACTTGCATGGTGTGATGAAAGTCCTGTGGCTCCTAAGGAGACAAGCGTATGAACTGTTGTGACGCCAGACTGTTCTTCTAGTGCCATAACTGCTTCCGAAATTGCATTTGCAATTTCACGCTCATCAATGATGTTACCCCTATCCATTCCGTCGAGAGTTCTTTTGTATGTTGCAACAACGCTTGGATATTTTTTATCTTCACGACGAACAGCCCCGACAGCGCGGATGTTGCCACTTCCAATATCAATACCTATTATCATTGCATCTTGATTACGAGCCACGGAAAAATGTAGTTAAGTGTTTCTCTTCTTGCTCCTCCATTGTACTACCATGCTCGTGTCCTTTCAAATGGAGCATGCCATGGATAGTAAGGAGATGTAGAAATTTATTGTATGACATGTCGAATTTTTTAGCATCTTTACGTGCTGTTGAAAGTGAAATGTAGATTTCACCCTCGTTTTCACCTAATGGAAATGAAAGAATATTTGTAGGATAGTTTTTGTCTCGATACGTTTTATTTCTTTCCTGGGATTCTTTTGGAGTGCAAAAAATAATGGTAAGCACGTATGCTTTACCTAAGAGTGTATTTTTTATGAGTTGATAGGGGATAGCAGGGAGCTCGCCTTTCTTTCTGACTACGGTAAGGTTTGTGTGTTCAAGGATTGTCATATGTTGTAGTATAGCTTAAGTGAGCTAAAGAAAGGAGCACCTTCGGTGCTCCTTATCTTCTATCTTCGGCCTTTCTTTCGTTCGATAACTTTACCCATTCGCTTATCTTCTTCATATTTAGCTAGATTAGCTAATTTCTTTAGTCGAGCGCGCTTTGTTTTTAATACTGAAAGTGGGCGATCGTTGTAACGAATACCACGGACACGAGGCAAAACTCCTGATTCTTGAACTCGCTTCTGGAAACGGCGAATAAGAGAAAGAGCATTTTCGCTCGCGTTTCTTTTTACTTCTACATTGACGTTTGACATATGTAGGTGCAATTCTACCATAAAGCTCTATTTTATACAAATATAAAAGAGCGACACATGGTGTCGCTCTTTGGTATGTTACTCAAGTCTTGTTTTGATTTCATCCAGTGCATGTTCCCACCCAAAAACACGAATGACATGAGGGGGAAGTGTACTTGCTTGATTCCAGGGTTTATCAAATAAAAGAGTAGGAATCCCGGCAGAAGATAAGGTTTCTGCATTTCCTAATGAATCTTCTACCATGATTGAGACACCAATTTTTTTACATATTTCGCCTTTTGTACCAAGCACGTTCACATCATGGTCATGAAGATAATGTATTTCCTTCAAGCAATTCGGGAAGTGAGTAAGTATTGCAAGACGAGTCTGAGTATCTAGTTTTTTATCTCTAGCGGTTATGATTGGGAGCTCGTATATAGCTTGGAGAGTGTTTACAGCTTCAACTGCACCTGTAATCGGAAGAGTTATATTGTGGTATGGGGAGGTTACAAACTCTTGCATACGACGCAGGGCTTCATCTGGATGACATTGCCAAAGTTCTTTGAAGTCCCATTGGGTGACATCTTCTAATGTGTAAGAAGTGCCGTATGTATCGTTATGAAATCTCATGAGGCCAGCGTTGAAATCAAATAAGACATCATCAAAATCGAGACCAATTTTTATTCGCATGTAATTCTCCTAGTAACGAACAGATAGTCATTTATACTACAGTTGAAGTATATAGATGTCAAATTAAAAGAGCGACACATGGTGTCGCTCTTTTATAAATCTGTTTCTACTTTAAATGTTTAATATAATCAGAAAGCGCATCTATCTTCACGGTATCTTGTGATCGTGTGTTCATATGTCTCACAATAACCGTGTTATCCATCGCTTCTTTTTGTCCAAAAATGATACAGTATGGCACCTCCATTTTTTCTGCTTGAGAGAGCTGTGTTCCAAGTGAATCCTTTGAGATTGACTGGTAGACTGGAATGCGGTTCTTGCGAAGTGTTTCCATGATGCAAAGACTTTTCAGCTTTGCTTCAAATCCAAGCTGGATGAAATACACTTTTGGAGTCTTCATGATTCTCGGAGAGATTTTTTTACATTCTGGGAACATCATGATGCGTTCCATGCTAAGACCAGTTCCAATTGCAGGAACATCTTTTTTACTCCCCATCATTTTTGCTAAGTTGTCGTATCTCCCTCCACCAGTTATGGAAAGTTCTTTTTCATTTCCATTCTCATCTTTATCAACTTGGATAACTTCAAATACGGTGCGAGTGTAATACGTCTGCCCTCGGACAAGTGTATTATTGACTCGGTACTGAATTCCCATTTCTTCTAAGTATTGAAGTACTTCTTTAAAGTGACTTCGTGCATCATTTGATAAAAATGAAAGTGATGATGGTGCATTTTCCTTAAATGGTTGACACTGTTCTTGCTTACAATCCAAAAGTCGAAGTGGGTTAGTCTTGATACGCTCGTGACAGTCCTTACAAAGTCCATCAAGGTGTTTCTTATAGTAATTAGTAAGCTCTTTAATAAAAGCTGGACGAGTCTCTTTGTCTCCCATTGAGTTGATGTCAACGATCAAATCTTTAAAACCATACTCTTCCAAAATAGTAGTAAGCGTACGAATAATGAGAGCGTCTGCAATAGATTTCGGAGTTCCTAGAATTTCCAGGTTGAATTGTCTAAACTGACGCCATCGTCCACGTTGTGGTTTGTCATGTCGGAATGTTTGGCCATATGAATAGAGCATAACCGGCTGAGGGAGGGTCTGCATGCCGTGTTCAAGGTAGGCTCGCATTACTCCTGCTGTGTACTCAGGTCGCATTGCAAGGCGGTCACCACCTTTTGTTTTAAAGGTGTACATTTCTTTATCAATAATATCTGTTCCTTCACCTATTGCTGAAACAAAAACTTCCTCGTGTTCAAGAATTGGTGTTTCAATTGGTTTGAATCCATAATAGACGGCAACTTCCTGTGCTTTTTCAAAGAGCCCCTGGAACGCATAGTATCTATCGTCGATAAGATCTTCCATTCCTTTGAGTGATGTTGGGGTTTCTTTCTTTGGTTGTTTTTCGTTTTCATTCATACTGTGTGGTTTGTGTGAGCTTATGTTGCTATCTATTATTTAGTAAAAGAGTACCGACCTGGTTCGTACCCTGCTTGTTTGAAAGGGTACACTCTAAAGAGAACTTGGCCTTTGATATTTACTTCATCAAGTGGCCCCCAGTCTCTACTATCGTAACTCTGAGCTCTGTTGTCACCCATCATAAAGTAATGGTGGTCATCAAGAGTAATGTCTGCATCTTTTGTAGTTTCTTTGAATGCTACAAATGGTTCATCAAGAATAAATCCGTTTGGGTTTGTTTTATTATAAATAGTTGTGATGCCATTTTTAACAACAACATGTTCACCTGGAAGACCAATAACACGCTTGATAAGATGC
>CAZEXZ010000008.1:3905-7649 GCA_964516655.1 uncultured Candidatus Saccharibacteria bacterium | reverse complement strand
GGGTTGTTGTTATTCTCGTAGAGCTTGAATATCATGATGTCTCCACGCTTTGGAGCTTTGACTCTGTAAGAGAATTTATCAACAAGAAGAAATTCTTTGTTGTGATAGGTTGGAAGCATAGATGCACCATCAACAATAAATGGTTGAATAATAAATGCTTGAATTAATTTTACTAAGATAATGATTCCAACAATCCAAATGAGAAGTGATGATGGTTCTTCGTCTTCTTCAAGTAATTTTATTCGTACAAGAATATCTCGAACTGACGTGGAAAACATTGCAATACTTAGTGAGATGACGATGAGTGTAAGGATTCCAAAAATTGTAATTGAAACCGGATTCTGTGTCATGTCAGAAACTGAATTTAAGATGACATTGGTGATAGAAGAAAACATTGTGAGACCAGTATATAGAGTTGTTGAAAGAGATGCAAGAATGGGAAGAAGACATCAGACAAACAGACTAACAGACATCAGATAGTTGCTAGATTCTAATACAAAAAATTAAAGTTACATGCGTATGTGTATTTTTTGCCAGTCTGACAGTCCGATTGTCTGATGTCTGTACGTCCTGATTATTGTATACTAGTCACAATGATGTACACACTCATTCCACTTGGGAATCCTGGAAGTAAGTATGCTCGCACACGGCATAATGTCGCACGTGTGTTACTTGCGATGATTAAAGATGAGGTGATGAAAATTCCTTCACTTGAAATTATGGTTCCTTCTACATTTATGAATGAAAGTGGTAGCTCGGTTATCGAATATTTAAAATATCATGAGGGACGTGAGATTATTGTGATGTATGATGATAAAGATTTACCATATGGAGTATTCCGTATCTCATATGACCGAGGGGACGGGGGACACAATGGACTAAAAAGTATCATTAGTGCGCTCCAGAAGAAGGATTTTATTCGTATTCGGATTGGTATTGCTCCACCTGAAGTTGACGGGAAAGAAATTAAAGCTCCTCACGGTGAAGCTGTCCAAAGGTACGTACTTGGCCCAATTAGTGAAAGAGAAGAAGAATTGTTACGTATAGTAGCTACTCGAATATTAGGATCATTACAAACAATTGTTGGCAATGGTTATCAAAAAGCTATGGAGGTGTATAATAGGATGACATAAAAAAAGAGCAACAAATGTTGCTCTAGTTGAGACTGTTGTCTCGTTCAGATCATGTAGATCTTAAATTCCTTTTCGTCAAACGAAATGGATCCAATGTACAGACCACGAATGCTGCCCTCTGAAGAAATGAAGTGTTTCAAGTTTCCTGAAGTCACACACTCAAAGCTTTCAGAGGTTCTGTTTTTGATTGCTTCGACTAATTCTGCTTTGATGTTTTTGTTTATTTCCATGGTATTTCCTTAAAGTTCAATCTACCCTCTATTATATAATATAATTTCTAATTTGTCAACTGTGCTTTAAGTTGAGAAATTACAGCATCAAGAGTATTAAAAAATGCTTTAACATCAAGCTCTTTAACATTTTCAATGTTTTCATATGTTGCCTGAACGGAGACGTTTACTGGGACCACCGCATTTCCAAAATCAATAAGAAAAATGTCACCGTTTCCATCAAGCATGATATTTCTTTCATGGATATCACCATGAATTATTCCTGCATTATGTAAAGATGTTAGGTCGCGTAGTATTTTTTCTCGTAGCCCTATATTTTCAAATATTTTAATGAGATCATGTATTGATTTATCAGGAAATTCAGTCTCTCTTTTTGAGGGGAAATTAACCAATTGAGCAACAGTAAGACCGCTAATTTTTTCCATAGTAAAAAAATTTTTACTTCCTTCTATATTTTTAGCAACAGCATGGGCCTGAGGAATTTTTAATGCCTCAAACGTTCTTGCTATTTCATTTACTTGACCAAGCAATGTAAATTCTTCGTCAATATTAGATGATTGACGTGAAGGGTTGTGTAAATATTTAATACAGAAATTATTTGTTCCAGGTGCCAAAAAAACGTGCCCCGCATTTCCTCTCCCAAGAAATAGTGATTCATCAAAGCGTGCACTACTTAGTAACTTGATTGTTTCAAGTACCTCCTCCTTGTACGGTTCTTCTCCATCAACTTGCCACGTATTTTTTCTTTGTTCAATGAGCAGGAGTACAGTAGTAAGTGCCTCAAGTAAGTTTTTTTGTTGATGTACAGATTCCGAAAGACTTTTTTTGAGAAGTTCATCTGGTAGGTTATCTAAAAAGGGATCAAAAATATCTTCATTACCTTCAGTCGGTTGGTTTTTTAAATCGTTATCAGTCACATTTTCTCCAAAAATCTCCGCAATAATTTTTTTACTACTAGAAGGGAGTGATTCTAAGGTTGTTTTTTTTGATTCTAGATTCGGTTCTGATGTTATGAAAGTTTTCATGTACAGGAGGTTGTTTAATCGATCTAGTGTAACGTACATGTATAAAAAGTAAATGATGTAATACATTTACACTACAAAAGCGCGGGCCGAAGGCCCGCGCTTTTTATAGTGTGTTTTCTTCTAGTCACTACCTAAAGTCTAAAAGCTATTTACTTCTTCTCTCCGTAGGTAAGTGTCATTCTCTCCTCATTTGCATCAAACAAAGTGATAGAGAAATTGTAGCTCTTTCCAAGTGTAAGGGCTGCACGTAGTTTTGCTTCATCTCCGAAATCAGATACATGCACGAGGCCTGCAACTCCTTCTTCGATAGATACGAGTGCTCCGTGTTTGTTGAACTTAATCACAACACCAGCAACCTCGTCACCTTTCTTGTATTTCTTAGCGGCTTCTTTCCATGGGTTTTCTCCGACACGAGCGTGAGCCTTTGTGTCTTCAACAAGACCCCAATCAATTTCACTCTTGTGAACGAGACCTTCAACACCATCTGGAAGTTTGATAAAGATACCAAACTCTACAACGCCAGTAACTGTTCCTTCAACTTCATCTCCAACTGAGTATGTTCCAAGAACAACTTCCTTAGATTCTTTTGAAGTTCCGCCATCTTTTTCTGAGAAGATAAGTTTACCTTCCTTTGGAATAGCGCTAATAATAGAAACAGAGATACGTGTTCCGATAAGTTTCTTAAGTTCACGAAGGATTTTATCCTTATCTCCATCTTCGATACGTGGATATTTATCTTCCTTAAGCTGTGAAGCAGGAAGGAATCCTGACATACCTTGCCACTCGATGATAAGACCACCTTTGTTAGCATCCTTGATAACAAGGTCCATAACTCGCTTATCTTTGATAGCAAGTTCAGCATCATTCCACATGAGAGCCTGACGAGCTTCCTTGAGAGAAAGTTCAACATAGCCGTTCTTGTTTTCACGAAGGACAATCTTCGCTGAAATAGTATCACCAATGTTGATACGTTTGATAACATCACGTGCGTTCATGAACTCGATACCGTAGATGATACCTGTTCCTGCAACACCAAGGTCGATATAGAGTGCTGATTTTTCAATCGCAACCACAATTCCTTCTGTGATGTCTTCTTCTTTAAAAATAACTGCATCGACCGCATACGGTGCGATTACTTGTTCTGTCTTTGTTGTAGTTGTTGTCATTATAAATTGTTATCAGTTTCTACAAGGGGTCTCCACTTGATGTTCATTTCCTGAAAAAAAATGACCGCCACGAAAAGGCGGTTAACCCTTCGGTCTGGTGGTCCAAGTACTTCATTGCTTCACAGTTCTTGGGGGTTAGGCCAGATCGCTATCTTTTAAGAGATGGTAGTAATACTACTTCTTTTTTCAT
>CAZEXZ010000008.1:0-3895 GCA_964516655.1 uncultured Candidatus Saccharibacteria bacterium | reverse complement strand
ACCGCCACGAAAAGGCGGTTAACCCTTCGGTCTGGTGGTCCCCACACCACGTTTATTTCTTTTGAAATAAACTTGGTGTGGGGGGATTAGGCCAGATCGCTATCTATTAATTAGATGGTAGTAATACTACAACAAAAATGAAGAAAAGACAAATAAAAAACTGTACCACATTGGTACAGTTATAGGATAGCTCGGTAGCTGTATGTGTCACTTTTGTTACCGACGCGCAACTGTTTTTCTTCCACGGGCTGGGTTTCGGTCAGGACGGAGTCGCTGTTTCTTTTTTTTGTTGGCTTTTCCCAAGCAAAAACAGGTAGAAGAAAATCCAGTTTGTATTCAATGTTAAAGGTTTCATGCTTCATCTCCTTCACAAGAAAGTAAAAAAGAACCTCTGTTATAATATCACTAAAAATAGCTGTAGTATATTTTGGTTACTTTCTTTTGAAGAAAATTCACATTATGTCTATGTCAAAACTTGTTAGTTTTGACATCATTTTGCTCTATACAAAGTCTATGTCAAAATTTGCTAATTTCGACATCATTTTGCTCTGCGCAAAATGAAAAACCGCAGCGACTCACGTCGGGGCGGTTTTGATGATTCCCTTTTTTCCAAAATTACTGTGTAGTAACTCGGTCGGGGTAAGGGGTATTCCCTCAGGCGACTCATCGAAGTGACAGGGCCTTACTCCTATCCTTCTTGTCTCCTTGCCGGATTGTATGTCCGGCCAATTCATCTACATCGTGTCATGGGTAGGGTCTCCTGAGTTGAGGTCATGATATGGCGACTGGCAAGCTAGCGCTGCCAGGGACGCAACGAAGCGGGGGCAATAGCCCGCGCTATGAATTAGAAAACTGCATCAACAGCACGAGTGACATCAGATCCGTTTTCACGAAACCGGCGGTCCTTGTACTTGTTATTGCGACCGCGCCAGCTGTACTTGCGACAATGGTCCTTGTCATCGCTGTCAACCCAAAACTGAACAGGTTGATTGGAAGACTGACGTGTCCACTCATCGCGAGCACGGGGCTCGGTCAGAATGGTCAGTCGACGCGGAGCAGGCTTTGCTGGCGGTGGGGTCAAGGTTTTGACCCAGCTGATATCCTGGCTGACAGGGAATATCACCCTGCCAGCCATTCTGTTCAGCGTGAGACGAAGTGCGTTTGACACTGGCGCTCCTTTCGCAGAATAGTGGATGGTGATCCCAGAGGCAATAAACGTAGAGTGCATTGTTTCCTTCTTCTTGGTGGTTGATTGAACATTAAATGTGAGGTTTTACCCTCAGCATTCCTCGTAGTATATTATATACGAAATATAGATTTTGTCAAGCTAATTATGGACAAAATTAGCTAAGTATGTTGGTAAATATAGTGAAAAAACTTTTATTTTAAAGGTATTTTTATGTTTTACTTAAAATTTTTGAAAAGGAGTTTTGAAAAAGAATAAGGAAATGTCTAATTATTTATGTCAAAACTTGCTAGTTTCGACATCATTTTGCTCAACTGAAAAGAATAAGGAAAAGGCAAATCTATTTACGTCGAAGTGTGCTCACTTCGACGTGATTTTTACGCTTAAAAATCAAATGAAAACCGCCAGCGACACAAAGTGTCTAACTGGCGGTGGGTGCTCACTGGGTAAGGTTTTCAGCCGAACTATTCAGCGAGTTCGATGGCACGTACGATATCGTCCGTGCCGATTTCCCTGCCTTCTGCAACATTGTCCTCGAACGCTTCGCCGAGAGCCAAGCGTTCCTCGTGGCCAATCGACTCTTGAAGGTCATGGCCAAACAGTGCCTCGTTCATGTCTTTTCCTTTCTAGGATGTTGTTGATGAACATATATATTATACACCATTTATTTACATATGTCAAGTATCGTCAAAAAGGCATATCAAATGGTATGATTGTATCTATCTATGATAATCACTCACTACGGACGACAACACTTTAAATTACAAGTCGGGGATCTTACATTTGCCATAAATCCGGTATCAAAAGAAGGAAAAGGAAAACTAAGTAAATATGGTGCTGATGTAACACTTATTACAACTAATCACCCAGACTATAATGGTGTTGAACAGACAGAGATGGGAAGTAAAACACCGTTTGTGATTCGAGGTGCCGGGGAATATGAGGTACAGAATATTTTTATTAAAGGGTTTGCAACAGTTACAAAGTTACACGAAGGAAAGAAAGAAAAAGAATACCAGAACACAAGTTATGTGTTTACAATAGATGGTATTCGAGTAACGTTCCTTGGAGCACTTTCGAGCATGCTTGCTCCAGAGCATAAAGAAATCATTGATGAGACTGATGTGCTTTTTGTACCTGTTGGCGAGGATGAATTTTTGTTAAATGCATACGACGCATATAAGCTTGCAGTCTCACTTGAGCCAAAACTTATCATTCCAATGGACTACAACGAGCAATCACTTCCAATTTTCTTAAAGGAAGCAGGGAATGAGAAGATTGACCCAATAGAAAAACTTACGATTAAGAAAAAAGATATTGAAGGTAAGCTGGGTGAGGTGGTGCTTTTCCACGAGATGTAGTATTGCTGGCTATTCTAATCTGGACTTGGTATTCTAATCTGGAGTACATCAATCAGGAGAGTTATAGTGCCATCACTTGTTCGTTCACCGTTAGCTAGAATTTCAAACCTGAAGCCTTTGTCTATAGATAGAGAAAAGGAATTTTTAGAAAACATGCAAACGAAAGTAGTACCTAAAAACTTGGAATATATACGTCAGCAGGCTGCACTTAGAGCAGGGTTGCGACATAAAGTATTATTGTAATAAAAGTATTTATATAAGTGACCACTATGTGGTTACTTTTGATTTTCAGTCTACAAAAAAGAAATGTGCGTAGTGTTGTATACTATCTGTATTATACATGAAACCATATAAGAAATACCTTAGTATCAGGCATTGGTTAGCTTTTTTACGTCGGCAGCCTGTGCATATGCAACATGTCTATGCGGTTGCATTTTCTGGAATAATCACTGCATTACTTGGTGCCTTCATTCTCTACTATGATTATGGATTTTGGCATGACAGGTATTCCGCTAAAGATGTGACCGTTGTTGAAAAAAAGGACACCAAGGAGGTAGAAACAATTTCTCCTGGAGAAATGATGAATGGTTTTTTGAAAGAGGTTGGCATGCGAATGCAGGAGCTAAAAAATACAAAAACGACAGTCTTAGAAGGTAAAGAGGTGTATACAAAAGAAGAAAGTTCTTCGACAGAATCACAAACAGGACCTTCAAATGAATAGATATAAGCACCTAAATTATCCTTTATTTGGTTATTATTTTTTTGGGTGGCATAGTCCTAAATGGGAGTATTCCTATAAAGTAAGGACTGGTTTTGCTTTATGATTTATGCTATACTTATACCCACTATAGTCTCACCTACATATGGCAAAAAAGACACCCCCACAAGCAGAATTACCAGTTCCTGAAGTTCCACGAACAGGGTTACAGCCAGTAAATATTGCAGAAGAAATGCGCACCGCGTACCTTGATTATGCGATGAGTGTTATTACAGCTCGTGCGCTACCGGATGCTCGTGACGGGCTTAAGCCTGTGCATCGTCGTATCTTGTTTGCGATGAATAATATGGGGTTAACACCTGGAGCAAAGTTCCGAAAGTCTGCAACAATTGTTGGAGAAGTGCTTGGTAACTATCACCCGCATGGAGATGCGTCGGTATATGATGCGATGGTAAAGAGTGCACAAGATTTTTCATATAGATATCCGCTTGTAATGGGGCAAGGTAACTTCGGGTCACTCGATGGTGATGGTGCAGCTGCGTACCGATATACAGAAGCAAAGATGAGTAAGATTTCAATGGAGATGCTTCGTGACATCGAGAAGGATACCGTACAGATGGATCCAAACTA
>CAZEXZ010000007.1:16760-20620 GCA_964516655.1 uncultured Candidatus Saccharibacteria bacterium | reverse complement strand
CTTCAAGCACAATGCCATCCACAGGAATTTTAGACCCTGGCTTTACAACAACAATATCACCCGGAACGACTTGATCTAGTGTAATTTCAACTTCACTACCCTCCCTAACCACGAATGCAGTTTTTGCCTGCAATCCTAATAATTTTTCAATAGCGTCTCCTGTTTTCACTTTTGAATGTGCTTCCAAATATTTTCCAAGTGTAATGAACGTAATAACTACAATTGTCACATCGTAGAAATTATATTGAACGTTCAGATAGGGTTTTAAAACATCTTCAAATGCGGTTACTATGAAACTATATACAAAAGCAACTGATGTACCAATACCAATTAAGGTATCCATATTAGCTTTACCATATCGTAAAAATCGATATACACCGAGTAAATAAGGTTTACCAATTGTTACGAAAATATACGTAGCAAAAAGTGGAAGCAAATGATGCAAAAATCCACTCATAACCGGAGACATCTGGAAAACGAGAGAGTAGTTGCTCAGAATTTCCCACGCCATAATGAGAATACTAAGAACAGCAAGAGGAATTGCACCGTAGAGACTTTTCTTCATGTCCTCTATTTCTTGCAATTTCTCAACTTTTGACTGAGAAAGCCCAAGATGAGCTGCGTGCTCATTTTCACTCATCCCCATATGATGCGCCGAAGGATTTACAGGCATATTTTCAATAAGGGAGTAGCCAAGTGGTTCCAACTTCTTATTAAAATCTTCTCCATTTATCATGGTATCGTTAAAAGTAATCTTAGCATTCTCAGTACCACTATTAACTGAGACATCTTCTACACCATCTATTTTTTTAACAGTTCTTTCTATAATCGATGCACATGATGCGCAATGCATTCCTTTAACTCTATAAATATGTACTTTATTCATATACTTATTGCATGTTATAGATTTTAAGCAGTTCTTTGATTGACCCATCTTTGTCAGTTTTTAAGCGTTCTGCAAGACAGGACTCTAAGTGCCCTTTCAGTAATTCTTTGCGGGCACTGTGAAGCAGTCCTATCACACTATCTATTTGCTGAATTACTTCAGGACAATACCTATTCTCATCCACCATGTGAGGAATCTTTGCGACACTACCTATAGCCATATTAATAACTTTGCGAGCTTTTATATTCGGTTCTCCGTGTTTATGTGAATTGTGTTGTACCATATACCCTATAGTATAGGGTATATGGTACACATTGTACATGTGTACACAGGTCTCAATTTAATCCTCAATTCTTGAGCTCTCAACTAACCATACTTTACCTATCCTAAATAATCAGATATTTCCATCACTAATCACGTTCATTCCATCTAAACCAAACAGCCTCAGTTATCACGATCCCAATCAAAAGCCAAATCATACCTACAATATACCCGCCCACTACATCACTAAAATAATGCACACCTAAGTACAATCTACTTAGACCAATTAAGAGAATCATGATCACCGCAACACAACCTACCACAGATCTCTTTCCTTGCGTTAGTAATTTCCGAATAAAATAATATGCTATGTACCCATAGAGCGCAACAGAAGCACTCGAGTGCCCACTTGGAAACGAAAAAGAATTTTCAGTATAGTACGCAACATCATTAGCAGGTCGTGCGCGGTGCACCAAAAGTTTAATTATAGACACCGTTAATCCAGAGCCAGCCAGTGTCACAAAAAATGGAAATATGTACCTAGTCTGTTTTTTATAGAACAAATAAAGTGAAAAGATAATTCCAATACACGTAACAATGACCCCTTTCCCGAAAAAAGTAACCAAAAGAAAAAAGTTTGTTAGAGAGACACTTCGATGTTCTGCTAAAAAATAAAGCAGACTTGTATCTATTTTTACAACCGTGACAGAAGTTAGGAAACTTTCTATTTTGTCTAAAAAGGTAATCAAGATACTGCTGAGAAATTCCATCTATTCATTCTAGCATTTTAACTTATGATACTTGTATATAACATATTTGCACATAAGATTATTTAGTCTATGCAAGATTTCTTTATTTACCACCGTTTTACTTGAAATGCTATACTTGTTCAATATGAAACCTGATTTAGAAAAAAAAGATTTAGAAAAACATTTAGAAAAAATTGAAAGTGAGTTAGTGCTCATAAGAAGAGGTATTACTGATTTTTCTTCGTACTTTGTACGCGGCATGCTTCAAGGTGCTGGATACCTCATTGGAGCAGCTATCATTCTTACGATTGTTGGGTGGATACTCAACATTGCAGGAGTCATTCCAGCGTTTAGTGATGCAGTAGACGAATTCCGATCATCTTTAAACCAAGTCGGTGCCACAGTACCGAAGTAAGACCATGAAAAGAAAAAGCCCTCCATGTTCCCATGGGGGCTTTTTTAGTGTTTATGAAAGGACAGACGTTGGTTGGCGATATGCTCCAGTGCACACCTACTTAAGGACTGTTGCCTTACCGCATGAGGTATCAAGGACGAGTGCTCCGGCCTTACCTTTGAGAGGTTCATGCTCAGGAACAAATGGTCTCTGACTGCTTGGCGCAACTTGTAGTACACCGTACCCATCTACATATTTGGTTGTGCGATGTACAAGTACACTGGCACACTCTGAACAAACTAAGCGCATAGAAATCCTTATAAAGTGCTCTTAGTAAAGACACTACATAATGAAAACAAGACTGTCAAGTTTTGAATTTCTAAAGCAGTGATTTTATTGTAAACAGAAATCGAAGTATCAAGCTATTTCTATATGTTAATCTTCGTGACATATACTCTGCCGTCAACTTTCTATTGATTCTTGATTTTGTTGGGTATGGATATGTTTTTTTATAAAGTTCAGAAAGCGGAAGATTCAATGTGTGAAGTAAAAGGAGTTCTTGAATAAGTTCCCCAGCATCATCTCCAACCATTGTTCCACCAAGAAGTCTTCCTTTTGTATCCAGATATACTTGTACAAATCCAGTTTGTGCGCCGTCTGTGATTGCTCTATCTTCATCTTCAAATGTTGTTTTGAGGACTTCATAACGTATACCCTCTTTTTTGAGGTCATCTTCATTCTTCCCAAATGTTGCAATCTGCGGAGAAGTATACGTTACCCATGGCATCGTTGTCGGCAATTTTTTACGAAGCGGTGAGACCATGTTATTGATAACCACCTTTGCATGTTCTTCTGCAGTGTGCGTAAACATAAATGAACCAGCAATATCGCCAACCGTATAGACATTCGGATTGGAAGTCTGTAAATATTCATTAACAAGGAGTTTTGATTTCTTTTCATCTATTTTAATCCCTGCTTTTTCAATATCAATTCCTTCTATATTTAGGACACGGCCGATGCCAACAAAAATAGCATCAGTTACAAGCGTATTTATTGTTGTGTCGCCTTTTATCGTATAGGTAATTGCACCATCCTTTATCTCAAGAAGTGAAGCATCGTTTATGATTGTAATACCCTCTGCTTGCATACGTTCAGCAAGTATCTGACTAACCTCAGTTAACTCACGTGGAAGTACTCTATCTTGAGTATTAAGTATTGTGACGTGTGACCCTAGATGTGCAAATGCCTGACCTAACTCGCACCCTATTGGTCCTCCACCAATAAATACAAATTGTTTTGGAAGATACTCTATATCAAAAATAGTCTCGTTACTAAACATTTTGACACTCGAATCATTTGGAAGAGAAAGTAAGCGCGCTCGTAACCCAGTTGCAATAACACACTTTGAAAAACTAAACTCTTCACCTTCTACTTGTATAGAAGTTTTGCTTATAAAACGTGCTTCACCAAGTGCTACATCAATTCCTTTTTCTTTCAGTGCTGCACTATTTTCATATACTCGAATTATTCCTTGCTTTCGTTTAATCTCTTCCATGACAGCACGGATATC
>CAZEXZ010000007.1:2678-16750 GCA_964516655.1 uncultured Candidatus Saccharibacteria bacterium | reverse complement strand
ACAGAAACCCCAAATCCAGAAACATTTCGAGTAGCATGTATTTGATTTGCTCTATGAATAAGAGCTTTACTTGGGACACATCCAGTATTTAAACAATCACCCCCGATAGACTCTTCATGTTTATCTATCAAAAGTACACTCATTTTGATACGAGCGAAAAAGGAAGCAACATTTAAGCCCCCCGATCCAGCACCTAACACAATTATATCGTACTTACTTTTTTTCATAATATTTTCCTACACTAATGAGCCCAATGATTGCAATAATAGAAATAACAATATGGAATACACTTAACATTGCGAGAGATTTCCCAAAGTACACAAAAGCAATCGTCCCTGGAATAATTCCAATTGCTGTTCCTAGTATATAGTCTTTTGTGCGCACATGTGTAACTCCTAATAAATAGTTGAGTGCATTAAATGGAAAGAGCGGGATAAGTCTAAGCAAGACTACCGTCTCGAAACCGTGTGATGCAAATCTTTTTTCATACTCTTCTATACGCGGATACTTAGAAAGTATATTTTTTACCACATACTTCTGAAGAAGATACCGTGAGACAAAGAAAGCAAGCGTGGCACCTAGTATGTTACCGATAAGAGACACAATGCTTCCTTTCACCACCCCAAATGTTGCGCCTGCAAGAAGTGTCAGTGGCGTCCCAGGAAAAAGTACGAGTGCTCCAATAATTTTCGCAAGAATAAGTACTAGTGCAGAAGCACTTGGATACATCGCTAGGAGTTCTTGGACATGTTCTAAAAACATATCGTTACTTAATGCGAGACACATACTCACCGTACCCTTCCTTTTCCATATCTGCTAGAGGAATGAACTTCATTGCTGCACTATTCATGCAATATCTCATTCCACCTCTGTCTTTTGGTCCGTCTGGAAAAACATGACCTAGATGAGAATCTGCAATTGTACTTCGTACTTCAGTTCGTGTGTAGAATAGTCCTTTATCTTCGTGGAGTGTAATTACTGACATGTCTATTGGTTTTACAAAGCTTGGCCAACCGGTTCCTGAATCATACTTATCTACAGAAAGGTATAGCGGTTCACCACTTACGATATCAACATAGATACCTTTTTCTTTATTTGTATCATAGGCATTACTAAACGAAGGTTCTGTTCCTTCTTTTTGTGTAACATTATATTGAAGTGGGGTCAGTTTCTTAAGGTTTTCCGCCTTCATTTCGGGTGTAAAATTCTTCCAGCTCATATTCATTTGTGTGTTTGTTGTTGGTTCCATATTTTTTGTTGTAATTAAAGCACCGCCAGTAGCTGCGGATGAATTTACTTGTTCGTCAAATAATTCTTTTACATAACTACTCGTATCTTCCCAATTAGCCCTAATGAACGCATTTCTTCCACTCCCTTCACGGTATAGATTATACCGTGTCGGGTTTTTATCTTTATAGTCTTGATGATACTCTTCTGCGGGATAAAAATTTTTATACGGTATCACTTCTACGGCAACTTTCTTTGCAAATTTTTTTGTTGCATCTATCTTTGAGATAAGTGCAGTCGCCAGTAAACGTTGTTCTTCTGTTTTGTAATAAATTGCTGGAGTGTACTGATACCCTCTGTCTGCAAACTGCCCACCAGCATCAGTCGGGTCAATATGTCTAAAATAAAGCTCAAGAATTTTACTAGTAGTAATTTTGTTTGGGTCATAAATTACTAAAACAGACTCACGAGCTTTTACCTTACCACTACCAACATCTGAATAGCTCGGGCCAGACCCTGCATCATACATCATTTGTGTATCAGCATACCCCGATAACGCAGAAATGACACCAGGTTGATGATTATATTCACTTTCTGTGCACCAAAAACATCCACCAGCAAGCACGATTTCTTCGTATTTTTTATTTTCTACTTGTGCCACTATCGCCGGACTTATAGTTACATGTTTTGAAGTAGCTCTATCATATGTGTTATAAAGTACAAACATAATAAAACCAAGGAAAAGACCGAGAAGGAGAGTTAGAAATCTATTTTTAAAAATAGTACGTAAAATATTCATACAATTGGTTAGCTTTGGTTAGAAATTGTTTTTGATAGTACAATCTTTGCTAGTGAAAGTAAGGTCAAGATAATAACACTGTCCATATATGATTCGTGAGTAAAGGTCTTATGAAGAATGTTTATGAAAAGGAGAAGAAGCGTGATGATGTACAGATATCTATCGACTTTTGATCTGATATATTCCTCTCGTTCGTCGTGCGCATGTTCTTGCCAAATAATTCCCATATATACCATTATGACAACGGCAAATATTCCTGAAATCATCATTCCATCCTTAAATACATCAAAGTAATATGCCAAGAAGGAAAGCACAATAAGCGTTGGCATGACGTATTCTTGTGTGATTGTTAGTATTTTTTTCATTTTTTAAAATAAAATAATGATTCGACTGTTGTGTGTAATTTTTTTGCAAGTTTTAGTGCAAGTCCAACTGATGGTTGATACACCCCTTTTTCAATTGAAATAATAGTCTGACGAGTAACACCAACACTCTCTGCAAGTGCTTCTTGAGAGAGGTCGTGTGCGGTTCGTATTTCTTTTAGGGTTGTGTGTAAGTCCTTCAAGTATCTGATTCTTAATGCGCCATCGCACCTGCACCTGTGTCCTCTTTTTTCATCATATCTGCCTTCATCATTGTAGCATTTTTGTACTTTGCGTATGCTTTTGTTGTAAGCGGCCCGTAGTATCCGTATGATGCTCCATGTGGCATCACAAGATATCCTTTTTCTACAAGCATCATTTGTACTTTTGTAACATCTTCATTTGAAGATGACATTGAAATAGTGTCATACATCATACTTGAGTTCTTATTCATCATCGCGTCTGAGGTTTTCATAGTATCAGGAGTCATCTTGGATGCATGCTTATACTTCGCAAATGCAGCTGTCGTAAGTGGACCATAATATCCGTACGATGCTCCTGATGGCATCATAAGATACCCCTTTTCAACAAGCATCATTTGTACTTTTGTAATTTCTTCTTTTGAAGAAGTCATGGATATGTTGTCATACATCATGCTTGAATCATCTTTCATCATAGCGTCGGTTGTCTTTACAACTTCCATAGCATACGCAAGAGTGCATGCAAGGGAAGTTACCAAAAGCCCCATCATTACTTTTTTATTCATAATATTGTGTGTTTGAGTATAGAGTTTGTTAGTAATAACTATACTCATATGTAAAGGATACTATACATATAATGTAAAGTAAAGTTTACTTTACATTTAGGTGTGGATATCGGCACGCAGACACACACCATAGATTTACATGGTATAGTACATCTATAAAGCAACAATGTATGTCAACAGCAAAAGCCGATAAAAAATGTGTCGTGTGTAAAATAGACCTCAACTTGCAAAAAAGTTTTAGAGAACGGGAAGACTGGGAGACGGTCAGATTTTGTAGTAGTAAATGCAGAAAGAGTGCAACTTATAAATCATCAAAGAAAAGAAGATAACTAACAAAGCTTTATGAACTATTGGTTACTAAAATCAGAAGAGCAAGAATACTCAATCGATGATTTGAAGCGAGATAAAAAAGTAGCCTGGTTTGGAGTTCGAAACTACCAAGCACGCAACTTCATGAGAGACAAAATGAAAAAAGGAGACCTTGTGCTCTTTTATTATTCAAACGGAAAACCTTCAGGAGTTGTTGGGGTTGGAAAAGTAGTAAGCCTCCCCTATGCTGACGCAACACAATTCGATACAACAAGCCCCTATTTTGACCCCAAAGCAACAAAAGAAAAACCTATTTGGATGCTAGTTGATATCGGGTATGTGAAAAAATATAAACAGATGCTTTCAATACAAGAGATGCGGATAATTAGTGCCCTTTCGGGTATGATTCTCCTTCAAAAAGGCAGTAGGCTTTCAATTACTCCTGTGTCTGAGAAAGAATTTAACTATATTGACCGTATCCTTTCTGCACAGGAATCATCTTCTTAAAGAGCCGTTCGTGCTGTAATGCATAACTCGTAAGCAGAGTAACTGATTTTGGGTTACACTATATAGCAATGAAAATTCGTTATTCGGAAATACTCGGAATTGTTGTAATCATTGTTTTGTTCATCGGGGCTGACTTACTAACAAATACGTATACACGGGAAATTTCAACACTCATAGAAAGTTATGGAATGGAAGGGAAAATGTTGTTTACTGCAATGGCGATGATTGCCGTTGTCATTCCTGTGTGGAGTAATATTTTTCTCCTTCCTTTTGGAGTTGTCACCTGGGGGCCATTTCTTACAGCAGTATTTTGTATAACTGGATGGTGGCTTGGATCCGTGGTTTCATTTTATATTGCCAGATCGTATAAAGAATGGCTTCTCACAAAATATCCGTCGCTTCATAAATATGAGCTTATTGATTCACTTGTCCCAAATAAACACATATTCCCCTCACTTATTTTTCTTCGAATGACCATGCCTGTGGACATCCTTTCGTATGCACTTGGTTTGTTTAGTAAAAAAATTACTTGGGAGCAAAATGCAGTCACCACCATCATTGGTATTACGCCATTTGCATTCATTTTTTCATATATTGGAGTTTTTAGTACCACAACTCAAATAGGTATATTCTCAACAACATTTATCCTTTTTCTTATCTTTGTATACTTTAGAAAAAGAAAAAGGCTTGATTAATCAGCCACAATGGATTAGTCTATACACGGATACCTTTGTTATGTAACAAGAAAGGGATGTCATGAAAGCTTTTCGTGTTTTTCTCTCTTCGTCCATACTATTTGTGAGTGTAGTGCACATTCATGTGCACGCTCAAGTATTTGCAGAAACATATGAAGTTGAAAATGTTTTATCTGGACAAAAAACAACAGAATCATGGGACATAAGCAAAAACAAGGATTGGCGCATAAGAACAACTAGATCAATCCAAACCACAAAATTAAAAACTGCCGAAGAAGATAATTCCTTGGAAGCATACGGCTGGTCGCAAACAACAACACCAGAAAACGAAAATCAGTACTACTATGAATTTTTGGCGGACGCACCATATAACCTTTCTCCCGGAGAATCAACATTTGGTTATGTGTACGTAAAAGCGAAAGGCACAAATGAAGTTAAGGAATCATGGCCTCTATTTTTCACCGTTGTGCCATTTAAGGAAAAATTGTGGAAGGCGATTTCAACAATATATCTTCCAGGAAATAAAATAAAGGTACGGATTCGTGTCTACTACCCAACGATGTACCACATCCCAATCCTAGAGCAAATTGCAACATACAAGCCAGGCATAGATCCTTGGTCAACCCCAACTTCTAAAAAAAATATCGCCGTAATACTCGAAGAGTTCTTTATATTTGTAAAGCGGTAATATATAACAAGTCTAAACCCCCAAAGCGTATCGCTTTGGGGGTTATATATTATCAACAGAATATTATCTACGCAACCATTCTCGCTCTTGTCTTACAAGAACAGCAGTTGGATTATGAGTACTAGCAAGTATCATTTTTATTGCGCGTTCCATACGAACCCCTTGAGATCCTTTTACATAAATAACGTCACCTTTTTGGATCATCTTCACAAGTTCTTTTCCTGCGTCAATTGACGAATCACATTGTAAAATGTTATCTTCTGACATTTTCTCATCAAGAGCTCCTTCTGCAATTACTTTCGCTCGTATCCCGACTGTTATAATTCTGTGGGCAGACTTAGCGGCAATTTTACCAATTTTATAGTGTTCGTCATGAGTATAATCTCCAAGCTCTAACATATCTCCAAGAACAGCAATTTTTCTTCCTGTTGTTTCTATCTCACTTAGACTTTTTAATCCATGTTCAGTTGCTTTAGGAGAAGCGTTATAGGAGTCATCAATAATAATTGACTCATTCATTCCTGATAAAATTCTCATTCGCCCTTTTGGCTTATCAGCATCACGAAGTGATGCACACGCAATCTCAAGCGGTATAGCAAGTTCACGAGCAACCGCAAGCGCAGGGAGCGCACAATATACAGGTGATTTACCAATAACTTCAGGCAACACCAGATGATGATTCTTGCCATTAATCATGACATCTGCCTCAGTGCCAGCAAGTGGATCACCGTATACTTTTACCTGAGTTGCGTGAATATCTGTATTTTCGTGTATTCCGATACCAACTTTTCGAGACGATGTCTTTTCGAGTAACTTTGCAGCATCGTGATCATCTTGATTATAAATAAAAACCCCGGTTTCTTTTAGCGCTTCAACAAGATACCCCTTTTCTTGTATAACAGCATCTCTATTTTCAAAAAATTCAATATGAACTGGTACTTGCCCAAACTGAGTCACAACAGTAATGTCTGGCTTAATCCATGACGCAATATTCTCTATATCCCCCGGTCGATCAGCTCCAATCTCTAAAACAAGATGTGTTGGATACTCTTTTGAAAATGGTACAAAAAGCCCTCTTGCAAGAATAATTGCCCACCTAAATGGATTATTCCATCCTGACTTTTCACCTAGTATAGTAAGGGGCACCCCAAATTCACTATTCATACTCTTCTCACTACGCCTTACGTAGAAATGATTCTTCATCACAGCATAAATAGCATCCTTGGTTGAGGTTTTACCCAAATTACCAGTCACACCGATGATGAATGGTTTATGTCGAAGCAATGTTGCTTTTGCTTCCCAGATGAGAGCCCGAATGACGAGAGATTTAATGAGTTGTTTCATAGGAATATAAAGTTAGTACTGATGTAATGTTAGATATAACGAATAACAAAATTATAACATAAAGGACGGAGGCTTAACTTACACCTTTGTGTACCATATCTGTAAGATATCCTTTGGATATACAAAAATTATTTAGACATTATTTCTCCATAACAATAAAATATTTGCCATCTTTTTGTACTGAAAATACTAGTTTGGTACCTACCTTAAGTGGACCTATAGCGGTATCATAATTCTTGCCAATATCTTTTCCACCATAACGGATAAAAGTTTTGTTACGCTTCTCGGTTATTTGGTATACGAACTTATCACCAATAGTAAAACGATACTCCATATCATTATTATAGTCTAGTTCCTGACCATCATAAATAATAAAACGTTTATTATCCTTAATAGCAAGATAAGCTAATTTCCCATTAATCTCAAATGGGTCACTTGCTGAACTATATTCATTGCCAAGTTCTTGCCCATCATAAACAATAAAAAACTTTGATCCAATTTGAGCTGTGGAAGCTAATTTTCCATCAATATCAAGTGGATCAGAGACGTGATCATATTTTTTAGCAAGTTCTTTATCATTATAAACAATAAAGCTTTTTTTATCTTTTTCCGCTATATAACCGAGCTTACCCGCAACTTCAAATGGTTTAATAACATTAGTATATTCTTTTTCTTTTCCAAACTCCTTTCCGTCATAAATAATAAATCTTTTTTTATCTTTTTCTGCTACATATGTCAGCTTTCCAAGTAACTCCAATGGTTTACCAACGTCATCATAATCTTCGGAAACATTTTTTTCATTGTAAATGATAAAGTATCTATTACCTTTTTTTGCCCTGTAAGCTAACCCGCTATCAACTTCTGTAGGATCAGAAATACTATCATATTGCTTGCCAAGTTCTTGTCCATCATAAACAATAAAGGTTTTCTTATCTTTGACTGCCATATAAGCCAGTTTCCTATCAATTTTAAATGGGCTATAGACATAATCATACTCTTTCCCTAACTCCTGCCCATCATAAACAATGAAATGCTTGTTATCTTTTTCTGCTAAATAAACTAATTTAGCATTAATTTCAAAGACATTTTCAATAGCACTATATCCTTTATCCTTATCAATTTCTTTTTCATTATAGACAATGAAAAATTTGTTACCTATCTTTGCCCGGTAAGCTAACTTCCCATTAACGTCAGACGGCTCGTCTGCTGAATCATAATTCTTACCAATTTCAACAAACCCTTTGTCTGGAATCATTCTTATAAAGAAGAACACAGTAGCAAAAATAGCTATGACAATACTTATTACAGTAAAATATTTTTTACCCATATATATAGTTAATTAAAGTATAGTATAACACCAGCGCTCATTATGAGAGCTACTTCTTCGCCATCAATTGCTGATGCTCTTCAGTATTTAACTCTCCACATTTCTTCCATTTCTTACCACTTCCACATGGACAAGGATCATTACGTCCAGCCTTTATTTTTTCTGCAGAGATAGCTGTCATTGACTGACCTTCTACATTTGGAATAACTGAGACGAATCCGCTTTCTGCTTGCATGCGAGCATGTTGCTGTGCAAAAAATCCATCCATGTTCTCAATAAACATCGTTAACTCATGCCGAAGTGTTGCTTCAAGTGATCGAAATGCCCGTAATCCTTCCTTTTTATATTCAACAAGTGGGTCACGCTGACCGTATGCACGAAGATTTACACTAGAACGAAGGTGCTCCATCGCATCAAGATGATCCATCCATAAAGTATCAATAATCTGAAGCATCATAATTCTAAAAATATGACGCACTGCTGCTTTTTCATATTTTTCTTCTTTTTCTTTGAGGATAGCTTCGAGTTCTGGCTTCTCCTTAATTAATTCACTCAAAACTTCATCAACAAAAGCTTCATCTTCAAAAAGAATCTTACGTCTCTTTGTGTAAATACTTGTACGCTGCTGATTAAGCACGTCATCGTACTGGAGTGTATGTTTACGTGTATCAAAATGGAATCCTTCAATTTTTTCTTGAGCTCCTTCAAGGGCACGGGATACGAGTTTACTTTCAATTGGCTCATCTTCAGGAATACCAAATCTTCCCATCATTGTCTTGATGTTTTGTGATCCGAACACACGCATAAGATCATCTTCAAGTGATACATAAAACTGCGTCTCCCCAGCGTCACCTTGTCTTCCTGAACGACCACGTAACTGATTGTCGATACGACGCGCTTCATGACGCTCAGTTCCAATTACAAAAAGCCCTCCGTATGAAAGCACGTCTTCGCGCTCACTGTCAGTTGCTTGTGGACCCCCAAGTTTTATATCCACTCCACGACCTGCCATGTTGGTCGCAATTGTTACCGCTCCCTTTTTACCAGCATCGGCAATAATTTCACCTTCTTTTTCATGATTCTTAGCGTTAAGTACCGCGTGTGGTACACCTTCACGTTCAAGATATTTAGAAATTGCCTCATTTTTCTCAATAGAAATAGTACCGATAAGCACTGGTTGACCTTTAGCGTGTAATTCTTTTACTTTTTTAGAAAGTGCTTGCCACTTTCCTTTTTCTGTTTGGAAAATAAAATCACTATGATCTTTACGATTGATAGGATTATGTGTTGGGATAGGTGTTACAACTAGACCATATACTTTATAGAACTCTTCTTTTGAAGTATCGGCAGTTCCTGTCATGCCAGATAACTTTTCATAAAATCTGAAATAGTTCTGGAATGTAATCGATGCAAGTGTACGACTCTCTTGCTCTATCTTCACACCTTCTTTTGCTTCCACTGCCTGATGAAGACCATCTGACCAACGTCGCCCTGGTTGCATACGACCCGTGAACTCATCCACAATGATCACTTCGCCGTCTTTTACAACATATTCACGCTCACGAAGAAAGAGTGCTTTTGCTTTTACAGCTGATTCAAGATGGTGAACATACTTCATTCCTTCTACAGAATATATATTTGAGATATTAAGAGCTGTTTCTGCTTTTGTGATACCTGCTTCAGTTAGAGCAATGGCACGCTGCTTTTCATCTACCGTGTAGTCATCACCTTCAGTCAATGACTCTGCAACCTGAGCAAATCGCGTATACATTTCACTAGACTGCGCAGAAGGAGCAGAGATAATAAGAGGCGTACGTGCCTCATCAATTAAAATGGAGTCAATTTCATCTACAATCGCATAGTGATGTGTGTGCTGTGTAATGGCCTCCTTATCATATCCGATATTATCTCGTAGATAATCAAAACCAAACTCGTTATTTGTACCATACGTTATGTCAGCTCGGTATGCTTCTTGACGATTACACGGTTTTAAATATTCATATACAACTTTGTATGAGCCAATTTCACCACGAATAGCATCTTCTACTTTGCTTTCCTCTTGTGAAAGATGAGTACTATCGTATAGGAAAGATGACTGATGATTAATCACCGCACTACTAATACCCAAAGCGTCGTACACCTGCCCCATCCAAACTGCGTCTCGACGAGAAAGATAGTCGTTAACTGTAACGATGTGCACACCTCTTCCTGTGAGCGCATTTAAGTACGCGGGTAACGTCGCAACAAGTGTCTTACCTTCTCCTGTTCTCATTTCTGCAATATGACCTCGATGAAGCAAGATACCTCCAATCACCTGCACTCGGTAATGCATCATGTGGAGTGTTCTGCGGGCGCTTTCACGTACAAGTGCAAATGCTTCAGGAAGAACATCTTCAAGAACCTTCTTTTCAGCGGTCTTAAGCTCTGCACCAGTGAGCCCTTCAATCTCTTTCATAACCCTCTCCTTAAGAAGGAGACTTCTTTGCTTTAGCTCAACATCTGTGAGCAACTTTAGCTCATCTTCATATGAAAATACAGCGTCCACTAAAGGGGTTAGTTTTTTAATAGTTTTTTTGGACTCATCTGGGAAAATAGCGTTTATTCCCTTTGTAATAAAAGACATAGTTGCGTAATTATACCATAATTACAGACATTCTATAAATAGAAAAGAAGCACCATGGGAGTGGTACTTCTTTTCTGAAAGAACAAACTTTGCAAGGATGCGATTACGCTCGCTTTGCTGTCTTCTTCGCTGCCTTCTTTGCAACTTTCTTCTTTGCAACTTTCTTTACTGCCTTCTTTGCAACTTTCTTTGCTGCTTTCTTTTTTGCTGCCATAAAATTTTTTTATTATACAAATCCGAGAGTGCTTGTAATGTTTTGATCGCGACCACGATCATTACTCTCTTACATATAAGTATCTCACCTACCTACATACATACAATAGTGTTTGTTAG
This sequence comes from uncultured Candidatus Saccharibacteria bacterium, assembly GCA_964516655.1. GTDB lineage: Bacteria > Patescibacteriota > Minisyncoccia > Phycocordibacterales > UBA5272 > UBA11704. The sequence goes on along the minus strand of CAZEXZ010000007.1, from coordinate 5,770 downwards.
AAAATATGTGGATAACTTTTTATTTTTAGTAAATTAGTTTATGCAAATGCGAAGTATTTGCATAAACAGCGATTAGCGGTTAGCTTTTAACTCTTAAAATGAATACAAAAGCGGCCACTTCGTGGCCGCTTTTGTATTCATTTGTATTTGGATTTGTATTTTACTAAAAGCTAATCGCTAAGGGCTGTCTTCTTCGCTTTATAGCTATGCTCCTTAGCTAAACATCGACAACCCTTGTCTGCTATATACTCATTCACAAACTCTTCACCATAATCATACAGAATTTCTTCCCCATCTTTAATATTCTTAATTGCTTTTATAAATACACGCCCTTTCTTCACATCACTTTCTGCGTTCCCTGCTTCTTCACACGCGTGATTACAGTATCTAGCAATATTCCACCTGACTGAACCATCAATTGTTTTATTTTTGTTTACTTCAAATAAGTATTGATTCGTAGCAATCTTCTCTGCTTCTTCTTTGTTTAAGATATTTCCAATGTACTCGATAATCATTTCCCCTTTTTTGATGTCTTCTCCTGCAAAAAGTCCAAGTCCATCTAATCCACGTTTTACTTTGACCTGTTTAAAGTGGTGGTCAGGAAGTTTTACCTCAACCTCTTTACCTCCAACTTTCATAAAAATTTTTTTGGTTGCATGCTTTGCAACGGTCTTACTCATTTTTTTAATTGATTCTGGTTTTATCTTCCCACCTTTCTGCAAAATGACAGATTGCTTATTCTTAATATTTTTCTTCATGATAGAGGAAGCATACTATAGATAGCATTAAAGAGGCAATGAACATCAGCTCATCGCAAACCTTTCCCGTACACTTCTTAATTTCAATATGATAGGATAGATACTATATATATGAAACAAGTTGCAAACAAAGATTTATCAGAACTCATGAAGCCGTTTGATGCGGAAAAGGTTGAAAAGGCTCTTTATGACATGTGGGAAGAAAGTGGCTATTTCAATCCGGATAATCTTCCAGGGGTTCGTAAGGATGCTTACACTATTATATTGCCGCCACCAAACGTTACAGGAACCCTCCACACAGGTCATGCGATCATGCTTGCAATACAAGACACTTTGATACGATACAAAAGAATGCAGGGTTACAAGACATTATGGTTACCAGGTACAGACCACGCTGCCATTGCAACTCAATCTGTTGTTGAGAAAAAAATACTAAAAGAAGAAGGAAAGTCTCGTCATGATCTTGGTCGAGAAGAAACACTTCGTCGGATTAATGAGTTTGCCCTTGCTTCAAGAGAAACTATTCTTTCACAATTCCGTTCTATGGGGGCCTCCTTAGATTGGTCACGACTCGCCTTTACCATTGATGACACAAGAAACCTTGCAGTTAAAACAATGTTTAAAAAAATGTATGAGGATGGACTTATTTATCAAGGTCATCGCATTGTAAATTGGGACCCAAAAGGTCAAACAACAATTTCTGATGATGAACTTGTCTATGTAGAAGAAAAGAGTAAGTTCTATTACTTCAAATATGGTCCATTTACAATAGGCACCGCTCGTCCTGAGACAAAATTTGGTGACAAGTATGTTGTCATGCACCCAGAAGATGAGCGTTATAAGGAATATACTCATGGGCAGAAATTAACTGTTGAGTGGATTAATGGGCCGATTGAAGCCACTATCATTAAAGATGAGTCCGTCGACCCAACTTTTGGAAGCGGTGTGATGACGATCACTCCATGGCACTCAGTCGTAGACTTTGAGCTTGCTCAAAAATATAAATTAGATTACGAACAAATTATTGATAAATACGGCAAACTGCTTCCAGTGTGCGGAGAAGAGTTTAAGGGGCTGAAAATAAAAGACGCACGAGAAAAAATAGTTGAAAAATTACAATCAAAGGGGCTTGTAGAAAAAATAGAGGATTATACACACAATATTTCTACCGCAGAGCGAACTGGTGGAATCATTGAACCTCAAATCATGAAACAGTGGTTCGTGGCAGTAAATAAGCCATTCCAACATTTTGGGAAAGAAACGACTCTTAAAAATCTTATGCGTGAAGCAGTAGAGAGCAAGAAAACAGTCATACTCCCTGAGCGATTCGAAAAAGTATATTTCCATTGGATAGAGAATCTGCGTGACTGGTGTATTTCTCGACAAATCTGGTACGGGCACCGTATACCTGTCTGGTATAAGGATAGTGAGATCTACGTTGGGGTTGAAGCGCCTGGTGGAGATGGTTGGGTTCAGGATGAAGATACATTAGATACATGGTTTTCTTCTGGTATGTGGACTTTTTCTACACTTGGGTGGCCTAATGATACGTTAGATCTTAAAACTTTTCATTCTACCGATCTCCTCGAGACAGGTCACGATATACTTTTCTTTTGGGTGGCACGAATGATTCTTTTTTCAACATATGCATTAAATGAAGTTCCGTTCAAACATGTATATCTTCATGGACTTGTTCGTGATGCGCAAGGTCGAAAAATGAGTAAATCAATTGGGAACGTACTTGACCCACGAGACCTCTCCTTAAAATACGGAACAGATGCACTACGAATCTCACTTATGGTTGCAAATGGTCCTGGGAACGATCTTAAACTAACTGAGGACAAAGTAAAAGCATACAAGATGTTCGCTAATAAAATCTGGAATGCTTCTCGTTTTGTTCTTGAACGAACTGAAGATTTTAGTCACTCCCCTTCAATCTCATTTACAGACGAAGATAAAGCAACGTATGACGCATGGAGAGAAGTTCATAAAGATATAACGAGTGATCTTGAAAATTATCGTCTTCATCTTGCTTCAGAAAAAATCTATGATTACTTCTGGAAAACTTTTTGTGATGAAATAATTGAGACGCGAAAAGTGAGAATCTTAGAAAATAACGAAAAAGACAGTGCTCAGTTACTACTTCTTACGCTTTTAAGAGAGCAGATAATTACCCTTCATCCTTTTATGCCTTTTATTACAGAGGAAATTTGGAAATATATAAGAAAAGAGGACGACGAACTACTAATGATTACCCATTGGTAAAGATATGTGTAGAAAATAAAAGGGCGGACGCAAAGCGTCCGCCCTTTTATTAATCATGACATGGTTTTG
>CAZEXZ010000007.1:0-2578 GCA_964516655.1 uncultured Candidatus Saccharibacteria bacterium | reverse complement strand
CTCTACAGATTATTTATGTCACTTTCTGCTGAAAGATGACATGATTTTGCTCTACAGATTATTTATGTCACTTTCTGCTGAAAGATGACATGATTTTGCTCTACGCAAAATCAACTGTGCATAACTATTGACATACTTAGATATAAAGAGATGTATACTGTATGAATACACAACTAACAATTCGTTTTATTATTTATGCTTAAAGAAAAAAAATCATTTTTCGAGCGGCTCGCTGGCTCTATTAGTGTTGAAGACGAGGACGACCAAGTGGACTTCACTCCGGAGATTTCTCATGACGAACCTGAGGAAGAGCTGCCTATTAAGCATGTAAGTAGTAAGTCAGCATCACTTGCAACGCAAGCTGCACGACCAAAGCATCACGTTGTTGAAGAAGAAACAGAGGAACCAGAGATGGAAGAAGGAGAACTGTCTGTTGATGTGTACCAAACAAATTCAGAAATCATCATTGAAGCAATGGTGGCTGGTGTAAAACCAGAAGATCTTCATCTTTCAATTACTCGAGATATGGTTACCATAAAAGGCCGTCGTGACGGTAATACACAAGTAAATCATGATGATTATTTCTATAAAGAGCTCTACTGGGGTACTTTTACAAGAACAATCCTTCTTCCTCATGAAGTTGAGATAGAGGAAGCAGAAGCGGTAGAAAAGCACGGTCTTCTTATCATCCGACTTCCAAAAGTTGATAAAGCAAGACAGACGAAACTGAAAGTTAAAAGTATCTAAAAAAATGCCACCAATTTGGTGGCATTTTGCATGTTTTATAAAAGTAATGAGCAAACACCTTGAATATAGGAACAGACTCGCTTCATCTCAATTGGATCAGTTGCTTTACCAGTTGATCTCATCTGACCTTGCGCATCGCAACTTACCAATGGATACTTTTGAAGAAATTCTCGTATGACTTCATATGTATCAGGACCAAGACCTCCTGCAACTGCCATTTTTTCTTGAGAAAGAACTTCGCATGAAATATCCAGATATGATCCAACAATCTCCAGATCCATTGCTTGGCCTTTTCCCATACCCCAATCAATCAGAAAATAATCAACATATTTGGAATATCGCTCTAACTCTAAATCAAAAAATCCTTCTGAACTTTCTAGCTTCTGTAAGGATGTTTTACTAAGTTGCAAAATTATCTCAAGATGCGGAAATGCAGACTTCACGTCTGAAATGAGGCCAGCCCGCGGCCAAACCATATCAAGCTGCAAACCCTGAAGATATGGACCGCACTCTTTACATGCACCAATCAAATCCGAAGAATCAGTAAGTGAATACGGGTAACCATAATCAGCGAAATGGAGCACATTAAAAACTTTTGGGTGCGGCTGAAAAAGTTCTTGTAATTTTTCACCACGAAGCCAGATATTCTCCCAGCCAGTTTCGGTCGGAATCCCATGATAGGTTTTGTAACTCATCATGTGCCCAACGTGAAGCCTTCTAAAAACAGCTCCTGACATGGATGCTACTGCTTGCAAAACTTGTTCATGTGTCATGAAGTCAGTCACACCAATGTAGGGAACCCCTTTATTCGAATACTTTCGATTATTCATCTTTTGCTCCTGTGAAGAACTTGTCCTATTTGATACTACACTACAGAAAAATCCTGTCAAAAAACCACCGAGTGGTGGTTTATTTTTTTACTGAGAGAGGTACTACGTGCACCCAGCTTTCACGGAGTTCGTCTAATTTTGGAGAAGAAAGGACTTCACACTGGTCTGGATGGTCTTCATCGACTGAAATAATCCTTCTGCCAATCTGAGATTCGGCTGCTACCCAGCCTCCCCATGCAAACAATTTTCCAAGGTATTCTGGCCTTGTAAGATTGAGAAGTTCTGCTTTTTCATCAATTTTTTCAATTTGTTCAGGAGTAAAAGCTATGGTTATTCTTTCCATGGTAGTTTCCTTTCTGCAGTCTTTCACAACTATACATCATTAGACAGTCTAAGTACATACTCATGTAACAACTATAAACTTTACAAATCTAGAAGGAAGCATAGACTATATAATCAGAGCTAACCCATTAACCTGAAAAAAAATGAAAGGGGAAGTGTTGTGGCAAATGAAAGTATAACAGACAAACGAAAAAGAATTTTTACCGAAATCTGTAAAAAAATACCAAACATCATTGTAGAAAGACCCTACAGTGTTTCTATACATAACCCAAATGCAGTTACGAACGAAGGTGATGTAGTTGTAACACAAAATTCACTTCAAGCTGCCATACGCATGCTTTTAGAATTACTTGAAAACAACCCAGAACATACTGGTGAAATTTCTATGTACGAAAGAAGGAAGAGGCAACTTATTTATAAAATGAGCTCAAAATAATTCAAAATGACCCACTTTTGTGCGGTCTTTTTTGTAGGTAATGAATGTTCCCTAAAATTGTAGAGAGTTTGTTTTTATGGTAAGATATAAAAACTAATTTATAGGTAAATTAGCAGGAAATCGGCTGAGATAGCTCAAGCGGCTCGGCCGCGAAGATGTCCATAGAGGACGCAAGTTGGTAGATTATGTTTACGTCAAAATGTGCTCATTGTTGACGCGATTT
>CAZEXZ010000006.1:0-21089 GCA_964516655.1 uncultured Candidatus Saccharibacteria bacterium | reverse complement strand
AAGTGATTACACTTTAAGAAAACGGGAGTATTAGACGATACCCCAATAAATAGACTTTAGACCTTAGTCTGTAGCCGTTAGCTTAACTCGATACAATTACTTATTGTATGCACATGAAAAGTAATTGCTGTGTTGAAATACTAGCATATTCGTGCACTTTTTTCCATAAATATTTTTTTAGCATTGAGTTCGTGCTGGTCTCTTTGGCTACAGTCTAAATGCTAAGGTCTAAAGTCTATCAACATGGGGATTGTCCTTTAAAATAAAAGGGTTGTAACTGCTATACTACGTATTGTATTATGGGCAAATTTCCATTTAAACGTCCACGCATCATCTCTAAGAGGTTTCCAGAATTAGACTCATCTATTGATGGGGTAACTAAGTCATTAAACGACCTTGTATTTAGCTACAGCGAACAGGTACAAAATGCACTTTCTAAAAAGCACTGGTTAATGGCATTTTCGTCAATTGTACTTCTTCTTGTACTTGGAAGTTTTATTTCACCAACAGGAAAAGCAGATAGTAATATTTTTTATCCTGAAACATGTCTAGGTGGGTGGATAAATCCAAAGCATGCACAAGGAGAACCAGAAACAACTTCAAACGGTGATGAGACACAGTTTACAAAAGAGAACTCTGCTATTTTACCTAAAAATACAAACGCAGAAATGTATTGTGGAAACTTTAAAGGTACATTCGATGCTGCGACACGTCCTACAAAAATAATTGTCTCACTTTCTCTTACAAAAGGTGCTGATCTTACTTATGATGAAATGAGTAAAGAAAATCTCCTTGTTGGGTCTTCAACTCCGGATAGTTCGGTTGTGAGTTCAACAACAGACATGACATTAATAAGTACTTCAACGACAATCGAACAGGTGTCTTCCTCTACTTCAGCGGTGGATACTCAAACATCAAGTTCAACCATTGCAAGCACTTCAGAAGTGTTACCAGATTCTGAAAGTACCTCTACCACTTCATCACAAGATAAAGCAGTTGCTACTCCTGGAGGAGCCAAAAGCGATACGCCTTCAATTATCGATGGTGTGGTTAAATCTTTTCAGGATACCGTAGATGTTATTGTAAATTTTACGAAGGATAAAAGCACTCAAACAGATACGGTTGTCGTACCTCCACCTACACCTGATGAGTCACCTGCGAAAACTAATGATGCGACCTCTTCATCCATCACAAGTTCATCAACATCATATGTACCAACAAATAAAACATTCTTATCTCATTTTGTAGAAACAGTATTTGCCCAAGAAGAAAGTAATGTAACTTCAGAACCTCCAGTACCCCAAGTTACTTCTGTAGATACTGTGGTACCTCAAGCAGAATCAGGCACAGCCACTGAAGAAGTTCCAACAACTACACAAGCAGGAGACGGTGAGTTGCAGGCAAAAGATGTTGCCCCAGTCCAGATTGATAGTTCTACCTCTACAGATGCCAACCCATCAGGGGGTGACACAACTTCAACTTCAACATCAACAACGACAGATGCAGAAGTGATAGATACCGAGAGTGAACAAAAAACACCCCAAGAATCTGTGGCATTAGATGATGGGAACCAGTTTCAAAATAACTTTCTCGAGGTGCTGTATTCTTTTGATGGAATATCATGGACAAGTCTTGGTGAATTAAATGAAATTTCTATGAAGTACAGAACATTCGAGATACCAGTTACAGCTACAACATCATGGAGTAAGCTCGAACAACTTCAAATTAAAGTGGTTGCAAAAAAAATTGATGTTGAGACACCAACCGTATATCTAGACGGTATCACAGTTGACGCTCTCTTTGAGACTGCGGTAATGCATGATCATCCAGATTTTAGTAGAGACACAGTATTGATGGATAAAAGTGATAATGGAAATATTCGTGTGGTAAGTATCATAAATAGCGACACAAATACAAATGAAATATGGTACACGACCTTAAACGAGCAAGGTGGATACGGAGTTGCTCCCGGTTCATGGGTTAAGGTTAATCTTGAAGATTCAAGTCTTTCTTCTGAGCTTATTGATATATGTGGAGATAATATTTTTTGGATTGATCAGGCACAAAAGTTGCTTTGGGTTACAAATTTGCAAAAAGAAACCAATAATGGTGTGGGTCTATTAAATGATGCAACGACAACAATTGATTTCACAAAAAATAACGGAGAAGAGTGGGTCTTTGAATATAATTATGAGACAAAAGTAAGTAGAGCGAGCACTAAGCAATAACTAGCGTATCAAAAAGAGAAAGTGTGGGTTTTGTGAATTGAAAACAGAATTTATACACTCAGGTTTCAAAGAAAAGATAGTACACTAGTAGTATTCCTTTTGCATATTTTTTCAAATGTCTTTTCAAAATAAAATAGAAACAAATACAAATTTTTATAGACCGTCAGCAATTTCTCCATTGCTCACCTTAGTCGCCCTCCTCTCCATCGCAGGAGTCCTTTACGCATCCACCCCAAACCCAGGTCACCCATGGAGAGAAATAGGTGATGGTATTTGGGCAGCCACAGGAACAACAGCATATAGAACTTTCACATTTCCTGACGCATCTTCTACCATCCTTACAACGAATGCCCTTGTAACAGTGGCCCAAGGTGGAACAGGGCAAAATTCTACATCGTCCGCTATGAACGCACTCTCAGGTCTTGCGGTTAAAGGAGATCTTTCAGTCCACAATGGTTCGATCCACACCAGACTTCCAGTAGGTACTAATAACTATGTACTCACCGCAGACGGAGCTCAAGCAAATGGCGTGAAGTGGGCACCACCAGTTGCATCACCTTCAGGTAATGACACTGAAGTACAATTTAATGACGCCGGTACTATGGGGTCAGCAAGTGCACTTACCTATAACTCCGCAAGTAACACTCTTGGATTAGATGGGAAGATAAATCTCACTGCGCAACCAGATCCAAGCTCTCCGCCTGCAGACACCTTTAATCTCTATGCTAAAAGCGTAAGTGGAAGAACGATGCTAAAAGGTGTTGGTCCTCGTGGTGTTGATTATGCCTATCAGCCGAGTTTTTTTCAGAATTCTATTTTTATCATTAATACCCGAACAACGACTGCATATTCAACAATTGGAAACACAGTAACCTCAGTTGGCACCATTAGCCACGTTAACTCAGAAGTAGGCTATTTTGCTAATCAAGTAACTGGAACTACTGCAGGTAATACTGCCGGAACAGGAAGCAATACCGCACCATATTTCAGAGGTTCACAATTTGGTTCAAATGGATTTTTCTTTCAAGCACGCATGATGTTTCCGGACGCAACTTCGACAGGTATCCGTGCATTTATTGGTTTTACGTCAGGGACTATGGCAGCATCAGTAAGTGCAGATAACCCTGCGGGAAGTAATGTTGGTTGGCAATATTCTACCTCAAGAGCTGATACTGGTTGGAAATTTATGACAGATGATGGAACAACTCAAAGTTTATCTGCTACCATCATGCCGTTTGCCCAAAATGACGTTTTCGACTTTTTCATTTATTGTCCGCCGTACCCAAACAATAGCACTATATATTATAGAATTGATAATATCTCTCAAGGTACATCTGCCGAAGGATCGACGTCTTCTAATTTACCACCAGGTGCAACAGCTATGCGTGCCGGGTATCAGATTAATAATGTTTCAGCAAATGCAACAAAAGCACGATTAAATAGATTGTATGTCGAAACAGACAGATAGTAAACCTATGAACACTACTCCTTTAAAATCTAATGCAACACCATTTCAGAGCTTAGTGCTCGTCGCCCTCCTCTCCATCGCAGGAGTCCTTTACGCATCCACCCCAAACCCAGGTCACCCATGGAGAGAAATAGGTGATGGTATTTGGGCAGCCACAGGAACAACAGCATATAGAACTTTCACATTTCCTGACGCATCTTCTACCATCCTTACAACGAATGCCCTTGTAACAGTGGCCCAAGGTGGAACAGGGCAAAATTCTACATCGTCCGCTATGAACGCACTCTCAGGTCTTGCGGTTAAAGGAGATCTTTCAGTCCACAATGGTTCGATCCACACCAGACTTCCAGTAGGTACTAATAACTATGTACTCACCGCAGACGGAGCTCAAGCAAATGGCGTGAAGTGGGCACCACCAGTTGCATCACCTTCAGGTAATGACACTGAAGTACAATTTAATGACGCCGGTACTATGGGGTCAGCAAGTGCACTTACCTATAACTCCGCAAGTAACACTCTTGGATTAGATGGGAAGATAAATCTCACTGCGCAACCAGATCCAAGCTCTCCGCCTGCAGACACCTTTAATCTCTATGCTAAAAGCGTAAGTGGAAGAACGATGCTAAAAGGTGTTGGTCCTCGTGGTGTTGATTATGCCTATCAGCCGAGTTTTTTTCAGAACGTGATTATGCTTATTAATACAGGCGGTACTACAGCACTTAACTTCATAGGAAATAACGTTACTTCAGTAGGCACCATTAGTCACGTTAACTCAGAAGATGGCTATTTTGCTAATTTTGTGACTGGCGCAACAGCTGGTAACCGCGCCGGGACTGGAAGTAACACGACGCCTTTTTACAGAGGTTCCCAAGTTGGTTCAAATGGGTTCTTTTTTCAAACAAGACTGCAGTTCCCAGACGCAACATCAACTGGACTACGTGCAGTTGTAGGGTTTACATCAGGCACCATGACAGCAGCTGCTGCATCAGATAATCCAACTGGAAGTCATATTGCTTGGCAGTATTCTACAAGTCGAGGTGATACAGGATGGAAATTCATGACACGAGATGGGACAACGCAAACAGTAACATCAACTATTCTTCCGATGGCAAGTGGAGATGTTTTCGACTTTTTCATTTATTGTCCGCCGTACCCAAACAACAGCACAATATATTACAGAATTGATAATCTCTCGCAGGGGACAACTGCAGAGGGGTCGACCTCTGCCACGTTACCAGCTGGGAATACTGCACTTCGAGCAGGGTTCCAAATCAGTAATGTTTTGGCAGGCGCAACAAATGTACGCATGAGTCGTTTATATGTGGAAACGGATAGATAAGCTTACTTATTTAGATATATGAACTTTCTTATTAAAAAACTAAAAACACTCATACAGATACTCATAGTATCTTTGTCTGTCATTTGGTTGTCAGTTTTGTTTGCTGCGACACCAAATGCTGGTCATCCTTGGAAAGAAGTGGGTGACGGGTGGTGGGCCGCAACTGGGACTACTGCCTACAGAACCTTCACGTTTCCTGACGCGACCTCAACTATTCTTACAGATCATGATCTTGTGACTGCTGCTCAGGGAGGAACTGGCGCAAATGCAACAGGAACTGCATTAAACTTACTGGACGGTTTAGCTGCAAAAGGGGATATGTTTATTCGAGGGGCAACAAGTATCGGAAGACTAGCAGTTGGCCCAAATGGTACCGTGTTAACCGCAAGCTCGACACAAAGCCTTGGTGTCGCATGGGCACCGATACTTGCTACTCCTGCAGGTTCTGATACCTATATACAATTTAATAGCAGTGGAGTATTTGGTGCTGTAAGTAGTTTCTTTTTTGATAAAGTAACAAGTACTCTTGGCCTTGATGGAAAGATTAACTTAGGCATACAGTCGGATCCGACACCACCACCAGCAAGTACGTTAAGTCTCTATGCTAAAAAGGTAAGTGGAAGGTCCTTACTTAAAGCAATTGGCCCATATGGTGTTGATTATTCTTTCCAACCAAGTTTTTTTCAGAATGCAATATTTATGATCTCAACTGGAGCTGGTACTGCATATAACGTATTTGGGAACACGCTTACCTCCGTTGGTACAGTTAGTCATGTTGTTTCTGAGGCGTTAGGATATATGGCAAACCAAACAACTGGTACAGGATCTAATGCGACAGCAGGCACGGGGAGTGCAACGACACCATATTATGTCGGTTCTCGAGTTGGTTCAAATGGTTTTTTCTTCCAGTCGAGACATGCCTTTACCGTAGCCACCACAACAGGGACACGAGTTTTTATTGGGTTTACAGACGGCACAACCGCTGCCTCAGTTTCTTCAGATAACCCTGCAGGAAGTAGTATTGCCTGGCAGTACTCTACATCACGCGGAGATACTGGATGGAAATTTATGACTGATAACGGAACTACACAAACTGTATCAGCAGCTCTTATGCCATTTGCGATTAATGAAGTATTTGATTTCTTTATTTACCTTCCACCATACCCAAATAACGGGACCGTCTATTACAGAATAGATAATATTACTCAAGGGACTACCGCAGAAGGATCGACTTCTTCCACACTTCCTGCTGGAACAACGGCAATGCGTGTTGGATATCAGATTAACAATCTTTCTACAACTGCAAAAGTAATTAGAACTGCACGACTTTATGTTGAAACAGATAGATAAAATAATTCTATGTGCACTGATAATAGTTACGGTAACAACTGTGACACCTGCTTTTGCGGTACTTTCATGTTCTGTAACAACAGCAGCAGGGTGTACTGATACAATTGTTCTTCGAATGTCATCTTCTACAAATGCCCACGCTGAGTTACCTTGGCAGTCAACATCTGGTTACAGTAATAATGTTATTTGTTGCAGTGGTGTGTCTGGAACATCTTGCACATCAGGATTTAATGCTACAGTGCTCAAGTTATCTTCTTCAACAAATGCCCATGTAGAAATAAATACAAATACTAATTATGCGACGAGCTCGTGTCTTTCTAGTTCGTCAGGCCTTGTAACGATTGGATACCAAGACAATAACTGCACAGGATACGACACGACCCTTGCTTCAATGTCAGGTGACACAAATGCTTCAATGGGGACATCTACTGCATATACAAAAAGAATTTGTGGCACGGTTCAACCTGCGTCACTTACATTCACTATTTCAACTTCAAGTGTCTTTTTAGGTGAAGCCTCTCCTGCATATCCACGATACGGCTCAAGTACTAACCAGCTAGGAAGTGATGTTGAAGTTGTTGCACATACATTTTTGGTTCTTACGACTGCAGCGAATGGCTATACAGTTACTGCGCGTGGTGCCACTCTTACCGCAGGTACTTCCACTATTTCTGCAATTGGTGCAGTAAACACGGCTCCTGCAACTGGAACACCACAGTTTGGGATACGGCTTACATCTTCAGGAGGCTTAGGTACAGTTACTCCACCTTATTCAGCAAGCGGTTTTGCGTATGCAGCGACTGCCACAACATCTTCACAAGTTGCGTCTGCAAGTACTGGAGATAACGCAACAACGACTTTTTCTGTACGATATCTTACAAACATTGCGCCAACAACAAATGCCGCCACATATCACGCGAATATTGTATACATCGCTACTGCAAATTTTTAAGTGGTAAACATTATACATTTTGACGTTGGTATTGTGTATAGTTATTCAAAAATACCTATTTTGCATGATATTCTGTATTATGTAGATAACACTAATTGTTGTGTTACTTTTGTGTGATTGTACACGCGCATTTCTATATTTATGTTTATAAAGAAAATTTTCTCCACTTCCTTATTTCTTTTTATACTTTTTGGAGTAATAGGCAGCATTTCTTTTTCTAGAATTGAGGTGGTTTTTGCTGCAGCGCTTTCTTCTTTGTCCGACACACAGTCTTCTATTAAGGTGAGTGCGGTTTCTGACCATACTATTCAGTTTGTTACTCCAACTGGCCTCACTGCAGGTCAAAATATCTCAATTACATTCCCTGCTGGGTGGAATTTAGGAGGGCTTGGTGCAACAAGTACTGATTTTGCAACAAGTACCTCAGCGTCATGTTCTGGTTTTGGAAATGCGCTTTTACGAAATGGTGCAGCATCTGGACTTACTTGGGGGGTAGCAACAACAACTCAATCAATTACCATTACTTCTGGTACGGCAGTTATTCCGGCAAATCGTTGTATACAAATAAGTTTTGGTAGTAATGCAATATTTCAAGCATCGGGTACTTCACAAATCACAAACCCATCCACTGCGACAAGTTCTGTGATTTTAATCGGTGGTTCTTTTGCTGACACTGGGTCAATTACAACTAACATAATTACCGATGATACAGTTTCTGTGAGTGCAACCGTTGCCCAGTCTTTTTCATTTACAATTTCAACATCAACAATCTTTTTCGGTGCACTTGGTTCTGGGGCGGCTAAGTTTGCTTCATCTACAAACTCAAATGGTGACTCGATTGAAACAGTAGCCCACTCACTTCTGGTCTCTACAAATGCCCCAGCTGGCTACACTATTACCATAAAAGGACAAACATTAACGTCGCTTCAAAATGCATCAAATACTATTGATGCAATAGGGGTGTCCGTCGCATCCTCCACTCCAGGAAGTGAGCAATTTGGTATTCGTGCATCTGCATCTGGAGGTAGTGGATATACCATTGATCCAACTTTTGCTGCAGCATCCTCATATGGTTATGATGCGACGGCTACAACATCAGCAACATTTGCAACTGGAAGTGGAGCAACTAACACAACAACATATGCCCTACGATATGTGGCAAACATTGCACCTTTAACAGAAGCAGGTACGTATGTAGCAAACGTAGTTTATGTGGCAACAGCTAACTTTTAGCCTTTATCCACACAGAAAATGACAAATGTATGGTATTTCACTTGTAAACGGTGTTAAACTCTAACTATTATAAGGATTCATAAATTAGTAAATACATACTAAAATAAATTACAATCATGTTTGAAAAGAAATATTTAGTTTCGTTGGTAAGTATGGCTGTAATCTTTGTTTTTATAGGTGGTATTTCATTTACTAAAATAGAACATGTATTCTCTACTGCTTTAAATACACTATCAGATACCCAATCTAAATTAACTGTAAGCTCACTTTCTGACCATACTATTCAATTTGTTTCACCTACAGGTATTGCGGCTGGTCAAAGCATCAGTATTACTTTACCTGCTGGGTACGCAACAGGAACATTTGCCATAGCAAACTTTGACTTCGGCACTAGTACTTCTGCTTCTTGTTCGGGTTTTGCTGATGTTCCGCTCCAAGCAGGTGCAGCCTCAGGCTTAACATGGGGTGTGTCTGTTGCAACTTCAACAATATATATAACTTCAGGTACAGCGGCTATTCCAGCAAATCGTTGTGTTCAAATTAAAATTGGCTCGAATGCAACTTTCGGAGGGGCAGGTACTTCTACTTTAGTTAACCCATCTTCACCGGGTGCTTATTCAATAAACTACAACGCTGGCCCTTCAGATTCAGGATACGTTACCGAATATATCGTTCCAGATGACACAATCCTAATGTCTGGGATCGTTAATCAGTCACTTACCTTTACAATTTCCACATCAACAATCTATTTTGGAGTCTTGGGTGCTGGGGGAGCAAAATTTGCATCTTCTACTAATACTGCAGGGGACACTGCAGAAACTATTGCACACACGCTTTCAGTTGGTACAAATGCACCGTCAGGCTTTACATTGTCTGTTCGAGGTCAAACACTTACATCGCTTCAAAACTCAAATAATACAATCGATTACATCGGTGGAACTGCTGCATCTTCAACAGTAGGAGTTGAACAATTTGGTATGAGAACTACAGAAGCAGGTGGTACAGGAGTGACAGTGTCGGCGCCGTATTCGTTCGCCACGTCCTATGGATATGATGCCACAGCTACATCATCGTCAGTTGTTGCGGTAGGGGTAGGTTCAACACCGACGTCAGTATTTTCAGTGCGTTATGTAACAAATATCGGAGCTATTACAGAAGCTGGTACATATGTAGCAAATCTCGTGTACGTTGCAACTGCGAACTTCTAATTCTAGATGTCCTTAAGGACATACGTTTGCCAAAAATTGTCGTAAAATAAGGCTTATCCACAGTATTATAAGGTTATAAGATGGTAGAATTGGTGTAATAAGATGTAGAAATCTTAGGTTTATAAATAAAAAATTTACACGTCATGTTCAAAAAGAACTTCTTGAAGTCGTGCGCCAGTTTTATAACTATTGTAAGTATCGTTCTCGGTGCATCAATTGTCCATATAGAACTTGCATTTGCAGCTTCGTTAACAACCCTATCTGATTCTTTGTCATCTGTTAAAGCAAATACTTTGTCAGATCACACTATTCAATTTGTTACTCCGACTGGAATTGCATCAACAACTAATATAAGTATTACATTTCCGGTAGGATGGAATCTCGGAACACTTGACGCTTCAAGTACTGACTTTGCAACAAGTACTTCAGCTTCCTGTTCAGGTTTTGCTAACGCCCTTCTAAAAGACGGTGCAGCATCAGGTCAAACTTGGGGAGTTTCTACAACGTCTCAGGTTATAACTATTACCTCGGGAACTGCTAGTGTTCCAGCTAACCGCTGCGTACAAATCAAATTAGGTAGTAATGCAATTTTCCAAGCATCTGGAACACCTAAAATCACTAACCCTGCAACTGCAACAAGCTCTATTCTTACCATAGGAGGCACATTTGGAGATACTGGTATTATTACCGTTAATATTATTAGTGACGATACTGTTTCTATGACTGGAACAGTTAATCAGTCACTTTCGTTTACTATTTCTACATCAACAATCTATTTTGGAACTCTTGGATCAGGTGCTGTTAAGTATGCTTCTTCTACAAATACTGCTGGGGACACAGTTGAAACCATAGCTCATACGCTTGGAGTATCCACAAATGCTCCGTCTGGTTTTTCGTTAACAGTTCGTGGTCAGACCCTTACTTCGTTACAAAACGCTAGTAACACAATTGATGCAATTGGTGCAACAGCGGCGTCTTCAACACCAGCATCAGAACAGTTCGGGTTTAGAGCTACAGAATCAGGTGGTACAAATGTTACAGTCGCAGCTCCATACTCGTTTGCTACATCGTATGGCTATAGTGCTACAGCAACTTCCTCAGCAATATTGGCTACTGGTTCTGGAGTAACTCCGCTCTCAACAATTTCACTAAGATATATTACTAACATTGCAGCAATTACTGAAGCTGGAACGTATGCCGCTAATTTAGTTTACGTTGCAACAGCAAACTTCTAAGTTGCATTACTCTTTATTTAACTAACTAAGCAACTATGACAACAACAATTAAAAAAATATTAGGAACAATTACGTTAGCTGGTTTTGCTCTTAGTATTATTTCTGCACAAGCCCTTACTGTTTCTCCAGCACGTGCAGAACTTACAGGGGATCCAGGAGAAACGATTCAAGGATCTTTTACACTTGTTAATCCACTCGATACTGACCAAACGTACTATACGTCTGTAGAGAATTTTGAAGCACAAGGTGAGACCGGTACGCCAAATTTTACTGCTTCTAAAGATGGTCTACCTTCTTGGGTGAAAATTGTCGAAAAAGTTACTCTAAAAAGAGGAGAGAGAGTTACTGTACCATATAACGTCGTTATTCCTACTGATGCTGATTCTGGTGGACATTTTGGTGCGATATTTATGTCAACTGTTCCTCCGTCTGCTGGAGAAGGGGAGGTTTCTGTGGGAGCTAAAGTTGGGATGCTACTTTTCCTTAAAGTTACAGGTGCAGTAAAGGAAGAGGGAGGTCTAAGTGCCTTCACTATTAAAAGTGGTAAAAAGGTTTTGACAAGTCTCCCGGTGGACTTTATTTATAAATTTAAAAATGATGGTAATGACCGAGTTAAGCCTGAAGGGGAGCTTGTTGTTAAAAATATGCTAGGAATGGAAACATCACGTGTTGATGTTAATAAAGACAAAGGAGATAACGTTCTTCCTGCAAGTACACGACGTTTTGAGGTACGATACGGAACAGTGGATGCCCCAGCACTCTCTGCTCCATTTTTTGATCAAGTAAAGTTCCAAAAAGATAACTTTGCACTAGGAATGTATACCGCAAATCTAGGGCTAAAATTTGGTGCTACGGGTGTAGCTAGTTCATCGATTACGTTTTACATTTTCCCATGGCAACTTCTTACAGTAGTGGTTGGCTCTATCCTGATCGCAATCTTGCTTCTAATTGCACTTGTTAAGCATTATAATCGATGGATCATCAAGCAAGCACGAGCAGCTTCCAAAAAATAGGTTCTCCTTTACGTTTACGATACCTACAAGTAAGAACTTTTCTTGTGGCGCTTGTTCTTATACCCTCTTGTATTGTTTTTGCTGATGACCCAACGCCGAATCCATTAACAGAAGGTGTAACTATTTCTGCCACAGTTCTTCAGGACCCTGGGGTGCGTCCAGATACTCCTCCTACTCCACCGTCTTCTGGTGGAGGGGGAAACGGAAGTCCTGTTAATTTAGCCGACACTATTGATGTTGCTATTTTTAGAGGTGTTGCATATCCAGGGAGTGTTATATCGTTACTCAAGAATGGTACAGTAATAGCTCAAATTCCTTCAAACAGTGATGGTACATTTGATATACGTGTTCGAAGTCTTAGTTCAGGGACATATAGTTTTGGTGTGAGGGCGACAGATCAAAATGGACTACAATCAAAATTGTTACTGTTTACAATTTATGTATCGTCATCCATTGCAACTGTCGTTGATGGTATTTTTATACCACCCACAATTACTTCCGATAAAATTGAAGTTAAAAAAGGAAATTCGGTAACTTTTACTGGCTCTGCTGCACCGGATGTAGAAGTGAGACTTTCTTTTTCTTCTAAAACAGAGCTGTTACGAAAGACACGCTCAGATTCTACCGGAGCATGGTTTTATGAACTAGATTCTTCCTTTTTAGATAGCGGTACTTATGAGGCGAAATCACGAGCTGTCTCACCAACAAATCTTTCACCATATTCTGATGCTATCGTATTTAGAGTCGGAGACGTTGATCGTCCTAGAGTAAAATCAACTTCATTATCTGGATTTAGAAAAAAATGCGACCTCAATAATGACGACAGAGTTAACTTACTTGATTTTAGTATAATGGCTTTTTGGTATAAGAGACTTGGTTTTCCGGATAAAGTTGACTTAAATACAGATAAACAAATAAACTTAACGGACTTAAGTATTCTTGCATTCTGTTGGACAGGATAATTATATATGAACTTACATCTTAAAAAATTAGTGTATCTATGTGCTGTTCTTGTAACTACTCAGCTATTTGTAGAAGCAGCTTCTATTTCGATTGATGCACCAGCACAAACCTCCACGAGGAGACAGCCATTCATTGTTCAAATTTATGTTGATTCTGACAAGGATACCATTAGTGGTTTTTCAGGTGATTTTTCCTTTGATTCTGATTTATTCCTTGTCTCTAATATCTCAATTGATAATACAGTTGTTCCACTATGGATAAAGCAACCAACTGTTTCGAAAGAAATTTACTTAGATGGCAGAACACACGTTACGTTTGAGGGTATTTTCCCAGGTGGCTATAGTGGCGTAAGGAGTCCATATTACCAAGGACTACGTCAAGGAAGAATGTTTTCGGTTGTACTAATACCAAAGAATAAAGGGAAAGGTACATTTGTGGTCGATAATATTATTTTAAACTCATTTGACAGTGAAGCAACGCCGCTAAAAACAACTAGTAGTATTAAATCAATAACCGTGCCAGATCAGGTTGGAGACTTAACTATTCCAATACGTGTTCCAGTAGAAATTCAAGATAATTCACTAACTGCTTTTATTACTCGTGATCAGTTGGTTAATAACAACGCATGGTATCTTGTTATTAACGAAGATGAGAGTAAAAGTGCGATTGAAAGTATCTATGTAGCAGAAACGGATGATCGAGTCGCAGACGCAGTCTCACAATCAATGTGGCGAAAGGCTGCTAATCAATATATTTTGCGCTATCAAAATAGAACAAAATATATTCATATAAAAGTTATATATTCAGATAACACCTACGCACTCACAACATTACCACCTGTTGAAAACTCCCACAGAATTCCAGTAGCTTCACGTATACTGATAGGTGTAGCGATAGCACTTCTCGTGTTGTACTTTTATGGTAAGCTTTTTTTCACTCCGTACATCAAACAACCTTAAATATAAAAATAATTTCCAAAAATATGTGTTTGGATTATTTGCCGCACTCCTTTTTTTAGTTAGTACAACAGGGGATGTACATGCAGCAAACCTCACCATCTCACCTTCAACAGTTAACGCAAAAGTAGGAAAAACATTCACAGTAGATTTGGTTGTCAATAATAACATAGATGCTATTAACGCAGCGTCAGCTCTTGTTACGTATCCAGCCGATTCTCTTTCAATTGTTTCGGTTTCAAAAGTTGGATCTTTTATTTCACTGTGGGCAGAAGAGCCATCTTTTTCTAATGACAAAGGAACACTTACTCTTGAAGGTGTTGCTTTGAACCCTGGTTTTGATAAAGCAACTGGCAAAATAATTTCAGTGACCTTCAAAGCGTTACAGGAAGGTAATGTGAGTATTGCAGTAAAGTCAGGTCAAGTGTTAGCAAATGACGGAAATGCGACTGATGTTTTAAAAACAACAGGGGCTGCTTTTGTATATATAACAAATGACAAACCACAAGAAGTGGCTGTTAAAGAAACAGTTGTTCCTGTTATTACCTCCCCAACACATCCTGACAGTTCTCAGTGGTACGGTAGGCGTGACGCATCCTTTGAGTGGAAATTGCCCGACGGAGTAACTGCAATCAGAACTGTGTATTCAGATAAAGAGACTTCTGTTCCAAGTAAAGTGTATGATCCACCGGTAAATAATCGATCATTTACTGCAGATGCAGATGGTGTGATGTATATGGCTGTGCAGTTTAAGAATGCAAGTGGTTGGGGTGTTGTTTCTCGGTATAAGTTCCAGATAGATACACAAGCACCAGAGACACTTAAGGCATCTTTTCCTGATGGTATCGTAACCACAAATCAAACACCGGCTGTTCTTGTGCTTGCTGAGGACTCACTTTCTGGAATCCGTGCAATAACAATGAGTGTTGATAATGGTCAGCCTGTTGAATTCCCAGTTGACCCATCTAACTTATATCATTTACCAAAGCAAAATGCTGGCAACCATACTGTAGCTATTAATGCTATCGACAATGCTGGTAACTCAAGTACTGTCTCCTTAGACTTTACAATTCAAACGATTAACCCTCCGGTCATAACAGAATATAGTAAGAAAGTTGATTTTGATAAAAAATTAAAAATAGTTGGCGCAACATATCCTCAATCTACCGTTGAAGTAGTTCTCACTGATGTGGATGGTGTCGTGTTTACGTCTAAAGCTGTTTCAAATGACAAAGGAGTGTTTACATTATTATGGAATGACACACTAGACTCTGGCGTGTATGAAATGAAAGCACGTGTTTCAGATGGAAGAGGTTCAGTAAGTGATTATAGTGATACACGGGTAATAGTAATTGAACGAATGGTACTTGTTCGTTTCGGAATCTTTGTTATGAACTGGCTTTCAGTCATCTTGATTATCATAATAGCGACACTTATGGTTTGTGGGACATTATGGTATGCACTTGTTCAATTTTCACGATTTAGACGAAAAGTACGACGTAATTTAGCAGAAGTTGAAGATACTCTTCATGTGAATGTAAAAGCACTTAGAAGTGAGACTGAAGAATTCCATGACGTTTTAGTTAAGGCGGAGCGTAAGCGTGAACTTACTAAAGAAGAAACCACAATTCTTAAAAAGTTTAAAAAACGATTGGAAATTACTGAAAAGGAGATAGAGAAAAAACTCGAAGATGCAACAGAGTAACGAAAATACATTCATGTAAAACATAGTGTCGGTCAAACGATCGGCACTATGTTTTTGTTATCCTGTTGGTCAAGATTGTCTATGATATACTTTTAGTATTATGAATACACCGGATTACAATCTTGTCGCAAAGGAATTACAATTAAAAGTTAAGGGTGACGTAACAATAAATCAAGAGGATAGAGAAAGAGTCGCACGTGACACAAGTCTCTTTTATATAAAGCCAGAAGTTGTTGTCTATCCAAAAAATTCAATCGATATCAGTAAAGTCTGTGAATATGTAAGTGGAAAAAAGTTAGAAGGTTTTGATATAGCGTTATCAGTGCGCTCAGCAGGGACATGTATGACAGGTGGTTCACTCTCGTATTCAATTGTACTTGATACAACAAAATACATGAATCATATAACCGATGTAACAGCTTTTTCAGCTACTGCAGAACCTGGGGTATTTTATCGAGATTTTGAGAAGCAGACTCTTGAGTCAGGGTGGATCATGCCAAGTTATCCAGCATCGCGAGAGATTGCTGCTATTGGCGGCATTGTTTCTAATAATTCTGGTGGGGAGAAGACATTAACATATGGTAAAACAGAAAACTATGTGCAGTCGCTCGATGTCATTTATGCAAATGGACAACGAGATATGCTTCATGGCTTTTCGGGTACTGATCTTGAGCTTAAACTAAAAGAAAATTCCGAAGGGGGTAGAATTCACAGAGAGATGTTTAATCTCATTAATGATAACTACGACCTTATAATGAGTGCGAAACCAACCGTTTCCAAGAATTCTTCTGGGTATTATTTATGGAATGTGTACGATAAGGAGAATGGAATATTTGATTTATCTAAACTTGTTGTTGGCTCTCAGGGAACACTTGCGTGCGTTTCCTCAGCAACATTTACTGGTGTAAAACCAAAACTTCATTCGCGGATGCTTATTATGTTTGTTCCTTCAACCGTTCACCTCGGGGATATTATTGTGAGAATGCTTACTCATAAGCCCGAGACGATTGAATCATACGATGATCATACTTTTAAGATAGCAATTAAATTCTTTAAAGATATAGCACTTCGAATGGGAGGTAATATGTTTACACTCGGTGTCCAATTTTTACCAGAATTTTGGATGGTGATTAAAGGCGGTGTTCCAAAAATTGTTTTAATGGCAGAATTTACAGGTGACACTGAGGTGGAAGTAGATGCGCAGGTTGCTAAGGCGTATGATGATATGAAGTCATTTAATTTACCAATTAAAAAAACAACTGCTGAGTGGCAAGCGAAAAAATACTGGACATTTAGAAGAGAAAGCTTTAATTTACTACGTAAGCGTTTACAGGGGATGCGCACTGCCCCAACCATTGATGATATCGTAGTTCATCCTACTGATCTTCCAGAATTTTTGCCAAAATTAGAAACAATTTTTAAACAAGAGAAATTTAAAGATCTTATTTATACCATTGCTGGGCATATGGGTGATGCAAACTTCCATATAATCCCTCTTGTTGATATCCACAAAGAAGGGATAATTGAGGTGCTTCACCAATTGATGGATGAAGTGTATGCGCTTGTATTTGAGTACAAGGGGTCAATGTCAGGAGAGCATAATGACGGATTATTAAGAACAGCATATCTTCCAATGATGTTTCCACCTGAAATAATATCACTTTTTGAAAAAACAAAAGCAATCTTTGATCCTCAGAATATTCTTAACCCAGGCAAAAAAGTACACGGGAATAAAGAGTACGCATGGACACATATTGATGGTGTATAGTTGCTTCTAGCCTCTTACAGGTCCTTTGATCGAGCAAGTGCTCCATAGAGACCACCAAAATCCTTAAGTGTACCTCGTGCAAAGAGAGGCGTTTTTTCGTACATATACAAAAATGCTTTTGCTTCTTTTTCGATTGTTTCGATATGGAGATCGTTCATAACAGGTCCACCATAGACAATAATTGAAGGTGACCAATACATAATAGTGTTTGCGCCGAATATGCCTGCAAAATGATTCACTTTTTCCCAGAGCGCAACATCATGTACTTCATGAGATGGTTTCCCATACTTTCGCTCAAGCGCACCACCACTAATAAGGCTCTCAACATCGTGATGATTGTCAATAATAGTGTGACCAATTTCAAACCCATATGTACTTTTATCAATTTTCCCATCAACAATACGCACACCACCAACTCCTGTACTAATAGTAATGTAGGCAACAATTGAATGGTCTTTACCTGCACCAAACATAGCTTCACCAAGACCAACTAACGCTGCATCATTCTCAATTACTGCAGGACAAGAGAATAGTTCCTCAAGTTTATTTTTGATTGGTGAATGTTTCCACATTGGAAGGTTTGGTGTCTTTTCGATAATACCATCTTTTGTAAACGTCCCCGGAACACCAGCTACAACACCGGAAATCTTTCTTCCGTTATGAAGCGACAGACAAGAGTCTTTTAGTATAGAAAGCCACTCTGTAAAATTTTGTGGAGTATCAAAGACAACTGGTGGAAGAAATGCTTCTCGGTGTTCAGTTAAGGTTACTCTTGTCTTTGTTCCTCCTATATCTATAAGTATGTACATAGTATTATTGTGCTAATCTTTTTTTAAATTCAGCTATGAATGGTGTCTTGTAAGGGTCGATATTCTTGGTAAGTGCAGTATATGTTGCCATGTAGTATCCAGTTAAAATTAATGTAAAAATATCTGAAATATCTGTATGATTAATACTTATAGTAGAAACAACAAACCCTCGCTCTTCATACATTTGTTGCATAATAGAGAAACGTTTTAGTATGCGCACATGATCAAATGATGATGTGACTAATAGAAAACCAAAGACAGAAGACGAAGTCACCTCATCATTCGTAACGTAACCTTGGAGTTCATTATGATTTGCTTCTGGTATCTGATTTACAAATGCTGGAGATTTTGAGCCTTCATTAATTGCAGCTTTAATGAGATAAGCAACAGGGTACGTAGAAGCGGACGCATACAGTACTGGGCATAAGCCAGCGAATTTTTCAGACAGTTCTTTACCACGTTTCTCAGTTGAGGCAATGTCTAAAAGGTCAATTTTTGACTTAAGGAGACTAATTTTTCTTTCTTCACCAATAAGAGTAAGTAGCCCGACAATTTGGTGACCAATTGAAAAACGTGGTTCAAGAGATGATTCTGGTAACACGATGTAGGGGGTACCACTTTCTTTCGCACTTTGTATCAGCGTTCCTCCAAGACTAAGTGCAGCCATATTTGCCCCAGCTTTTTTGCCTTGTTCAAAGACATCTAGCTCTTCTTCAGTGTCACCTGAATAAGAGTTTACAATGAGAAAGGTGCCCTTTTTTTCAAATAATAAAGGCAATCCGTACGAATTATGAAGCGAAATTGGTAGTTCAGGGTAGAGTAGTTTTAGAAGCGAGACACTGATTGCAGATCCTCCCATGCCACATATTACAATCCGATCGTATGGTTGTAGATTCTCCCTATTTTTAATTTCAGGAATGAAGTTAAATTGTTCCTTAAAATGTGTAAGTGGTGTTGAAATTGATTCCATACTAGTTAGTGTGTTTTACTGCTACAAATTCCCATTCGTTCTAATGCTTTGTGGTAGAGCATCATTGTTCTGATATATTCTGCATGGCTCCACGTGAGGGGGTTCGCAGATAGTTGTTCTCCCGAGAATGGGTGGAGTTGCTCAGACAGTACTCCAGAAAGAGGTGAGTGGACAAGCGTCCATTGTAGCCAGTGCGCAACTATTTCAAGATCTTTTTCAGTTTTTGCGGATAATGCATAGTATTGTGCAAGCCAGAGGGTTGTTATATACCACGGATTAGGAACTCCTTCTGCTTGAAGGTAGTACCTATCCCCAGCGTAACGTGGTATGCCATCGATACCAGTATTTATCCGTAACTTTTCTTCGATTGTCTGTATGCTTTCGACTACCATTGGATCATCAATATCTAAAATACCATAGGTATAAATTGCGTAAATACTAGACATGTCTATAGTCTTATCATAATGGATTTCTCCATTTTTTGTGTTAAGAAGTTTTACAAACATTTTTAGGTCTTTATCATAAAGATACTTGAGAATAGCCTCTTTCATTTTTTCTGCAGTTTCTGAAAAAAGTTTTTCATCATTTTCCTTTTCAAATAGTTTTGCAAACTTCGCACCTGCAATTAAGCCTGCGTAGACTGTTGCTGCGGTAAATGTTGAAACACCGTGCTTTTCTTCCCAAAGGTCATAGCTTGGAAGTGGGAGACCTGTATCCTTGTCAGTAAAATCAGTCAAAAATGTGGCCATTTTTTTAATGACAGCATTATAGTGGCCCTCGATAAATTCTATATCTTTTGTTTTTTGGTAATATTCAAATAATGCGACTAACACTAAAGCCGTCTCATCTTCTTGGATAGGGAGAATTGGTTCACCGTCTTTTATGAATGCGTGCCATGAACTACCAAGAGACCTATCTGCTCTATATTTGTGCATTAAGTAGCCGTCTGGTTCTATAACATCATTACAGAACTTAAAGAAGTGTTTTGAAATGTTGTACTCACCAACTTCAAGCAACGCCATAACTGTCATTGCACCGTCTCGTGGCCACATGTAGCTGTAGGTGTCACGTCCATGCTGAAGCATGTCTGAATCACCGGAGGCAATAATTGCACCTCTGTTATCTATGTTCCCTCGAATGTAAAAGAGGGACTTTTTAAAAAGTTCAAGTAATCGTGGCTCAGTATTATTACAGGTGAGATATTCTTGTCTATTGAGCCATGCCTTCCAAAACTTTGTAGTACTATCAATGAGCTCTTCTGGAGTTTTGAACTGAACGTAATCATGTAGTTCGTATACTTCTCCTTTGGTTTCGCCAACAGTGATCCAGTAGTACATCTTTTTTGATTCATTTTTATGAAGTGTTACAGAAAGAGATAGTGTTGAATCAACGTGGCCATGTTCAATTGGGTTTTTCGAAAGCATGCCATCCTCTGCGTCCTTAAAAGTTCCTTCTCTGCCTTCAATTCCATAGAGGCCGACACTATAATCAATAAATGGTACATCGCTCACTTTCCCATAAATAAGAAAGACTCTTCTTCCTTCATAATGAATAAGTGCATTCTTAACAGGGTCATAGTATGCTGTGTCACCTTGAGAGGTCTCATAAAGAGAAAATACCTGATGGAAGAATATTTTTACGTTCTCGGTGTGTTCACTTCCATTGATAACTTCAATTTCACGAAGGAAAATATTTTTTTCATTATAAACAACATTTGTAATAACCAACTTTAAACCTGTGTGTTTATTTACACACGTCATAATCCCCGTAAAAGTTTCATTGTTGAGATCTATTTCTGTATCCCAACTACCATCATCTAACCAAGATAGTTTATGCTGGTACCACACACCAATACGATGCGCTTCACCACGAACGTTGTTTTCTACTCCCAC
>CAZEXZ010000005.1:0-22580 GCA_964516655.1 uncultured Candidatus Saccharibacteria bacterium | reverse complement strand
TGAAGGGTCGTCTTATGTTGATGAATCAATGATTACAGGAGAGCCAGTGCCTGTAGAAAAAATAAAAAATTCTTCCGTGGTATCCGGAACTATAAATACTACCGGAACCTTTAATTTTACAGCAACAAAAGTTGGTTCTGAAACCTTACTTGCCCATATCATTCACATGGTAGAAGAAGCACAAGGAAGTAAGGCGCCAATTCAGGCACTTGCTGATAAAATATCAGAAGTCTTTGTGCCTGTTGTACTTGTTGTTGCCTTTCTTTCATTTAGCGCGTGGATGTATTTTGGTATTCCTGCACTTGGTTTTTCACAAGCACTTTCGTATGGATTAACGTCTCTTGTTTCTGTGTTAGTTATTGCTTGCCCTTGTGCATTAGGGCTAGCAACGCCAACCGCAATTATTGTTGGAGTTGGAAAGGGGGCAAAAGAAGGAATTCTTGTTAAAGATGCAACAGCACTTGAGACACTACATAAAGCAAACGTGGTTGTTGTAGATAAAACAGGGACCATTACAAAAGGGAAACCAGAGTTTGTTAAAATTGATGTGCTTGGGTCTATGAATGAAGTAGATGCTATTGCTATTTTATCTACACTTGAAACAAAATCAGAACACCCTATTGCACACGCTGTTGTAACGTACGCGCAAGAAAACAATATAACGGCAAAAGAACTTAGTAACTTCGAGAGTATCAAAGGTAAAGGTCTGAAAGGTGTGATTGAGGGTACTGAATATTTTGCTGGTAATGGTAAAATTCTAAATGACCTTCATATTACGTATGATGTACATATTCTTGAAAAAGAAACAAAAGAAGGTAAAACTCCTGTGCTTCTAGCAACTAAAGATACATTACTTGCGGTTGTGTATGTAGCAGATCAGATAAAACCAGAAGCAAAAGACATGGTACAGTCACTCCATAAACTTGGCAAAAAAATAATACTGCTAACTGGGGATACAAAAAATACCGGTGAGTATATTGCTAACCTTGTAGGAATTGACGAAGTAATAGCTGAAGTTATGCCAGAAGATAAATTAAACGTTATCAAAGACCTTCAAGCAAAAGGTAATATTGTGGTTATGGCAGGTGATGGAGTTAACGACGCCCCGGCTCTCGCTCAAGCAGATGTTGGTATCGCCATGGGGACCGGCACAGATGTTGCAATTGAATCAGCTGGGATAACTCTATTAGGTGGAGACATCTCAAAGCTTGTAAAAGCAGTACGATTATCACAGATAACCATGAATGGGATTAAACAAAATCTTTTCTGGGCATTCTCCTATAATATTATTGGTATTCCGCTTGCTGCAGGAGTGTTCTTCCCATTCTTTGGGTGGCTGTTGTCTCCTGTTTTCGCAGGAGTAGCCATGGCACTTTCTTCTGTTTCGGTTGTTTCGAATTCCTTACGAATTAAAGTAAAAACATTATAGTCATGAAAACGAATACATTTTATGTTTCTGGAACTCACTGTGCATCTTGTAAGATTTTAATTGAAGATATTTTAAGTGATGAATCAACTTTTTCAAATGTGGATGTTAATTTGAGTAAACAAACTGTAACAGTTGATTCGAGGGTAACAGACAAAGTGCTTCTCATGAAAATGCTTAATGAAAAGATTAAAGACAATGGCTATAGTGTTTCATTGGAAAAGTTGGTGGTAGTAAAAGAAACCAACAATACTCTCTGGCAAGCTATTCCAATCGGTATTATGTTTCTTGTTGGGTTTTATATGTTGCAGAAATCTGGTGTGCTGAATTTTGGTATTGGTGGACAAACAACACCAATAACAGCTTTTTTGATTGGTCTTATAGCGTCAGTCTCAAGTTGTTTGGCAGTTGTTGGAGGGCTTATCCTTTCACTGTCCGCAAAGGTGGCTCAAGATGATAAGAGTAACAGGAAGTCTATGTATCTTTTCCATGTTGGGAGATTAGTAAGTTTTGCAGTTCTCGGGGGATTGCTAGGTTTCATAGGTGAGGGACTTGGTGTCAATTATATGTTCTCTGCGGTGCTTGGGTTATTGGCTGCAGGTATCATGATTGTGCTCGGGCTTAATTTAGTTGGAGTATTTACACAAAGTAAATTTACGTTACCACCGATACTTTTTAGTTTTTTTAGAAAAGTTGAACATCAGACCTTTGCGCCATTATTACTTGGTGTAGGAACTTTCTTTTTACCGTGTGGTTTTACACAGTCGATGCAAGTTTCTGCACTTTCTAGCGGGTCATTTATTTCTGGGTCATTACTTCTGTTCTTCTTCGCCTTAGGAACACTTCCTATGCTTGCGCTTCTTTCATTTGGTGCAGTGTCGTTTGCGAATTCAAGATACGCACCACTCTTCTTTAAGTCTGTCGGTGTTGTTGTCTTAGGGTTAGGGGTGTTTGCTCTACTTTCTGGACTTACGGGTCTAGGTATTATTGGTCCGTTATTTAATATTTAAATTTTATACATTAATTACATGAGAAAAACAACAACTCTGATCATTGCTCTTATATTGGTAGGTGGGACTTTGTATTATACAAGACGAACCACACCTTCTCCTGTACCTGTAGCTAGCTCCTCGCAAAAAATTGATAACGTACTTTTAGAAAACAGTGTTATAAAAGACGGGGTACAATATATTACAATTACAGCAAGAGGGGGGTATTCTCCAAGAATGTCTATTGCAAAGTCAGGTATACCAACGAAGTTGGTTGTAAAAACTAACGGGACCTACGATTGCTCATCGTCACTGGTTATACGATCACTTGGGTATAGAAAGATTTTACCAAATACAGGAGAAACAGTTATTGATGTCGGTACCCCAAAGCAAGGTGAGGTCTTACAAGGGACGTGTAGCATGGGGATGTATAATTTTCAGGTGACATTTGGTTAAAGTGTAATACGTTTAAAATTTAAGAACCACCCAATATTGGGTGGTTCTTAAATTTGGTGACCCAAGGGCTACAGAATTGGATAACTTTGGTTGAGGATATAAGGTTGCTCAGTGAGTTTCAGCAACTAATAAGTGTTGTACTTACGTGTTGAGTTAGCATACGATATTATTGACAAGTTAGTAATTTAGTAGTATTATAAAAAAGGATTTGAATCTTTCCAACCAGGAGCAGCAAATGAAATTTCTTAAATGGGTCCAATCGCTATTTGGTTACACGTCTTCGACATTGCAATCACATAGCAGAAGGGTACCAACGGATAATATTGCACATGCTAAAGTGCAGAGTATACAACTTCGATTAACTGCAGACGCCTTCGGTGGCGGAGGTTTTAATTCCGAGAGCGACTTGGATAGGTCTCAGATACTCCAACGTGAACGAAGGAAGAGACGTGGGATGGTTGACTTCACCAACCCAAGAGACGATGTAAGCACAGCATGTATCAACCTACTTGGTGGTCCGTATGACGGACAGAAGGCCCTCGTTGTCGCAGGCACCAATAGAGCATGGGTGATTGGCAATTGGGAATATTTCCGTATAGGAAACTCCGACAACTGGCACTGGTGTCACGACAACGAAGCATAAGCACGCGCAAGTGGTAAATAACATCCTGACAAAAGCCCCGAAAAAACGGGGCTTTTTTATTTTGTTTGTGACCTCACGGAGAATCAGTCACAAATCTGCCTCGCTGTACTCGAAGTAGTTTCGCTAGGTTCCAAGAACCGAACTTGCTAGTTCGCCCGTATTCGATTCTCCCGCAAACCCTACGCCTCACGGCGCGATGTTCTCATCGGCAGGTGGTTTGCTCTCTGTTGACCACAGTCAACAAAAATACACAGGAAGAACCTGTGTATTTTTGTTGATGTGACCTCACGGAGAATCGAACTCCGATTACAGGCATGAGAAGCCTGTGTCCTAACCGTTAGACGATGAGGCCTAGTGTCTATAAATAGTAGATTTGCACGTAAACTTGAAAAACTCATTATTTTAAGCAAAATAGTTGAGAAATTGCCCAATAACAATGTACTTGACATACTAGCATCATTTTTGTCCTTTTGCAAATCAGCTATATTTTATAAGCATTTTGAAGAATATAAACTTGACAATAGGGCATATTTTGTTGTGTAATACTTGACTTTTGGTGCTGGGGGTGCTATAATATCACTACACAATAACAAAGTGAAAAGTCAATGAATTACCGAGTAGGTATTTTATTTTTCGCAAAAATTCCAGATACGACCCGTTGGTGAAGCGTAATCACCACAACCATGACAAACAAAATCTATAAGGTTACTCAGATGCTTGCGTTTGTGCCATTCATGGCCATCCCTAGTATCTCAGTATCCTCACATATCGGTTCACTTGAAACAAAGCCTGTAACAAAGGAAGTCGTTTCAGTTGAAGACATTCGTCAAGAACGTGCTGATGCTATTGATAAGTTTTATAAAGAGCGCGGTATGCCTCTTCATGGAACAGGAATGACATTCGTTCTTGTTGCTGAAAAATACGGACTAGATTGGAGATTGCTTCCAGCTATTGGAGTTCGTGAGAGTTCTGGTGGAAAGGCTGCTTGTGGTTATAACGCTTTCGGATGGGGGTCTTGTAAGCTAGGTCATAACTATTATAGTTATGAGGAAGCTATCGAAGCAATTGGAAAGAACTTAGGTGGTGCTAACAAAAACACTGCACGTTACTATGCTGGAAAGTCTACAGAAGAGAAGTTATATGCGTATAACGGATCAGTAGAGCCTCCATATATTGGTGAAGTGCTCGCAATTATGGATATGATTCATGATAGTGAGTAATCATTAGATTACAATACAAAAGAGCGACGCGTAAGCGTCGCTCTTTTGTTTTGTCTCAGACATTAGAAAGTGGTAGTATACGAATGGGCCAACTTTAATCGAAAGGTGGGTATGTCATTTATCATTGCATTTCTCGTTGTGGTTTTCATGCCAGAAGTTCTTCCGTATTTTCTGGTGGAATTGATTTTTGTACTGCTATTGGTGTTTCTGCTCCATAAGCACACATCAAAACGTAGAATTTTTTTTGTTTCAAATAAAAAACTCAGGTTTTCACATATGGCACCGAGTCCTGAAGCTTTTAGTGTTGCAGGGGCGAATGCACTTAAGAGTTGGAGGTCAAATAAAGACTATCTATGTTCTCAGGGAGTAATTTCAACGGCCAGTGTCGTTAAAGTAAACACAAGGATGACTGCAGTACATTGTAAGAGTAGATCTAACTTGAAATAAAGGGTAAGTCTAAATAAAAGCACCTACAATGTTGTAGGTGCTTTTTTGTATCCTCCCCCTATTCTTTTTTCTTATCAAGTTTGTCTAGCCCTAATTGTTTTACTCCAAAATAGACAACTGCAGCGATAACACAGAAATTAATAAAGGTGTTGATGAGTGCGCCATACTTTATGGTCGCTCCCATAACTTGGAAAGTTGCTTCTGATATCCCTTCAGCTTTACTCAGTAAGATGCCAAGTAGAGGGTTAATAATATTATCGATAAGTGATTTTACAAGATCACTCACTGCTCCACCTAAAATAAAACCAACCGCGAGCCCAACAGCACCTTGCTCTCTAATGAAATCTAAAAATCCTTTCATAGTTCTTGTATATTATTATTTATATACCAACCACTGTATCATATTTCTTTACCTGCGTGCACCCTTACTTCATATTTCTTTTTTAAAATGACGCCAATAGAAATAAGTGCAATGGTAGATGCTATTGACCATGGGAGTAGTTCTCTATGAATAAGGGAATAACTTAAGAAAATAAAGACAATAAGACCTGGAGCTACACCTAGGATGGTTGCATAAAAGTATTTTTTAAAATTAATTTTCAGGATTCCTGACGCATAATTCACAAAGTCAAATGGGAATATTGGTATTATTCTTAGAATAAAGACAGAAAGGAAAGCATTTTCACGGAAGTATGGTGTAATTTTTCTCATAAACGATCGTTTTGTTATTCCAAGTTCTTCACCAAAATATTTTCCAATAAAGTAAGTTAATGCAGCTGAAGAAAGTTCTCCTACATAACTTATAAAAAATCCTTCTATTGCACCAAAGATAAGAACTGTTGTTACCGTCATGACTGATGCAGGAAAAAAGACAAGCGGACGAACAGTATAAATGAGAACGAAAAGAATAAAACTTATCATTCCATAGTCAATAAGTCGCTGTTGAATTGAGAAGTCAATTACCTCTAGTGCCTCAAAAAGGCTGATATCGTGTGCAGTCGAGTACAGGGAAACTTCTCTAAAAAATATTCCAACAGTTAGTATCCAAAAACCAAGTACTGCCAATGCAACGTTTCTATGCATAGTATAGTAATTATAACACTCATTACAATTAAAGTAATAAATTGCAAGTATAGCTTGCAAGAATAGACAGAAATGTAATTCGAAATCAGGACACTTTTATGATAGTATAATGATTATTCGGAGATAAGGGAAAGCTCTGCTTTGAAGATAATGAATGTTTGTTAGCGTGCAGCATGAACAATAGAATTATTTTTCTAATAGCTGTAGCATATCAGGATAAAGTACATAGAAAAATGGAGACGTGGCTGAGCTGGTCGAAGGCACCTCACTGCTAACGAGGCAGGGTAGTAATACCCTCATGAGTTCGAATCTCATCGTCTCCGCATAGACTAAAAATCCCTAAAGGTTCTTCCTTTAGGGATTTTTAGTCTACATGCGAGAAAGAGAAGCAAGCCACCTGCGTGGCTTGCAAGAGATTCGAATAGGGGTCGCGAGACTTTATCGAGGAGTTTATGACGAGAAGTCTCGTGGCCGAATCTCATCGTCTCCGCATAATTGCGTTTTAAAAGGACCGGTTCCTCATTTTTTCTTTAGTATTGTAGTGGTACACTACGTTTATTATGCAACAACAAGATGATCAAAATTTTTGGAATATTGTTTTCTCGACTCTTTTTATTATTTTCTGTGCAATCTTGTTTAAAATTTTGGTAGCTGTAAGAGGGTCAACACCAACTGCGATTTCTTTTTTTGATCTTTCTCTCATCACGCTTGCAACGTTTAGACTTACGCGATTATTTGTCTATGATAAAATCACACGCTTTCTACGTGACCTTTTCTTCCATGCTAACGAAACGTATACAGAAGAAGGTGTAACGTATTTCGCAAAAAAGGAGAGAATGCATGGACCGCTACGTACTATCTATGAACTCCTGACGTGTCCGTGGTGCTTTAGTATTTGGGCAGCAGTTGTTGTAGTCTTTTTCTACTATCTAACACCTGATGCATGGTTGCTCATTCTTATTCTTGCAATCTCTGGACTTGCATCACTTGTGCAACTTATTGCCAATCAAATTGGGTGGGCAGCTGAGAATGGAAAGATTCAGGCAAATAAGGGTCTTTAGTGGTAGCTATTGTTATAAAGTTTAGTGAATTATGTAAGTAGTTTGTGTCATTTGAAAGTTTGTCACAAGATGATGGTCTATTCTGTTATATATACATACGGCCTTTGCCTGTTTTATTAATTTATTATTTACGTATGTTTAAGAAATTACTTTATACATCAGTTACGGTTGCACTTTTTTCAATAATGAGTGCTTCAGCATCAGAGGTTGCAGCTACGCTTACTACTGCGACTAGAATGGCAGCAGTGCCTACTATTACAACTATTGGCCAAACATCAGCCACACTTTCGTTGTCACCTGCAACTATTGCAGGAATGACAGCAGAAGAAAAAGCTGCTACATACTTTCAGTATTCTGAAACAAATCAGGTTTGCATTATGATCTATCCAACACCAGAGTACTGTCTTCCAAAAAAGACTACCCCTGGGCTTACTGAAGTTAAGATTGAGAATCTTAAAGTTGGTACTTCATATACAGTTACGTATAAACGAGATAACACAATTAGATGTATTACAACACCGTGTCCTGAGAACGGATTCGAAAGTTCACCTGTAGAATTTGTAACCAAGACAAATGGAGAAACCGGTGGACCAATCAAGGACACACCATCTGGAAATAAAAATGTAACGAGTAATCTCACTATGAAAAGTAGAGGAGACCAAGTTATGTTTTTACAAAAGGTGCTTATTGATAGAGGGTTTATGAACGTTGACGCAACAGGGTACTTCGGTGTCGTAACCCTTAAGGCGGTGAAAGACTTTCAGAAAGCACACAATATAACTCCTACAGGATTTGTTGGACCAATTACTCGTGCGTCTTTAATAAAGTACACAGGTGAAACAGTACCAGTAACTCTTGAAGAAAAGTTCGAAGGTACGGTTACTGCATACTCAACAGGATGTTTTGCAGATGGTGAATGTAGTATCACGGTGGATGGTAAAAAAGTTGTCACAACAATTGGTTGGTCACAAAATATCGTAGGAAAGGTTCTTGGTATTCCTGATTTTGGATCAATCGAAAGTAATGTAGGGGCACATGCAAAAGTCTATGCAAAAAAGACTGAAGATGGCTATACACTCTATGGTAATGATCAATACTATGTAGAAATAGTACCAAAAACTATGGGAAAGCTTACACCAGGAAGCGAGGCACCAGCTGATGCGAAATTAGTAGAAGGTAGCACATGGCTTTGGTACAAGACGGTAGCACAAGATGCTAGTCTAGTAACACCACTTAATCCAGGAGTTTTCACACTCACATTTAGTGATGAAGGTAAATTATCAGGAAAAACTGATTGTAATGGATTCTTTGGTAGTTATACATTTGGCACAGACGGATTCGTAAAATTCGGACCACTTGGAAGCACTATGATGTTCTGTCAGAATTCTCAAGAGCAGGTCTATACTGGGTCGCTTCAAAATGTAAGCAAGTATGCACTTGAGGAATCAAATAGAATTCTCGTGCTCACACTTTCAGATAACAAAGGGAAAATGTACTTTGTAAGAAAGTAGTTTCGGTTCTATCTTTTGCTAATAAAACCTTACATATTTGTGTAAGGTTTTTTAGTTTTTCTCGTATGTAAAAGACCTCCCAAAAACCTGCTATTTCGTGTATAATAGACAAATTAAGTGTTTGCATCGAAATTTGCTAATTTCGACGTGAATTTTACGCTTAAAATTAAGGAGAATTGGATGAGTGGTTTAAATCAACGGTTTACTAAACCGTCGAGCCTTTATTGGCTCCGTGAGTTCGAATCTCACATTCTCCGCAAATTAAGGAGTACGCCAGTACGACTATAATTTGCGCAGTGCATAAGTCGGAGCGTAATCGCGACCAGACTTTGCCTCCGCAATTAGAATAGGCCCACGAATCTGCTTCGAGCAAAGCGAGGCAGATTTGTGACCGAATCTCACATTCTCCGCAAAATCGCGAGCACACTAGTGCGACCAGATTTTGCGCAGTGTAGAATGGTAAGTGTGTTCGCGACCACAGTCTGCCTCCGCAAACGATATAAAAAAATGAATATGGAAATCAATCCAGTTACTTACAATCGTTAATATATCATCTGCTATACTTTATTCGTATGAAAAAATCTTACTGGGCACTCATAGGTATTGCCGTGTTCCTTTTTGCGATAGTAATCCTTTTTAAGAATCTACCCAAACCTGCACCTACGAGTGTCATTCCAGCTGAAACCTCAAGCTCAAATCACAAACTTCCTGACTGGTTAGTGCATGTGCACAGACCAATAGATCTTTCTGGAGAATGGTTTACCCCACACACCGCAGATTACAATATTATTTTTTCTTCAAGTAGTCGTACATTTATATTTAATGGTTTGTATGCAGGTGAGATGAATAGACAAGCGCCTGGCAGCTATAGTGTTGATACTGGTGTTGTGACGTTACACTTTAATGATCCAAACCAAAAAGATATAATTCTATATGTTGGTACAGATAAGCTTCCAATGTCAACAAACTATTACCTTACGAACACAGATCTCGGTCAGTATTTTATACAAGCAACACCTATAACGAAGTAGAATCTCTTGTTTTTGTAAATTGAGACGTTATACTATGTGTATGAAGAAATCTATCACTACACCAATTCTTAGTATGATAGTAGTGGTACTAGTGATCCTCTTTTTCTTTACATGGATAAAGAGTCATTCTCAGAACGGCACCACACCTACTTTTGAGAAAATAGTAGTTTCTGGAGATAAGAAAAGCATACACGCAGGGAATGAGGTAATACTTCCAGTTGATGATGATGTACTTTTTAATTGGTTTAAAACGGAAAGTCAGTTATGTGATGAAAGTAACATCAATTCAAATCTTGCCCGAAAATTATTTTGTGAGAGCAAAGAAGAATTTAGGCGAGCTACACAGTTCAAGTCGATAGTGGTTTCTCCAGATGCTATGGTGGTTGGATTCACTCTTGAAAGTGATACTCTGACACCTGATACAGTTGTGGGGGTGTTATTTAGAAATATAGATGGAAGTAATATTGTTGAATTACTTTCTAACTACTATCTTGGGAATGAATTTCTTAGTTTTTCACCAAGTGGAAAGTATTTTGTGTACAAAAGTGGCTGTTTTGAAGCGAAGTGTGCCTTTTATATAAAAGATGTCGTAACCTTAGATGATAAAGTCACATTTATTCCAAATGAACCAGACGCACGAGGGAATTATGAATTTGTGAGATGGATAACAGATGATGAAATTGAATATACGTTAAATGGTGTGACACAAAAAAGCACGTTACAGTAGAGGTGTTAGAGTTTGTACATTATATTGTACTTTTATAATCAGTATTATCCTTGCGCAGCTTTTTCAAGTAAAGCTATATCAAACTTTTTCATCTTCAAAAATACTTGAACAAGGTTCAGCACACTTTATGCCTACTGTATTTGTGTTATGGTACACTTAACGTACATGAATACAACTTACACATGGTATCAAACTCTCCTTAAACCAATATGGGCTCCACCATCTTGGGTATTTGGACCGGTGTGGAGTGTCTTGTACATTCTTATCGCGATTTCGTTTGGAGCAGTTTTTTATAAAGTTATACAGGGTGAGTTACCTAAAATTATCGCACTGCCTTTTATTTTAAATTTAATATTTAATTTTG
This sequence comes from uncultured Candidatus Saccharibacteria bacterium, assembly GCA_964516655.1. Lineage (GTDB taxonomy): Bacteria > Patescibacteriota > Minisyncoccia > Phycocordibacterales > UBA5272 > UBA11704. The sequence goes on along the minus strand of CAZEXZ010000005.1, from coordinate 11,622 downwards.
CATTTACCCCACTTCAATTTTTGTTAAAGAATAATTTTTTAGCAGCACTTGATATTACACTTGTGCTTTTCACGATACTTTGGATGTTTGTAGTGATTTGGCCTCATATGAAATGGGTCGTCTATCTTAATATTCCTTATTTGTTATGGGTTTCGTTTGCGACAGTGCTTCAATTTACGATTACGTATATAAATAGATAGCGCTGACAAGTTTCATGGATTTGATATTTGAAACTAGCTTTTTTCTTTTAGAGAAGTTGTGGACTGATGTCTAAGTTTTTGTAATTCATTTTGAAGTACCTCGTACTTTTGTTTTAGTGCATTAAGTTCTTGTTCGGCAGTGTGAATGGATGAACTTTTTTTAAGTAATCCTGGAGCAAGTCGGACAACTCCAAATAAAAAACCTAGTAAAAATGTAAAGAAAATAATAAGAGCTGTCGATGCTGTTACTTGCCAGAAAAGAAGATGAAGTGTTATCGCATCAACATTTGTAATTGAAAACCAGAGGACCGCACCAAGAATTGCCCAGGTAAGTATTGTTCTCATACGTAAAGTGTATCATGATGAGCAAGAATTATTTCAGTTAAAATTTCAAAATGATATGTTACGCTGAGATACATGATTCGTAACGGTGTAATTGCTTGTGTGGTGTTTTAGTTGTGAATAGGAATAATTATTTTAATTTTCACATGCTAAAATGATAGCAATGAAAACTCTTATGCGTGTTGCTCTTGTGCTTTTAGGTAGCAGTCTCATCATTTTTTTATACAGGTACGTTGGTACTCAAAACATGGGAGTGCTTAACCCTAAAGGAGTCATTGCGTTAGCTGAAAAAAATTTATTTCTAACCGCAGTAAGTCTTATGCTTATTGTGGTTATTCCAGTTTTCATTATGCTTTTTTCTTTCGCATGGAGATATAGAGCTGGTAACATAAAAGCAAAGTACACACCAGATTGGCACGGAAATAAGACTTTAGAAATAGTGTGGTGGTCTATACCAACGGTGCTCATTATTATTTTAGCAACCATAACCTGGAAATCTACTCATGACCTAGATCCATATAAGCCAATAGTTACAGGAGTAAAGCCTGTAACTATAGAAGTAGTTGCACTTGATTGGAAATGGTTGTTTATATATCCAGAAGAACATATTGCAACTGTTAACTATATTAGAGTTCCAAAAGACACTCCAATTCATTTTAAAATCACAGCAGACGCCCCAATGAATGCCTTTTGGGTGCCTCAACTTGGGGGGCAAGTGTATGCAATGGCAGGCATGACTGCCCAGTTATATTTAATGGGTACCGAAGAAGGGGTTTATAAAGGAGTATCGTCAAACTTTAGCGGTGACGGTTTTTCTGGGATGAAGTTTAATGTAGAGGTGTCCACGGAGGACTCTTATAAAGAGTGGCTCACAGATGTACGTCTCTCCTCTAAGATGCTTTCATTTATGGAATATATTGAGCTTGCAAAAAAATCATCAAATAATCCTGTTGTGCTCTATTCTGAAGTGGAATCTGACCTTTATCAAAAAATTATTTCAAAGTATATGCCAAGTATGGATACTCATGAGCAAACAGGTGGTGTCGATATGCATATGCATGATATGTTACCACACGAAAATGCGAATGATATGATGGATACTATGAGTAAACCCATGTCTCATTAACACAAATACGATATACTACAACAATTATGCTAGGAAGATTAACAGTATCAGCGCTACCAGACGATCCAATTGTAATTGGAGCGTCTATCTTCATGGGGCTACTTATTGCAAGTTTTATTTTTGCACTTTTTTATTTCAAACGTTGGAAATGGTTATGGAGTGAATGGATTACATCAGTTGATCATAAGAAAATCGGTGTAATGTACATCATACTCGCGTTCATCATGTTATTGCGTGGTTTTAGTGATGCAGTTATGATGCGTTCACAACAAGCTATAGCGGTAGGGGAAAATCTTGGATTTCTACCACCGGACCATTATGATCAAATCTTTACAGCCCACGGTGTGATCATGATTTTCTTTGTTGCGATGCCACTTATGTTTGGTCTCATCAACCTTGCGGTTCCGCTTCAGATTGGCGCGCGTGATGTAGCATTCCCTTTTCTTAACTCAATGAGTTTTTGGTTTACGGTCGCAGGGGCGCTTCTTGTCAACATGTCACTGTTCCTTGGAGATTTTGCTGCTGTTGGATGGCTTGCATACCCTCCTTTGTCTGAGCTTGCGTTTAGTCCGGGGGTTGGAATGGATTATTATATTTGGGCAATCCAAATAGCGGGCGCGGGGACACTCATCTCAGCAGTGAATTTCTTTGTTACTATTCTTACGATGCGTGCATCTGGTATGACAATGATGAGAATGCCTGTTTTTACATGGACTTCTTGGTGTTCAATGATACTTGTTATGGCAGCGTTTCCGATTCTTACCGCAACACTTGGAATGCTTTCTCTTGATAGAATTTTTGGGATGCATTTCTTTACATCAGATTTTGGAGGAAATCCCATGATGTATGTGAATCTTATTTGGGCATGGGGGCATCCTGAAGTCTATATTCTTATTCTTCCTGCGTTTGGAATATTTTCAGAAATTGCATCAGCATTTTCACGAAAACGATTATTTGGATATACGACAATGATCTATGCAACTGTTGCGATAACAGTGCTGTCATTTTTAGTGTGGCTTCACCATTTTTTCACCATGGGGGCAGGGGCAAACGTAAATGCATTCTTTGGTATCATGACAATGATAATTGCTATACCTACTGGAGTTAAGATATTTAATTGGCTGTTTACGATGTTTAGAGGTCGCATAACCTTTGCTTCTCCGATGCTTTGGATGATGGGCTTTATTTTTACATTCACGATAGGTGGGATGACCGGAGTGTTACTCGCTGTACCTGGGGTAGATTTTCAATTACATAATAGTTTATTTTTAATTGCTCATTTTCATAATACGATTATTGGTGGAGTTGTCTTTGGCTATTTCGCAGGCCTCACCTATTGGTTCCCTAAATTTTTTGGATTCAAACTCAATGAAAAATTTGGCAAGCTTGCATTTTGGCACTGGATAGTTGGATTCTTTGTGACATTCACCCCACTTTATATTTTGGGCTTTATGGGTATGACACGAAGACTAAATCATATAAGCGATTTGGAGTGGCGACCGCTACTTATTATTGCGGGAATTGGAACAGCTATAATCGGGGTAGGAGTTATCATGCAAGCAATTCAATTCATTCTTAGTTTTAAAAATCGAAAGAAAAATCTCGACACAACAGGGGACCCTTGGGACGGAAGAACACTTGAATGGTCTACCTCATCTCCACCACCGCTCTATAATTTTGCAATTATCCCAACAGTTCATGGGCGTCATGCATTTTGGGATATGAAATATGGTGAAGGTGTTACACAAGATGCAAAACCTATATACACTGATATCCATATGCCGAAAAATACTGCAATCGGATTTTATATTGCTGTTGCTAGTTTCATCTTTGGGTTTGGTTTGGTGTGGCACATGTATTGGCTAGCGATTCTCGCACTTTGTGCCATTATCGTTAGTGTTATTGTTCGTTCATTTGATTACGATACTGGGTACTCTATATCCGCAAAAGAAGTTGAGCGTATTGAAAAGAAAAGGGTTAGTAGTTCATCATAATTATGAAAAAAAAGGCACCAATTACATTAGAAGGAGTTCATGAAGTAGAGCACACAGCAGACTCAAGAGGTCTCTTTGGTTTCTGGGTTTATATTATGAGTGACTGTGTACTCTTCGCAAGTCTTTTTGCAACATATGCGGTACTTCGAACAAGTACACATGGAGGGCCGACAACGTATGATTTGTTCAACATGCCGTTTGTGCTCACTGAAACACTCATTTTGCTCACAAGCAGTTTCACCTACGGGCTTGTATCACTGTATTCTCACCATAGAGCAAGTAAATGGAAGCTCCTTTCTTGGTTAGGTGTTACTTTTGTTCTGGGTGTGGCATTCTTGTTGATGGAGGTAACAGAATTTAGAAATCTTATTCTTGAAGGAAATGGACCAGATAGAAGTGCATTCCTTTCTGCCTTCTTCACACTCCTTGGGACTCATGGACTACACGTATTCTTTGGGTTACTGTGGATGGTTAGCCTCTTTATACAAATAGTGAAACACGGTATTATTCCGATCACGGTTAAAAAAATAGCAACACTTGGACTTTTTTGGCATTTCCTTGATATTATTTGGATATTTATTTTTACAATAGTGTATTTAATGGGGGTAATTTAATTAACAGATTATAAATTATATGCAAAAAAAGTACGAAGTAATTGATGAACAGTTTGAAGCATCTAAAGATGCAATGGGGTCATACATAACTGGTTTTGCACTCTCTATTTTACTTACGGTAATTCCATATGTAATAGTCACAGAACGATTATTCACAAGAACCAATTTGGTTATATGGATCGCATGTTTTGCTGTTGCGCAATTTTTAGTTCAGGTACTTTTTTTTCTTCATCTTCCTGTAAAAGTTAAGCCATACTGGAATGTTATTGTATTTGTTTTCACGCTCCTTATAGTTACGTTTCTTGTGGTTGGGACATTATGGATAATGTATCACTTAAATGTGAACATGATGGGTACATCACCCTTTAATTCAAATGAAGGATATATCCCTCAGTAAAAATTGTGTTAAGAACATACTACTCTCTCAGTAAGCCTGGAATAGTCTACGGTAATAGTATTACTGTTATTGCAGGTTTTTTATTTGCTTCACAAGGTGTTGTGCATTTCGGCTATCTGCTGATTGTTCTTTTTGGAATTGGGTGTGTCATTGCATCTGGCTGTGTATTTAACAATTATATTGATAGAGATATTGACGCACTCATGGAGCGTACAAAAAAGCGAGCTCTAGTGCAACATACTGTTTCGAATACAAAAGCGCTAACTTTTGGGGTGCTACTTATGACGGTTGGTTTCGGTGTCTTGCTCTATTGGACTAATTGGGTGACAGTATTTGTATCAGTGCTTGGTTTTATTGTATATGTAGGTATCTATAGCTTATGGCTCAAACGAACTTCTGTGCACAGTGCACTTATAGGAAGCATCTCAGGAGCAGTACCAATTACTGTTGGGTACCTTGCTGTTGCTGGTAGCATAGATAGCGCCGTATGGATACTTTTTTTTAGTATGGTGCTATGGCAAATGCCGCACTCATATGCAATTGCACTTTATAGATTGGTTGATTACAGAAATGCCTCAATTCCTGTGATGCCTGTGCGCTATGGAAAAGTAAGTACTAAAATTCAAGTGGTAGTTTATGCTATGTTATTTACAGGTATTGCTAGTCTGCTTTATGTGTATCAATATGTAAGCAGTCTCTATTTTTATGTAATGTTAATAGCGGGAACAATCTGGACTATTCAATCTGCGTATGGCTTAATCATTACAGATGAACAGATTGAAAAAAAATGGGCAAAAAAAGTTTTTTTATTTTCAATTATCCTCCTCCTTATTTTTTGCGTAATGATTAGTTTGGCAAAAGTTATCGATTAAGTGCCGCTCGCGTACCAGGCCCCACATTACCAAGTGGCGAAAGATTATGATCTCGCTGAAACGCTTTTACTGCAGCGGTTGTGGCTGGACCATAGTATCCATTTGGGGTCACCTGTAAGTATCCATCTTCAATAAGTCGTTCCTGAAGTTTGAGTACTTCATTACCTTCATCTCCTCTGTAAAGTGGTAGTGTAAAAATATAGTTTGGAAGAGTGGATGTAGTTGAAGGCGCTGTAGTAGCTGTAGGTGCAGAGGACTCGGCACTCACCGCAATGGCAACAGTTGAGCATAATGTTGCGCTTGAACAAATAGTCACGGAGTCTGTACCAATTGCTGTGCCTACAACATATAATTTATTTCCTGAAATAGTTGCATTAAATGGTGTTGAAATTGGTGTTGAGATGTAGTACTGACCATTTCCACCAGAAAGTGGCAAGGCAAGTGTCTGACCGATAGCAACAGGAATATTAACTGCAATGGCTGATGTCGGGGTGGTACCTTGGATAACGTTCACATGTATTGGCGCACACCCACCACTTACGGCACAAACAGTTACTGTTGTATCTCCGAGCGCAACTCCTGTTATATTGATTGAGGGGCCACTTACATTTGTCGTTACTTTGTTTGTGCCGTCATAATATGTGCTGTATGGTGTCACTCCTCCAGTTACAATAATTTGTGCAGTTTGGCCAACTGTTATTGTTGCATTATTTTGTGAAAGGTAAATTGTACCATTACTCACATTGTTACTTATAACTGTTACGACGATATTTGAACATACGGTACTAGAAGAACAGATGGTAACTGTAGCAGCACCGCCCAGTATCCCTGACAGTGACAGGAGGTTACCTGAGATGTTAGCCTGAACAGTATTCTGATTATTGTTTGAAGAAATGTAGTAACTACCTTGCCCGCCACTGACTGTAAGAATGATTGTTTGACCTTGTGTTACGGTAGGATTGGTTTGGCTAAATGAAATTGCCGAATTTGATCCAGTGGTAGGTGTCGTATAGGGCCAGGTAACCAAAGGGGTTTGGTAGCCATTTATAAGGGCATATACTTTAGAAGTTGAAACTATCCCGTATGCACTCGTGCTCACATTTCCTAAAAATGTCCCATTATTTGAGGTATTGCCAATATTTTGAGATTGTGTGCCTGTATAGAGTGCAGAGTTGTAGTAGAGTACTACGGGAGTATTACCGTCAGCATTTGTAATATGTACAGAAACCGAGTTTCCATCTCCGTTTGCTGTCACTGATAGCGTTGGTGATGAGGCGTATGCAAAAAGTACCGTAGAAAAAAAGACACAGACGGAAGTAACTATTTTTTTGTTGTATAGTTAGTCATGTGTATAATTGTTGATTGATTAGGGATAATCATTAAAAACTTGGCAGCTATCCTTTATTTGATTATTACATATATTTTAGTGAATATAGGATAGTTAGTCACATAGTGAGTAAATTCTTTACGTATAGCACAAGTTCTTGTAATTAGTGTAGAATGGATCGATGGAACAAAAATCGACACAAGTCGCCGTGACTCTTAAAGAAACTCCACACTTTGACCTTATTGTGGTTGGGGGAGGTGCGTCAGGTATGATGGCAGCTGGAAGAGCAGGGGAATTGGGTCTAAAAGTATTGCTTCTTGAAAAAAACAAAAGACTTGGCGAAAAGTTACGTATTAGTGGAGGGGGGCGATGTAATATTTTAAATAATGAAGTGGACGAAAAGGTTCTTCTAAAAAAGTATGGCGCAGCTGAGCAGCCGCTTTATTCTGCCTTTACACAATTTGGAGTTAAAGAAACGTGGAATTTTTTTACGGCACACGAACTTCCGTTGGTTGTTGAGCATGCAAATCGTACATTTCCACACACCCATAAAGCAGAAGATGTTGTAACACTTCTTGAAAAATATATGAAGGATAACGGGGTTCAGATAGAAGTAGGCAAACCTGTTACAAAAGTTATATTTCAGAATGGTCTTATTGGTGGGCTACAGTCAGGTAAGAAGGAATATACCGCAAAAAAATATCTGTTTGCAACAGGGAGTGTCTCACACCCTGAAACCGGTTCGACGGGTGATGGCTTTGCTTGGCTGTCTTCACTTGGTCATACAGTTGTAAAGCCGACGCCAACAATTGTGCCACTTGCGGTGCAAGAAAAATGGGTAAAAGATTTAGCAGGGGTGTCACTTGATGGTATGAAGATAACTTTTTTTACGGAAGGGAACAAAGAATTTAGTCTTTCTGGCCGAGTTCTCTTCACTCATTTTGGATTATCTGGTCCACTTATTTTAAATAATGCACATAAAGTTGCAGATTTATTACACTCTGGAAAAGTTACAGCAGTAATTGACATGTCTGCACATAACGACTTTTCTGTTCTTGAAAAGGAGGTTATTGCTGCCTTTGATGCTAATAAAAATAAAGCATTTAAAAATATTATTAAAGATATTGTACCAGCTGGTATGCATAAAGGGGTGGAAACGGTGCTTTCAGGACATCTTGATATTACAACTAAAGTGCACTCAATTACAAAAGAAGAAAGAAAAAAAATTGTACATTTACTTAAGGCGCTTCCTCTTACTATTGATGGATTGATGGGTTTTGATAGAGCTGTTGTTGCAGACGGTGGAATACCACTTGAGGAAATTGATACTAGGACAATGAAATCAAAGAAGGTTAATAATCTTTTTATTACAGGTGACTTACTCCATATCAATAGACCTTCAGGAGGGTACTCGTTACAACTATGTTGGACAACGGGGTATGTTGCAGCATCTGGTGTGGCAAATATGACCGTAATTTAGCTTCATGATATGAATATAAAAGGAATACTTGAAAAGAGTTGGTTACTCAAAATGAAGCAGTATACGCACAGCGAATCATTTATTTCATGTATGAATTTTGTTGAAAAAGAATATCAGCAAAAAATAATTTTCCCTGAGTATAAAAATCTGTATAGAGCGTTCACGCTCACTCCATTTTCTAATGTAAAAGTAGTCATTCTAGGGCAAGACCCATACCACAATGAAGGACAGGCCGACGGACTTTCTTTTTCCGTACAAAATGGTGTTTCGTTACCTCCTTCTCTTAAAAATATCTACAAAGAAATTGAATCCGATATTGGAATTCTGAAGGATTTTTCAAATGGTAATTTAGAATCATGGGCAACTCAAGGCGTCTTGTTGTTGAATTCAATCTTAACCGTTGCCGCACATTCTCCAGCATCACATCGTACTAGTGGGTGGGAAGATTTTACAGATGAAGTTATAAAAACAATCTCCTCAGAAGGTGAGAATATTGTTTTCATTCTTTGGGGAGAGTATGCCAAAAAGAAAAAAAGATTTATTAACACAAAAAGACATCTTGTTTTAGAGGCGCCACACCCTTCACCATTTTCTGCCAACGCTGGATTCTTTGGGTGCAAGCATTTTTCAAAATGTAATTTATATCTTAGAAAACATAATAAGAAAGAAATTCTTTGGTAATGTGTAAAATCTGGATGGGTTATTAATGTGCAATTGTGAATGCCTCGACATACGCTGCTCCACGGTCCAATAGCTTTCGTCTTGCTTCCACAAGTGTTGCCCCAGTTGTTGTGACATCATCAATGAGAAGAATATGTAGCCCTCTTACGTCTTTTTGTACACTAAATGCATTGCGCTGGTTCTGCAATCTCTGCTTACGGGAGGTTGTTGAAACTTGTCTTTTAGTTGCTGTCAAAGGGTTTCTCAAAAGGATATCGGTTCTTACGATATGTCGAGTATTTTTTGCAATCTCTTTTGCAAGAACTTCACAGTGGTTATATCCACGAACATATCTTCTAAGTTTTGGCATCGGAATTGGGATAAGCACATGCGGTGTTGCAGTATCTTTTTTTACTATTTCTTTGTGTAGTATGGTTGCAAATGGAAGTATAAGATCTTTTCTGTGAAAATATTTTATTGCGTGAATGCTTTTTTTAACAAAGGGATCTTTAAATGAAAATATACTTGTAATGAAAGGATGAGGGGAATCGATTGCTTTAGAAAAAGAAGAAAGACACGGAATACAAATTGATTCATGCTTTTGCGTTTGGTTGTGGCAGACAAAACAAGACTGTGGGAAGAATAACGAAATGCACGCCTCGGTGCAATTTGAAACTACCTTAAGAATCATCCACATATTTGTAAGTGTATAAAGAAAAAGTAAGGAAAGATAGTATATACTGAGCGTGTATGTTTAATCTTTTCAATAAAAACGAATTAGCTCAGGCAATCGGATTAGATATTGGAACTTCAGCTGTGAAAGTAGTTCAGCTACGAAGAGAAAAAAATAAAATTATACTAGATACATACGGTGAAGTTGCGCTTGGTCCGTACGGTGGCTTAAAAATTGGTCAAAGTGCCCACCTAGGTGAAGAAAAGCTATTAGAAGCAATAAAAGATTTGTTTAAAGAAGCAAAAGTTACCGCACGGGATACTGTTGTTGCGATTGACCCACAAGGGGCATATGTTTCGTTGGTCCATGTGCCAAAAGTTCCCGATGAGCAGCTTCGCACGATGATGCCACTTGAAGCTCGAAAGTATATTCCAATTCCACTTACTGATGTTCAGATGGATTGGTGGCATGTTCCTGAGACGGTAAAATTTGGTAATGATGAAAAGGTGGCAAATGTCGTTTTGGCTGCAGTAAATAATTCAACATTGATCACCTATGACAGCCTTGTCAAAAAACTAGATCTTAGAAATGTCGAATATGAAATCCACGGGTATAGCTTACTTCGAAGTTCACCTCCCCATACTCATAGCATGGTTATGTACGTAGATATTGGGGCACAAAGTACGACACTCTCTCTTGTATATCAAGGTATTGTGCTTGATATGCATGTGATCACCAGAGGGTCACAAGATAGCACTATGCAACTCTCTAAAGCACTTTCAATAACGGTTGATACAGCTGAGGAATCAAAAAGAGTATTCGGTTATAAAGGAGACGAAGCAAATCCATATCTTAAAGATATTTTAGAACTTTCGAGTTATCCACTTTTTGGTGAGGTAGCAAGACTATCGCTTATGTACGAAAGAAAGTATAATCAGACTATAGAAGGAATAATTTTAACGGGAGGTGGATCACGAGTTCCGGGTATGATTACTACATATAGTAAGACTGTTCATATTGCAGGAAGAATTGTAACACCATTTGAGCAAGTTATCGTCCCGGAGTTTTTGACAGAGATGATGGAACGTGTTGGACCATCGTATGCAGTAGCCCTTGGATGCGCGCTTAAAAAATTAATTTCTTAAATCACACCTTACAATGGCATTCTCATTTTCACCAGGACAAATTGCACCACAGGGAAGCCAGGCGGCAGCAGCGCCTGGCACTGTTGCACCTGGTGCTGTTGCTTCACCAGTTGCTGGTCCACCATCGGATTCGCCATTTCTTTTTATTCGAGAAAGAGGGAAAGATCTTTCCATTGCTACATGTGTTCAAATTGTCGCAATTGTTGCTGCATTACTTATGACAGTAACAACTGCTGTCATGCTTTCATATAGTGTTTATTTAAAATCAAGTATTGATAGTAAAAAAGCAGAATTAGAGACAAAGGAAGCGCAATTCAAGAGCTACCCATTTGATGACATGAGAACCTTGTCTACTAGACTTTCAGCACTAAGCGCTCTACTTAAATTATATATCTCACCAAGATCACCACTAAAGTTTTTGGAAAATGTTGTTGAAAATAATGTTTTTTTTAATAATTTTGCATTAGAGCAAAGTCTCACAGGCACAGGTTACGTAATTAAGTTTGCAATTATTACTAATAATTATAAATCGATTATCCAGCAGCTACAGTCACTTAATCTAAGAGAATATAATAAGATTACACCTACTCCAGTAGCAGATGGATTTAAAGATACTGATGTTGAGGTACAAATTAATGTATCGACACCTATTTTTGTTCAAGGTCTGCTTCCTGATGAGTTGATATTCTTACCGCCACAATCCGCTCCAACAAAAGTTTTAGAAGCAAGTAGTACCACCCCATAATTCGCTATGTCACCAAAAATTCTCACTTTTCTTATGGTTCTTATTTC
>CAZEXZ010000004.1:13617-23279 GCA_964516655.1 uncultured Candidatus Saccharibacteria bacterium | reverse complement strand
ATATGAAAATGATTACCTAGTAACTACTTTTAGTATTGCTATTTTAAGTATTTTTTAATATTTCTCTTGTGCTCTTCAAATGTCTTAGCATAATACATGCTTCCGTCATTTCCTGTAATATAGTAAAGATACTCAGTTACTATCGGGTGAAGAGCTGCATCGATAGCGGTAAGTCCTGGGTTATTTATTGGCATCGCAGGTAACCCTTTGCTCTTGTATGTTTCTTTTGCAACATCCACTTGAAGCGGCATGCCGATGGTTAGACGTTTTATGAGTATTCCTGCAACTATTTTCATATCATCTTGTGTCTTTGCCTCACCTTCCAAAATTGAAGCAAGTACAAGCACATCATTTTCATCTTTAAGTGGAGGATTTATCTTTGTTACTACCCCGAGCGTTGCCATCTTTTTACTAAAAGTTTCTACCATTACTTTTACAATATCTTCCGCAGAATATGACGGCAATATAAAATATGTGGAAGGAAACAATTTTCCATCAGCATTATACTTAGATATTGTCTCTCCAAAAATATCAACCGAAATGGACGGAAGAGCTTTTGCAACAATTGAGGCGATTTCATATGATGTACTACCCTCTGGAATTGTAATTGAAAGTAAAGGGAGATTTGGCTTTCCTTGAACAAAGGTGGACACAACACCGAAAAGAGATAGTGGACTATTAAATATGTAGCCACCTAGCTGTATCGCCCTGTCCTTCCCTAAATATGAAACTCCAGCTCGAAACAAAAGAGGAGAGGTTATAATTTTTTCTTGCTCTAACCTTACACTGATACTTTTTAAACTTTCACCCTCGTTGATTGTAAAATTTTTACCCACTGGGAATTCTTTTGGAGCAACAAAAATATGGGTATAGAAATATATAGAACTAAAAAGCACGACAACAATAGAAACTCCCAAAATTGTAAATTGTTTAGCGTCTCTCATACATTACTTATAGTGGAAGATTAACTGGCGCAATCCCCTTAGTACTATCAATGCGTGGAAGTGTCGGTGTTGCCGCAACTTGGCCTGGCAGATGCCACAGTGTCGCTATTTCTTCTAAGTTAAGTGTCATAGCAATATCCTCGGAACTCGGATGATCGAATGGGAAAAAAATTGACTCATACATCATTCTGAATAACCGTCTTTGCTTCATTGTTGACGACCAAAAGAAACGATCTTCCCATTCATCAAGTGACTTTCTCTCCTTTACATGAGGGAAAAAACCTTCACGTTCTACATATTCTTCAAACATCTCTTCCGCTCTCCAAGCATTTCTTTTACCTCCCATTTTCTCCCAAGGGTATTCGTACGGATCTGTCGTTTTATTTGGTACGAGTTTATTCGCACCAGTAAATGGCCCACCAAACGATAATGTAGCTAGTAGATTTGCGACTTTAAAGTTTTCTTTTTTTGTCACATATAAAAGTCGGACTATAGCTACAGCAAGTGGTTTGCTCATTTTTTTGTTTATTATTTCCAGTTCATCTTTTTCATCTTGAGACAGTTCCATCTCTTTCTTTATGATGGCCTTAGGATCTTGCTGCACACCACCCTTCGTCAGATTATATGTTAAATCTATTTTCTTTGTTTTAGGTTTACCATTTTCATCAACGCCATCTTCGACCTCTCTTTTCTTTTCGTATCCCCATTCATCAAAAACGACATCGCCATGCTTAATATACCCAGCTGTTCTGATCTGTTTTTTACACGCATCAGCTAAATCCTTTAAACTAAAGTGATCGTGGGTTTCACTATTGATATATAATTTAGGCATTTTGGAACCGTTGTAGACCGCCTCATCCTGAACGAGGACCTGATACCACATATGCTCACCTTTCCCAAGAGAACCCATAAGCTCCAAAAGTTGAGTCAGTGGGTCTGTTTTATATTCTTCTTTAGGGTCTTTATCGAGCCCATAGTCAACATATGTTTTAATTGGATAAAAATCAGCTTTCATTTCAACTGGCTTTGCTTCAGAGCCATAAGGTTCTCCAGTTTTAGGATTTTTTGGTTTCCATTTCTTACTTGTTCTCCATGTAATTCCCCAGACGTTTACGTCGTTTGAGAGATGGTGGTACCGAAGTACTTTTGTATAATCATCTGCTTCCACTATTTCAATATTTGGATACTGAGCATAAAAGTTAGTCTCAATAAGGGTCTTGAATTTTCTTTGTACGCGAACATAAAAATGAATAACGCCCTCAATTGAAGCAATCTCTAGCGAACCATAAATAGCAAGCTTCCCTTCGAAATTTCTTGCATACACTGTACCTATGCCGGATGACTGAAGTAATGCCGTAATTGCTGTTTCTGTTGCAAGTGGTGATTTTGTTATTTCTCGTGGTAGCTTAATTTCTAACATCATCCAATCAAGGGATGCTAAATGTTTCTGATTAATGTACATCATCCAGAACCTCCAGGACCATGCACAGAATAATAAGAAAATACTGAAATAGAGTGCTGCCAGTGCTATATCAATGAGAAATTGCATACGAAAAGTATATCATAGGCAACCTATATAGACTGTAGACTACCTGTAGCTTGGTTGTGTGTGAACACATGAAAAGAACGACCGCGAAGCGGTCGTTCTTTTCATGTATCTAAATCTCAGTAGTTTTACGTCCGTTTATGCAAACGTATAATCCCCTGCAACCTTACGGAAATACTTAGTATTTTGTAGATTAACTAAAACAGTGTTTGGTTTTACAATTCTCTTAGCAAGAACTCTCTTGATAACTTCATCTTTTGCTAGTGGTCGTCCTGCCTCCTTAAGAACCTCAGTTATAACATCTCTGACAACGCCACCTGTGTGACCCCAATCTTTAAGACCGTACATTCCACGTCCTACGAGTACGAAACGAGAATCCTTAATAAGCTCATTGTGACATGTCGCAACATGAGCTTTCTTACCAAATGTCTTATTAATTTCTGACGCAACTTCCTTAAAGTGCATTGGTCGATTAGCGCGTCTCATGATGAGGTATGCATAATCTTTAATACCTCGAGCTTTTACATGAGGTGAGGAAGTTCTTCCCCATTCACTAAGCTGATTCTTTCCGATCACCTTAGAAAGCGCAAGGTAGCGATAGATAATATCTTTATTATCCTTGTATTCAGAAATAAGTTCTGTAAGATGACCCATAAAACGATTAAAGATATCCTCCTCACTTACGAGATCTTCTTCATTAATAGAGCTGTAGAGCTTCGTAAGAGCCTCTCGAACATGCGTTGCTGTCTTATCATCAGTTGTAAAGTGTGCATGAAAATGATCATCTTCTTTATGCTTCTTAAAATCTTCACCTAACGCAAGGTAGAGATTAATATGATTTTGGATTACAGGATCTTTTGAGATGTGTCGCATGAGATGCTCTTCTGAAACTACTGATCCAAGCTCGGCAACAGTTTTTTTGAGCTCTTCAAATACAAAAAGATGTTCCTTGTACTCTTTTGATTTCTTAATTGATGCAAGGGCAAAGTTTTCAATCTGACGAACTCGTTCACGAGTAATATCATATGTCTTTCCAATCGCTTCAAGCGTCATACGGTTCTCTTTTTCGAGACCATAACGATTAACCACGATTTCTCGTGTTCTTGGGTTAAGCGTCGTAAGAAGCTTTTTAGAAACTGCTTTAGGTTTAAAGGTGATTCCAGACATATAATATTATTAAGTTAATATAACTATTCTACCAGAACTTGCCAAAAACGTCAAATCAAGATGTGGTGAGTAATTTAGATCACAATATTGACCACCTTATTCTTGACAATAATGACTTTCTTTGGCTCATTTTGACCTACATATTTTTGATACATTTCATGTTTCTTGACCATTTCTAAAATGACTGAATCCTCAGAATCTCTTTGTATTTCAATGGTTCCTCGCATTTTACCGGCGATTTGAATAGCCATAATGACAGTTGCCTCAAGTAGCATTTCTTGGTTATATGTAGGCCAAAGAGATAAGTGAATTGATTTTTCATTACCTAGTTCATTCCAAAGCTGTTCCGTAATATGTGGCGCAAAAGGAGCTAAAAGTTGCAAAAATACTCGGTAGTCACTTTCTGTAAAACTGCCAGATTCCATAGCATTTACAAGAATCATCATGGAAGACACCGCTGTATTAAACTTGAAATTCTCTATATCTTCTCCAACTTTCTTAATTGTTCGGTTTAACTCGGAGGTGATAGTACTTGTTGAACTAACTTTCTTTGACAATGCGTACACCTTGTCTAAGAACTTATCTGACCCTTTGATACTTGAAGTGCTCCAGCTTGCGGTTTGATCAAACGGTGCCATAAACATCTCATACACCCGAAGAGTATCTGCTCCATACTCATTTACAACGTCATCTGGATTAATGATATTTCCCCATCGCTTACTCATCTTTCTTCCATCTTCTGCAAGAATAAAACCGAGGAATTCTAACCGAGAAAATGGTTCCTGAGTACTTACAACTCCAATATCATATAAAAACTTATGCCAAAAACGTGCGTAAATGAGGTGTCGCGTTGCATGATCACCACCAACGTACACATTTACCTCTCCCCACGCTTTCTCTATCTCTTTGTCGATAAGTGCCGTTTGATTATGTGGATCCAAGAACCTTAAGTAATACCAAGATGAACCTGCCCACTGTGGCATTGTATTGGTTTCGCGCGTGAATATTTCCCCGCTTGCATCCTGTTTAAAAGTCCCCTTCTCCGTAACAATCCCTCTCACATTTACCCAGTCAGTAATAGAAGCTAATGGTGATTCTCCTGTCCCCGTTGGTTCATACTGATCAACCTGAGGTAGGAGCACTGGTAGTTCACTCTCATCAACCATATAGACCTTCCCTTCTTTGTCACGCACAACTGGAAATGGCTCTCCCCAATATCTTTGACGAGCAAACACCCAGTCTTGCAATTTATATCGTACAACCTTTTTACCTCCAAAATTTTCAATTATTTTTATCTTCGCCTCATCACTTGTTAACCCGTCACAAGATGCTGAGCGAGTGAGTGTACCATTACCGGTATATATTGTTTCGTTAACCAGTGTATCAAAAACAAGTGCGTGCAGTTCATCTTGTATCTGTGCTTTAACTTGATCACGTGACAGCCATGTGACTGTAAATTTATTCTTCTCATTTTCTTCAAGCTTCTGAGGGACTTTCTCATCTCCAGTTAACTCAAAAAGGAGGCCAGTTGCCTGAATTCTTCTTGCAACATTTTTTGAGTGTGCAAAATAGTTGTGATTGATAATTCCAGTTGACTTACTATGTGTAAAAGATATGTATCCAGTTTCTTCACGAATTTCTCGAGTAGCACAAGCCACAACGTCTTCGTCATTTTCCAAACCACCACCAACAAACAGATTTCCGCCCATTTCCTTACCCCAATCAATACTTAAAAAAGTGTCATCCTTTTTATTCCAAAGAACTGCGACGATACTTTTTCTTAGTTCAGGATCTTTTTGTATGACCCCCGTTTCCGGTAGAATAACTTGTACAATTGGTAAATCATATTTTTTAGCAAACTCGTTATCACGTTCGTCATGCGCAGGCACACCCATGAGCGCACCAGTCCCGACACCGCCTACGACGTAGTTAGCGATCCACACAGGAACTTTCTCACCTGTCGCAGGATTAATTGCATTAACACCAGAATACACACCAGTTTTTTCTTGTGTTACAGAATAGTCATTTTCTTTTTTCTGTTCTTCAAGCGTTTTAGTAATATATGATACTGTATCTTTATTTGTTTCCCAGCCAGCGCCTAGCCATGTCTGTGCCATTTCTGCAGAAATTGCTACAAATGTTACACCGAACAATGTATCTGCGCGTGTTGTAAATACTTTTACTGACATCTGTCCATCCGTATGATCTTTCACGTCAGTAAGCTTAAATTCAAATTCTGCACCTTCACTTCTACCTATCCAATTTTTCTGAGCAGTTTTGATACCTTCGGGCCAATTGAGTAAATCTAAATCCTTAATCATCCTGTCAGCATAATCAGTAATTTTGAGCACCCACTGACGTAGTGGTTTTTTCTCAACAACGCTATCACATCGTTCACACAGATTTCCATTTAGGTCTTCGTTCGCAAGACCTGTTTTACATGTCGGACACCAATTAATCGGCTCATGACTTTCATATGCTAAACCTTTCTCATAGAGTTTCGTAAAAATCCACTGTGTCCATTTATAAAATTCAGGGTCTGTTGTATTAATTTCTCTTGACCAGTCATAATCAACGCCGAGTTTACAAAGCTGATCCTTATATCGAGCTATGTTTTTTCCAACAGCAATTCGTGGCTGTACTTTATGTTTAAGAGCAAATTGTTCGGCGGGTAGTCCAAACGCATCCCACCCCATTGGGTGAAGTACGTCATACCCATTCATACGCTTAAAACGAGAATAAATATCAGTAGCAATATACCCTTTTGGGTGACCGACATGGAGTCCTTCACCTGACGGATACGGGAACATATCTAGAACATATACTTTCTTTTCTCCAGGCAACCGTGGTGTTTCGTAAATTTTGTCTTCTTCCCATTTTGCCTGCCAATATCCATCACATTTTTTATAATCGTACAGCTTCATATCTCTCTATACTATCAAAAGAAAAGAAGATAACAAAGAAAAACAGCGCCAAGTTTGGCGCTGTTTTGCTACAAATGCAATGTTAGATTCCTCTAAACCTTATATCATCTCTAGCTTCCATCCATAGTCTTCCTGTGTAGTTAAATCCTGTGTAATCATTTCCACTTCCCCAGAAGTTGTCAGTTCTGGAATTCTCTACGAGAATCTTACTACCTGTTGCCAAAAGGACAGACCTGACATCGTGATGTTGTTTGATTTTGAGACGAATAATCTGGCTCATCACCCCTACTTTTTCTTTGCCCCAGTTTTTCTTTACTTTGTCCTTATGTACTTGGGCAATACGCTTAGCTTCAAATGGAGAACGAGCGGTTTTAATTTGGGTAACAATATCACTGTGACCACCTTCATAATCAAACTTTGCTGCCTGATATGCATGTTCGCACGTTTGCCATAAAACACCATTCCACTCGATACTATGTGCGGAAAAATTATCGAGAGCCATTTCTTCTGAAATATAAAAAAACAAATGCTCTTTTACATATAGATAGAGTAGTCGAGGTTCTACATACATTGAAAGCTCGTCAATGACTGGAGCGATACTTTTTGCCTGCATATTTTTTCTTACTTCATGAACAAGAATTGCAAAAGCTGCCTCATGTCCGACCATCTCAACTGCTCGAATGAAACCCTTAGGACCATGTGTAGATAATTCTTCGCTTGCAGACAGAAGACTTTTTAATTGAATTACATTCATAGTGGGTACCCTTTACTTGGAAATAACAACTTTGCGTACTCTACCCTTTTATTAAGCCTCAGTCAAAAAAAAGGCGGCCGCGTAGCGACCGCCTTTTTATAGCACTATTTTAAACTATCTACCGTAATACATATCTGAAGATATGATTCTCTTGAAACACGTCTCACCAATATCATGATTCCAAAATGGTGACTGATCGCCCTCATAATAGTAATTTGATGCAGAATACAGCGCATCACTTCCACCTATTCCACCTTTGACTGGTATCGACTGCCCTCTTGCATCTATCTCACGAACTGTGTCAAAAGTAGCGCAAAGCTCAAACACAGCAGAAGAAGTGAGTTCTTTTCTATTTGTTGTGTAATTCATTTTAACAACTGGTTGCTGAACAATTTTATACACATAGCTCTCCTTAGTAATTGGGTCAGTTGGAACTTGGTACCCTTGGAAAGCGTTATCAAGTTCAGAAAGTGAAAGAGGTAGCTTATCTGTCATTTGTACACGATTAAATACTTCTTGTTGAATTCTTGAAATGTCACTTAATCTAGTGCTGTCAATTTTTTTTGCTCTCATTTCTTCTGGAGTTCCAATAATAGAAATACTCCAGATAACAGCCGCTCCAACAAATCCACACGCAATTAAGGTGATAACTGCAGGGATGAATGTTTCTTTAGCGTAATTACGGCGCAATGCATAAAAGTAATACCCGAACACAGACAAAGCAACAAGGAATACTGATAACGCTTTAAGTTCAAAACGTACTGATAATTCTCCACCAAGATACGTATAAATAACTGACACCAGAGTTCCGATGAGTGTTAGGATTGCTATAAAAAGACTAAGATAAATCATAATCTTCCTAACTGCAATGTCTTGCTTATAGAGAAATTTTTGAATATCTCTTGAAACATACCATGAGAGACCTACATAGATCGGGAACATAACAATTAGTGAAGCAATTGCAAAACGAACATCACTTTGTGTTGAATCAACATATGAAGTGTAATTTAGTACATCAACATACTTTCGGTTAACCGCTGCAAAAATAACTTGAAGTAGATTTGTAATACTCACAACAAGTGAGATTCCAATACCTAGGTAAATAAAAATATCGAGTGCTTTTGTTTTCATATCTGCTTGCGTTACTGTTTTAGGAGAAACCATTAAATAAATAAATCGAGAACCGCTAATAATTCCAATGAGAACCAAAAGAGCGACTAACGTTAATATGGTTACTAGCATTCCTTTATTCTACCATTTTCATGGTATAGTAGGAATACTATGAAAACCCCTTTAAATAAGGCCGAAAAGCTTGCCCTTACAGTAACTCAAGGGATTGGATCAATTACCTCTGTGATCATTCACACCATCCTTTTTATAGGTGCATTTGTGTTGGTTTTACTTGGCATCGACTTAGACAGAGTTCTCCTTGTACTTACGACTATAGTGTCACTTGAGGCTATATATCTTTCAATATTCATTCAGATGAGTGTGAACTATCAAGGGCGAGCGCTTGCGAGCGTTGAAAAAGAAATTGATGAGATCGCAGAAGATGTGGAAGGTATCGCCGAAGATGTAGATGATATCCAAAAAGACGTTGATGAAATTCAGGAGGATGTTGAGGGGATTCAAGAAGACGTTGAAGAGATTGCAGAAGATGTGGATGATATTCAAAAAGATGTCGACGAGATCCAGGAGGATGTTGAAGAGATTGCGGAAGATGTGGAAGGAATGCAGGAAGATATAGATGATATACAAGATGACATTGAAATCACTCCAACCAAAGCAAGTCAAGAGACAGCACCCAAAGAAAAACTAGCTCGATAAGTGCATTGTTGTAACTTCTCCGCTTGCAAGAGATAGCACAGAAACTGAATTATTTGGAAGTAATGAGTACGAAATATTCATATCAGCTATTTTTTCAGAAGAAACGAGCACACCCCCTTCTTTGGTCCGTCCTATAAAAAGGGTGAAATACTCTAGCAGATCTCGCCTTGAATACTGGGGATTATTTTCATTTACGACACGGGAAATATACAGTTGCCTACCATCGTGCAAAATAGTATTAATGGCTGAATAATCAGGGTAGTAATCCTTAATTTCAAGTATCATTTTGATAAAAGCATCTTTAGTTGTAAGAGATTCGTTATTTTTAATTTCAATAAATCTTTTAAAGAGTCGTTCAGAATCTGTCTGACCTTCACACGCTTCGCTAAGAGATTCATAGAGTTCACACGATTCAATGGATCCATTATGAATAAACGAGTACTCTTCAGAAACAAATGGATGCGTATTTACTAATGAGATCTCGCCCATAGTCCTTTTTC
>CAZEXZ010000004.1:0-13607 GCA_964516655.1 uncultured Candidatus Saccharibacteria bacterium | reverse complement strand
CACTAGTAGGTACACTTTCAGAAAAAAACTGATCTGGATTAAATGTGTCGTCAAGATGAGCGGACGTTATGGATTTGTACTGCTCTGGGAATAATGACTGTTCATAGTAAGTAGTTATCCCCCAGCCATCTTGGTGGCCAGGCAAAGATGCTGGTAAGACAGCACCACAAAGTGAAAGGGATTTAAACAAACTAATATAGTGCATCTTTGACTCTTTTGTCGTTTCAGTATTAAAAGAAAATGCAAAAAGTCTACACATACTAGCCTATTCAAACATATGAAGTACCCAGTTTACGAGCGATAGCACTATGGAGAAATATATCGCCATCAACAATGAAGGTATCGTGAATTCAGTTACTATAATGCTCGCAAGTAAAACCATTGCACCATTTATAACAAATGAAAACAAACCAAGTGTTACAAGCGTTATTGGAATTGAAATAATCATAAAGAGCGGCTTAATCGTATGATTAATAACTGCAAGTACCACTGCAACTAAAAGTGCAGTCCACGTCGTATTAAGCGTAAAAGCAACACTCGTAAATGCTAAAGGAACCCCAACCTTTGTAACATAACTGGCTGCGAGCACAGCAAGTGTACGGATAAAAAGGTATCTCATATCTATGACTGGAGGAGATTCTGCATTTCTTTAAGTTCTTCTTCTGTTGCAGTATAGACAAGTGCTTTATCAAAATCAGCAGGAACGTTTGTTGGTACGAGATGCACATGCACATGCGGAATACCGTAGCCTTCCACAAAGACACACACACGTTTACATTTAAGTTGTGCCTGCATAACCTGAGCTAAATATCGTACGCGATGCATCATGTGGTCAAATGTTTTTTCTTCGAGCTCAAAAAGTTGATCTACTTCTTGTTTTGGAATGACAAGCACATGCCCCTTCTGAATTGGATTAATATCTAAAATGGCACATACGTAATCATCTTCATACACCTTATATCCTGGCACTTCTCCTGCAATAATTTTTGTAAATATACTAGACATATAATTGAGTATACCGCTCGATAGTGGCATGAGCAACTAAAGTATGTTTTTTAAAAAAGTTCTACGGTGAAGATCTGTGAGACCGAGTTTTTTTAGTGCCTCATAGTGAGTTTTAGTACCATATCCGACATGAGTATTAAATGAGTACCCTGGGAATTCTTTGTCATACTTTTTCATTTTTGTATCACGATATTCTTTTGCATAAATTGATGCAAGAGCAATCTCAGGAATTTTTTCATCGCCTTTAATTATTGTCTCTTGACTATATGTCTCAGGAGCGTGCAAGGATCCATCTAAAAAAACAAAAGACTCCTGAGGGACCATTTGATCATGTAGCGAGACTAGCGCCATCTTCATTGCATCTTTTATTGCCTGACTAATTCCAATTTCATCAATTCGTGCTGCACTTACTTCTCCGATACCAAATACAATATTGAGAGATTCATTATGCGGAGTTATTTTTCCTAGAATGTCCTGCCGATGCTTCTCTGTAAGCTTTTTGCTATCTCGTAATTGTTGCTTAGGGAAAAAGTGAACAATATCCACTCCTTTTTTTATTGCGCACGCACAAACAACAACAGGCCCCGCAACAGGACCTCTCCCAACTTCATCAATACCGATTATGTATGAACTCATACTTATTATATCTGTGTAGTGTTGTCTGTCATCTGACTGTCTGTTTGTCTGACATCTGCAACTATTCTTTCCAAGCTATTTTTTTCTCTTCTCGAATTTGACAAGTCTTATTTACGAAATCTTCTCGACCTGAACCCTTTCTGTACAAATCATATCTAAGCGGATTTTTTTCTGCATAGTGTTGATGGTATTCTTCAGCAGCATACAAATGCTTTCTAGGAAGTAATTCAATTTTTGATTCCTTATCATAGACATGACTTTCATCTAATTCTTTGAGAACTAATTTAGCGGTAAGTCGCTCATCTTCATTTTCAAAAAAAATTGCTGTTTTATAACTTTCGCCTCGATCACCAAATTGCCCACCATCATCAGTTGGATCAATGTGATCAATAAAAAACTGCAAGAGTTTTTTATAGGTTGTTTTTTCTTCATCGTACTCCACAAGCACAACTTCTTTGTAACCTTTGTGATTTTCGTATGTCGGTGAACCTATACGTTCGTTACTTTGAACAGTCTCATCATCTTTACCTGAATACCCAGATGTTACGAGCGTCACCCCAGGAGCTTCGCGTAAGTCATGTTCTACACACCAGAAACATCCACCAGCTAGAATTAACGATTTAGTCATACATGCAGTATACAGACGTGGAGTCACCTAGTCTAGACTTTACTCTCTACGTTACTCGTATCTCAGAGCCTCAATCGGATTAAGTTCAGATGCTTTTTTTGCAGGATAGTAACCAAACATAATTCCAATAGCTGCTGACACTCCAAATGCAAGGAGTACAGGGCCAGTTGTGACGGTAGTTTGTAATATTCCTAACTTAGAAATAATAAATGATACAAATATCCCGAATAATACCCCAATAACTCCTCCGATTACTGTTACAATTATTGACTCAATAAGAAATTGATTACTGATATCACGTCTCTTAGCACCGATTGCTTTACGTAAACCAATTTCTCTTGTTCTTTCGCGCACATTTGTAAGCATCATATTCATAATTCCAATACCACCAACAATAAGAGAAATTGAAGCAACTGACGAGAGTAATATCGTAAATATCTGCGTTATTGATTGTGCGGTACTTGCAAGGTCGGCTTGATTAAAAATACTAAAGTCAGCTTCTGCAAGAGACTTTTTATTGTGTCGTTCTAGCAGGAGATCTGTTACTTCAGTTTGCATCTGAGTAATATCTTCTTGGTTTTCTGTAGTAACCGCGATACTGCTTACATATTCGCTCCCTGCAATGTACCTAAGTGATGTTGTGAGTGGTATAAAAATTCTGTCATCAGCGTTTCCAAACCCAGTACCTCCTTTACTTTTTGTAACACCAATCACAATAAATCTATTTCCATTAATTTTTATTTCCTTACCAACAGCATCACTACCGACTCCAAATAAATCATCACGCGTCGTTGGTCCAAGTACTGCAACTTTAGCGCCACTTCTATATTGAGAGTCAGATATGAAAGCGCCGTCTTCTACCATGACAGAGTGCGCAGGCTCATACGCAGGTACAGCACCAATCACTGTTGTATTTGTATTATTCCCTTCAGCAATAACTTGAACTCGTGAAGTAAGTTCAGGAGAAACATCTTTTACTATTGAAAGTTTATCCTCTATTGCTTTTGCATCATCAAGAGTGAGAGTCTGTTGCGATCCACGTCCAGCACTAACTCCTCCAGGTCGTGAACCACCTCCACCACCTCCGGTTATGGTTAAAATATTTGATCCTAATGAACTAATACTTGAAGCGATAGAACTTTGAGCACCATTACCTATTGCAAGCATCACAATAACTGATGCAATACCAATGACGATACCTAAAATAGTAAGCCCGGTACGTACACGGTTCGTACTAATTGACGTTACTGTTTCTTGAAGAAGATCTTGTAGTGTCATAAATGATTAAATAATATTTCCGTCACGAACGTGAATTGTTCGATCAGCATGTTTTGCAACATCTGGCTCATGAGTAATAAGGACAATAGTTCTGCCATCCTCTTTATTTAATTTCTTAAAGGTAGCAAGAACAATTTCACCTGTTTTTGTATCTAGGTTACCCGTTGGCTCGTCCGCCAAAATAATACTAGGATTATTAACTAACGCACGAGCAATCGCAACACGCTGTATTTGTCCACCTGAAAGATGGTTAGATAGATTGTCCCATTTATCTTCAGGAAATCCTGCGGAGATGAGAGCCTGCTTTGCTTTTTCTTCTCTATCTTTCACAGATACATTTAAATACAGAAGTGGTAACATGACATTTCTAAGTACCGTTGTTCGCGGGAGAAGGTTAAATGATTGAAAAACGAACCCAATTTTATTTGCACGAATTTCTGCTTGTTCATTGTCAGTGAGCTTAGAAACATCTTTACCATCAAGAATATACGCTCCTTTTGTTGGGGTATCGAGTAGTCCGATAATATTCATGATCGTAGATTTACCTGAACCAGATGGACCCATAATCGCCACAAACTCTCCCTTTTTTACGTGAAAGTCTACACCTTTTAAAACTTGTGTTACATTGTCACCGTTAACATAGTCTTTCGTAATTTTTTTACAATCGATCATCATATATTATTGACCACGTACAGTACCTCCAGTAGGAGCTGTTCTTCCTGGACGTAAGAGTGATGTTATTGATGGGGCTTGAGCTGCAGCTTGGGCAGCGGTGGTAGTTGTCTTCTTGGTGACGACTCTTTCTCCTTCACGTAAACCACTTGTAATTTCAGTTTGAGTATCAGTCTGAAGCCCGATTGTTACAGGTACTCGACGAAGTGTTGTTGCTGTTGCAGGCGCCACAGCTACAGTTTGACCGTTAGCACCTCTCGTACGAGTAAATGTTGAAGAGCTGTTACGAGGTCGGGTTGATGATGCAGCTGTTGATGCAAATGGGCGTACAAATGTCGATGACGCATTCGCAACTCTTCCAGTTGTTGATACTCCTTGCGCAGATGCAACATCTTCTTCAACATAATAACCGTCAGCATCACGTTTTACTGCTTGACTTGGAACATACAGCACATCATCAAGACTGTCAGTGACGATGTCAACTGATACGCTCATATTTGGCAGAATGCGAATATCATCAGCATTGAATGCCACTTTTACTTTATACGTTACAACACCTGATGTCACAGTCCCAAGCGTATTCATTTCAACCACAGTTCCCTCAAGCGAAAGTCCGTCAATTGCGTCAAATGTTATGAGAGCCTTCTGGCCAAGTTTTACTTTTACAATGTCTGTTTCGTTGAGCGTTATTTGAGCAAGCTTTTTATCAGTCACAATCGTACCAAGCGCAGCACTACTATTAGCGGATGCCATAACCGCAGAAGAACCAATGTCAACAGAAACCGACGCCATTACTCCATCAAATGGAGCAGTAAGCGTATAGTTAGACAATGTTTGTTCTGCATCACTTAATGAATTTTGTCTTTGTTCGACTGTTAAGAGTGCACTTTGTACATCTAAACTATCATCCCCAGGAGTTAGATCAGCTAATTTCTGCTTTAAGCTAGCAAGGGTTCTGTCTGACGCCTCATTCGCGCTAGTTCTATCAGTAAGTGCATTTTGATATGTATTGTAATTTGATAAATAACTACTTGATTCTTTATTAGGAATATTTATAATCCAATTTGTTGTCGGGTTAGCATTATTCCATTTGATGTATAATCCGGTGTCTCCAAGAGGTTGTGCAACCGTTGTGTTAACATTCCCTGTACCTGTTGCTAGTCCACTCATACCAAAGCTATATCCTGTCGGACCACCTTGATACACAACTATTTTAAGCTGACCTTCAACACCCTTCGAGTAGCTTCCTGAAATTGTTGGAGCTGTTTCAGTAGTGTATGCAACATCAGGCACTGCTTGAATGCCACTATTTAATAGATTCCTATATGCTGTTGCTACTTTTGTATCCTGATCCTTTTTTGCCTGCTCTTCAGAATCAATAGAATTTTGGACTGACATTACATCAATCGATTTAGGGTTGCGTAACTTCTCAAGAGCAAGATTGGCTGCTGCAAGTGACGTTTTCGCATCACGAACTTGTTTGTAAGCATCTGTGGCGTCTAATCTAAATAGCACCTGCCCAGCTCGAACCCGGTCTCCCGCTTTTACATTTACTCCAACAACGTTAGCATTCACTTTTGGTTTTAGATCAACTTGGCTATTTGGAGTTACCTGCCCTGTCGCAGAAACAGTAGAAGTAAGAGTCCCGCGCTTTACTGTGGCATACTGATATGTAACAACTGATTCTGCTTTTTTAAAAAATAGTTGATATCCTAATACTACACAAAGTAATACCAAAAGAGTGATTGCTGTTTTTTTATATATAAGTACTTTATCTTTAATAAATAATCCACCACTCTTAAAAGAGTCGAGTAAGGTTGAAAAACGTTGTTTCATAAGTATAGTATGTATACTACCATGAGTTGGTGAGCATCATATCGTATACTACACCTATCCTGCTCACTTTATTTCATAATTCCCTCATTTTTCCACAAGTACACCTTAAGAAATTGAAATAAAAATTGAAAATAGTTGTAGTAGAATGTGACACCAATTAAAAAATAACACTTTACATATGCATTTAGATAAAAAAACGATAACCATACTTGTTATCTGTACACTGGCTTCAGGAATAGTTGGCGGTGTAGCAGGAGCAATTATTGGAGCAAATCATTCAACAAATGGCCTACGCAGAGGTCAAGGAATGATGATGGATGGCAGAGGTGGGACATATGGCTCGCCAAGTGGCATGTATCAACGTGGAGGATCACAAAACGCACGGCCAATTGACTACCAAGGAGCGCCAACAGGTGTACCAGATGAGGCTAATTAATTTCGTTAGATTTTACATTAAAAAACTACCCACTTACCAGAGGGGTAGTTTTTTCATTCAAAAAGATCTAGATGGTAAATAATTCTGCAAACAAAACACACACTGCTACGCTGCCTATAAACCACCCAAAGTATTTCTGAAGTTTGATTGGTTGGATACTTTTTTTAATACCTCCGCCTATAACAACTCCGAACAATGAAAACAGAGTGAATATAGCAAGTAACTTCCAGTCTGGATTAGTTAGTTGATGTAACGATAAGAAGAATCCAGATAATGTATTAATAGAAATTAAGATAAGGGATATGCCTGCAGCTGCTTGCATACTAATACGTGTAAGATACATGAGTGCTGGTATGATAAGAAAACCTCCACCAACACCAAGGAGTCCTGTCACCATACCAGTTAAAAATCCAACAATAATAAGTTTAAAAATATTTCTTTCTTTTGATTCATGGATTACTGAATTCTCTTCAAAGAGTAATCGCACAGCAGAAAGTAGCATACTGCTTGCAAAAAGAATCAAGATAATTTTATCGTAACTAAATACATGCCCCATCATACTTACTTCTGTCGGAAGTAGTGGAATAATACTGTTCCTCATTATAAAGACCCCGGCGACAGATGGTATACCAAACGTAAAAACTATTTTAGAATCATAAAATTTTGAAACAGTCATCACGCTAACAAGTGACACCACACCAACTATAAATAGCGAGTAAAGAATAGCAAGCGGTGGCTGTATATGCATCACATACACAAGAGTTGGCACAGCCAAAATAGACCCTCCACTTCCGAAGGTACTGAGTGCTACGCCTATTCCAATTGCAATAAGGTACCCAAGTGATTCCATGTGTTATTTTTTTGAAAATACACCATTTATCGGTATTTTAAGAAAAATAGTTCCATCTTCATTCTGAGGTAATTCTCCTGCACGAATGTTAACTTGAAGCGACGGAATAATAAGTCGCGGCATTCCCAGCGTCGCGTCTCTTGTCGTGCGCATATCTGTAAAATCTTTTTCTGTGACCGTATCCGCTAAATGTATATTTTTTTGTTTTTCTTCAGCAACTGTTGTTTCCCAGATATACTCTTTTCTACCAGCTGGTAAATAATCATGGCACATAAACATTTTTATAGCACCTGGTAGAGTGAATAATTTTTGTACTGAGTTATATAACATAGTAGCATCTCCACCAGGAAAATCACACCGTGCTGATCCATAATCTGGCATAAAAATAGTATCACCAACAAAAACAGCGTCCCCAATGAGATACGCAATATCTGCTGGAGTATGCCCTGGAACGTAGAGCGCTCTCGCAGGAAGTGAGCCAATTGAAAAGTCTTCGTCAAGATCAAATAACACATCGAATTGACTTCCGTCTCGCAAGAAAGTCTCATTTTCACCAAATGCTTTACCAAAGAAACTCTGAACCTGTGTTATTGATTTACTAATTGCAACCGCTCCTCCTGTTATCTTTTTAATGTACATTGCTGCCGAAAGATGATCTGCATGCACGTGAGTCTCGAGAATCCACTGAACACTAAGGTTATTCTGACTGATATACGAAATAATTGCATCCGCCCCTTCATACGACACAGTTGCACTGTGTGGCTCATAATTCATGACACTATCAATAACTGCACATTTTTTTGTTACAGGATCAGACACAACATAACTCACCGTGTTCGTAGCTTCATCAAAGAAACTTTGAATGTTCGCTGAGTGTTGTAAAAATTGAGTGTAGTCCATAGGTATTATTTATTCCAAGGCATCTTTGATAAAATAAGCGCCATTCCGCACCATCCAGTTAGACCAGACACAGTGAGACCAAAACCAACAAATAATGAAAGGAAGATAAGGTTACCGTTGACCGCAAAGGCTAATATATGGCTCATTACAACTAGACCCCTGCCGCAAGAAAAACTTGTCGCATGAGTGGCATTTTCTTTGTTAGCGACATAGTGCTATGACCTGCCTCATCCCATGCCATAATCCCGCCCTCGACATTTACAAGCTCCGCCTTAACTCCTAGTTCTTCTAATCTTTCAATTGCTTTTCTACTTCTGTTTCCTGACCTACAATGTACATAAATAGTCTCTTTATTTTTAAACTCACTTATATGTGCTGCAATTTCATCTAATGGAACACTCCTAACACCTTGGATATGTTTCTCTTTATATTCTACTGGTGTACAGACATTAATAAAATCTACTGTTGAATTATTTTTCTCAGTAGTGAGAACTTCTTTGAATGCATTAATGTTGATATGTTTCATGATATGTAGTGTGTAGTTATGTGTGTAAAATTTTATTCCCTCAACAGTGCTCGGGCGATGGCAAGCATTTTTTTATTCTTCACCGAATACATTTGTTTCTTACCGTCACGCACACATCCTATGATTTCTGCATCTTTTAAAATTTTTAAATGTTGTGAAAGTGCTGACTGGGAAAGTTCACACTTATCAAGTAGTTCAGTGACACTCTGCGCCTTTGCCAGACAACAAATAAGCTGAACCCTTTCTCTGTTCCCAAATGCTTTAAACACATCTTCTTTATTTTTCTTTTGCATGTATTACATATTAGCATATACTAATATGAAATACAATACATTTGTATCAATAAAAATAGCCCAACGTGCTGTTGTGCTATTTAATCAAGCTTAACTTTTTGAGTGAAACTATTATTTAGAAGGATAAAAGAAAGATGAGACTGGTATCATCATCGCAAAACTTACCACAAGTGGCCTTCCAAGAAGAACTCCTGCAAAGATAAGTGGGTTATACGAATGTAGAGGTCTCTCAAGAAACATTTTGTGGAACATAAAAGGATCAGTGACAAACCATGGCAGAGTGCGCATAAGGTACTCCTTTGTGAATCTACTACCTAAAGTGTACTTAATGTATACAAAATTACTAGGAATAAGTTTGTGAGCTTCTATTGTTGAAAATACATATACAAAAGTATTGAAAATATAAAAAAGAAAAAGCGTCTCAAGACGCCTTTTTAAGAAAAGATTTGAATTTTCATTTCGTTATACGCTTCACTTTGTGTGAGACACATTATAGCAGTAGCTCGAAGCACATTCTGAAGCTGCAAAGTGTCGGCCATATCCCTCCCCATCGTAAATGAAATGGGGTCACCAACTGCTTTATGCCATTGATTGCACACATGAGGTTTGCCACCGTGTGGGTTCTCAATTCGATGATCATCAAAGATGACAAAGCGAACGTAACCACTGGGAAGAGTACACCGTACAGTTATGCATCGTGAACTTTCTTTCACCAAGAACACAAACCCTTCCGATAGACAAAGCTCAAGAATGAGATCGCGATTCTTAGCTAAGAAAATACTGAATGACTTATCAGCAGTCTGCATAGTTGAGCTCCCCATTCTGAGTCTCGAACTGGAACAAGACGGCGTTGAACCCCTTAGGAGGATCAACGATTACATCACAGCAGTTCGCAAAGACTATTCGCTTGCCACCGAACAGCTTTTTCTCGAGAACGTGTCGCATGCCATCTGCAACAACACGTTTGATTTGGGAAGCAAGTGGGCTTGCAGGATCTTCCTTGTGATGGACACCAAGCGAGAGCCCTTTGAACCAATGGAACGCAAGAGGAAGGTCCTTTTGGCTTGCTCTATAGAGGATATCCTCAAGTTGTTCAGCACTCATTCCATCGGTTCTGGTGCCGGCGATTGACGGGAGAGACATAATTCACCTCTTTGGGTTGGTTGAAAAAGGAACATTCGAACGCTTTACTTGTATTGAAACAAGTAAAGCGTATGGAACATTACTTTCCAGATTTCATATCTTGAAAATCTTTAATGGTACTTAGATTTCCTCGTTTCTTTAATTTCTTAACTTTCCCAATAATACCTACCATACTTTTCTTAGTCTCATCTTTCACTTTCGTATAATCGTAGTTCATAACATTTTCATCAAATGGAATCTCTCCTAAAATCTTGTCAGTATTCTTTGAAGAAAAGTCTCTATAGAAATCATTGTCTGTTGGTTTGTTGACCACAGCAAAGC
The DNA here is from genome assembly GCA_964516655.1 of uncultured Candidatus Saccharibacteria bacterium. Taxonomy (GTDB): domain Bacteria; phylum Patescibacteriota; class Minisyncoccia; order Phycocordibacterales; family UBA5272; genus UBA11704. Next base: position 3,083 of record CAZEXZ010000004.1, on the reverse strand, counting down.
ATGGAATAAGTGATTTACGACAAATATCCTGTATCTGTTCGAAGACCTTAATACTGTTTCTGTGTGGCTCTACAATTCCAATTACCGCATCAATTCCTGCATACAATCCATAATTGAGCATGTCAGCTCCTGCGACACTGTCTATAACAACAAACTCATCTTTCTCCTCAAGAAGACCAAGATAATATTTAAGTGGTCCAGAAAGTCCATGAGCACATTTACCTGAAAACATAACATCAGGTGCACCGAGACCGATATTGATGAGTGATATCTTATCACTTACTTTTGTTGCAATAGAAGCAGTATATAAATCTTGTGGACCAGTAGTAAAAGAAGGGAGAGTATTCATATCTTTAGTAAGTACACCACTAACTTTTGAAACACCGACATGCTCCATGAATTCTTGTTCAGTTTTATGCATAAGTGGAGTGGTATCAGGATTAAGTCCTAGATTACTAGTAAGGTCCATATTATGGTCAGCATCAATAGCTAGAACAGTAGAACCCATTTCTTCTAGGGCCTTCACTGCTAGCCATGATACAGAGCTTTTACCGCTCCCCCTTTTCCTACGAATGCTATTTTCATATAACGCAATAGAGTTGCACTTATATACTACCACATACTCTCAACTATTGCAATTGGGTTGCGTTAGTAGTATACTAATGCAACTATGAAATCTAAGAATACTTTAGCGTCTGAAAAGTTATTACAAAAACATGGGTATCGTCTAACTCTTGGGCGAATTGCTCTCCTCTCTTTCTTGAGCGATATAAAGAAACCTGTATCAGCAGGAGATATACAGAAGGGAATGAAGTACAAAATGGATAAGGTGACACTTTACCGTGCTCTTGAAGAGTTTTCAAAATCAAAAATTGTTGCAAAGATAAATCTACAAGAAACTGCAATATATTATGAGCTTCTTCAAAAGAACCATCATCACCATCACATTGTCTGTGAGAAATGTGGAAAGATAGAAGACATCGAACATTGTGAACAAACTAATCTCCAAAAAAAAATTCTCAAACATTCAAAAAGTTTTACTACAATTAATTCTCACTCCCTTGAGTTTTTTGGTGTCTGTAAAACTTGTAGTAAGTAACTACTACACAAAATAAAACTCACGATCTCCTTGTTTTGTTGGCATGCGAAGTCCTATATTCTTGTTCCCATCTTTTATTGCTATCTTAACTGGACATCCTTTCTGTGGAGAAAACCAGTTGTCATCATTTCCCATAACTGCATGCATACTGCAATGTTCTTCATCTTTATAACCCCATGCACAGAACATTGGTTTTGTATTATATGAGAATATACCTAAAGAAATAATCCTCGAACCAACTTGTTTCTCAAAAAACTCTGCTTGTACTAACTCTGTTGTTGTTTTATCATCAAAAGTAAGCCCATTTTTCTCTTTGTACTTTTTATATTCCGAAAGGTTTGGAAGTTGTTCTAGAGAGTTTTCCATCAGTACATTCTAACAATAGTAATGAAATTTAAAAGCAGGGTCTCAGAGTGAACCGAAACCCTGCTTGGGTGTGCCGACACGGGGTCAGACAAAACGTGGCGAACGAAACCGCATGAACCACGTCGCTTCGTGGAATGACTGTGCGATTTTCTTGCGAAAGAAACACAACACGGTAAACGCCATCAGTCCTGCCATCAGCCACATTGCACCGCCGTGGACAAACAGGAGCTTGGACAGCGGGTCACGCGTGCAGTCGGCTTGGTAAAACGCAAGAGACCACTGTCCTTGCCCCAACCAGAACAGCATCTGCTGGAAGTGGTAGGTGAAGTGTTCCCACTGATCGACACCTGTGTGGTTCGATGCAAGGGCTGGCATGGCACAGAGTGCCAGTGTGCTCGTCACGAGCACGTGCAATAGTCGTTTCATTTGGAATACCTCCTCAAAGAACTTGTGCGGAATTGCTCAAGCTAGGTCAAGTATAACTAGGAAATAAAATATTGGGAAGTTGATGGTATTAGTTCTTACTAAAAACTACATGCATATATACTGCCATCACGATCATGAGAATGTTCTCAAATACAGTAAACCAAGATAGCAGGATAGAGAAAAATCTTCCTAAACAAACACACTGTATGACTTCTTTTTCTTTTACTTTTTAACAATACCTACGGTTGATATTGAAAGAATTATGACAGTGACGACGTCAAGAGGTAATTCATCCACAAAACGAAATTGGTATGCTAACCCTAGAAAGATTTCAATAAGTGGCTATAAATAAGCATATGTTTTGCTCCTCCTTGCGAGTTGGTCATAAGCCCTAAATCCAACAGCAAAGTTACTCCAGTTGAGTATCTTCAGTCCTCCAAAAATAAGAAAGAAGCCTGCCATAAAATCATGCATTGCATTATGGAGAGTAAATCCTTGTATAGCTTGGTGAGTGGCAGTCCAAATAAGTATTATTGCGAAAATAATAATAAGAGGAAGGAATACTCTTATTTTCTTTTTATAAAAACTAAGGTAATTCTTGCTTAACTGGTCTGAAACCACATATTTTCCTACTTTAGAAACAGCATCATTTAATGTAGATGTACTAAGTCCTATACTGCTTATATTTTCAATTTTATGAGTTTGAAAATTGACATGAACATCTTGAACCTCTGGAATAGAAGAAATGACCTGTTCTACGCTTGTAGCACACTTACCATATGTCATTCCAGTTACGGAATAGGTAGTTTTCATATCTAGATAATATCATTTCTTTCTTAAGTCTATAAAATGATAGAATAGTAAAATGAAGTCAAAAAACCTCGTAGTAGTTTCCTTGTTAGCAATAGTATTTTTGCCACAACTACTTTATGCTCAAACCGCTACAATGGTAGCAGATACAGAAGTTTTTGAAAAAGCAAAAGTTCTTGCAGTAACAAACCAAGCTACAAGTACTGTTCCTGGAACAGATACGCCGTCCCAAACACAAACATTAAAGATAGAAGTTCTTAGTGGGGTAGATGTTGGCAAAACAGTAACCTTCCAAAATGACTATATACAGCTCTCAGTGGGAGATATTTTCTATGTTCGCCATCAAACGAATCATTTAGATAGTAAAGACTACTGGTCAGTA
>CAZEXZ010000003.1:11761-26135 GCA_964516655.1 uncultured Candidatus Saccharibacteria bacterium | reverse complement strand
AATAGTCTTATGTTCGACCGTCTGCTACGAAATTTCTCAAATGATATTGGTATTGATTTAGGTACTGCAAATACTCTCGTCTATGTTCGTGGTCGTGGAATTGTTATTGATGAGCCATCTGTTGTTGCGCTTAATACAAAGACTAATCGTGTTGTTGCTGTTGGTATCGAGGCAAAGAGTATGATGGGTCGCACTCCGTCTCATATCCGAATTGTGAGACCACTTGTTGATGGTGTTATTTCTGATTATGAAGTGACAGAAGAAATGCTCAGTTATCTCATTAACAAAGCAAATGATATGGATCGAAAACTTTTTCGTCCGCGAGTAGTGATCGGTATACCGGTTGGTATCACAAACGTTGAGATGCGTGCGGTCTATGATGCGGCAAAGTCAGCTGGAGCAAGTAGTGTCTATATTGTTGAAGAGCCGATGGCAGCAGCAATCGGAGTGCATATGCCAATCCATGAGCCAGTCGGTAGTATGATTGTTGATATCGGAGGAGGGACAACTGACATTGCAGTTATAGCGCTTTCAGGTGTTGTACGAGCAAAGAGTTTAAAAGTTGCGGGAGATAAGTTAACTGAAGACATCATCACATACATGCGTGATGAGTTTAAGATGTTGATTGGTGAAAAAACAGGCGAGTACATCAAGATGACAATAGGCTCAGCTCTTCCAGATGAAGAAGGACAAGAGTTAAGTGTAAAAGGAAGAGATCTTGTGACAGGGCTACCGCGAGAAGCTATCATCACCGATGTCGATATTCGTGAAGCAATGTACGGATCAATCGCACAGTTAGTTGATGTCATCAGAGAAGTTCTGGAGACAACTCCGCCTGAAGTGCTTTCTGATATTATGCAAAAAGGAATAACCTTAGCAGGAGGTGGTGCGCTTATTCGTAACTTACCCGCTCTTCTTGAGATGCAATTAAAAGTGCCAGTAACGGTTGCAGATGACCCACTAACAGCGGTAGCGAGAGGTGCTGGAGTTATCCTAGAAAACATTTCACTTTATAAGGATATACTAGTTGAAAATACAGATGACATATCTTTCAGGTAAGGCACAAAAAAAGAGAGGCTATAGTAAATATGCGCTCTACACAGGAGTGTTTTTAATTATGGTTATATTCTGGTCTTTTATTAAAACGAACACCTATGCATTTTTGGAACCAGTCGCAGTGAGGTATGGAATCACAAAACAATCATTGATTATATTCCCAGAATTTTTTAGTACATATATTTCTTCACATAAAACGCTTGCAGATAAAAATAAACAATTAGCAACTCAGGTGGAGCAGCTTGAGAACGAGCTCGCAAATAAGGATGCTCAATTGCGCGAACAGATGATAATTGAGTCTGCTTTTAGCACCTCGACGATACAAACAAGTACACCACTTGTTATGTATCCGATAATGCAAGATATCACAAAATTGTATTCTACAATTCTCCTTTCGAAAGGATATAAGGATGGAATTGATATCGGTACAATCGTTTATTTACGAGGAAATCAGGCAGCGTGTACAATCAAGGAAGTATATAACTCTACGTCACTCTGTCTCCTCTTAACTGCTTCTGGAGTAACCACAGAAGGGGTTACATCTTCATCGTCTATAAATGTATCGCTTGTTGGTCGAGGAAGTTACTATTTAGCAAATATTGCACGTGACACCCCAATTACTGTTGGAGAAAAAGTATTCATGCGTAGTAACCCAAAAGTGTTGCTGGGGGTCGTTAAAGAGGTTGCAAATAATAACCAGGATACTTCTTGGCACGTGTTTGTTGAAGGGGCATATAATCCTGTAACGTCTTCTGTATTTTATGTACAACCGTAGAAAAATAAATAAATATAAACCGTTTTTAATCTGGGGAAGTATTATGTTTGCAGTTCTGTTTGATATTATTTTTAGTATTTCAAAATTCCCAGTACTTACTATCATAGTTTGTGGTATAATGATTTTATATGAAATTGTTTCGCCGTTCATCTACTCTGCGCGTTAGACGTGCAACATCACATGAGATAAATCCTGAGGATGTGTTTCTTGATTCACAAAATTTATCTGAGTTAGACATGAATCAGATGCAAGGGCAACTCGAGAGGCCACTAGGTAAACATATTTTTTATATTGCAGTTTTCATTTCTTTACTACTTATTTCTGGATTATCATATCGACTATTTACCATGCAGGTAGTATATGCAGACGAGTATGCAGAAAAGGCAGACAATAATCACTTAAGGAAGCTACCTCTTTTTGCATTGCGAGGGACTATTTCTGACAGAAATGGAGAATTGCTTGCTTGGAACTCTTTGTACGCTACAAATGGTACAAGTACTAGCACAAGTACAGAAGAAGAAATTAAAAAGAAACAGACGCAAGATGATATTCCAAAACGTGTCTACACTCAGGATCTTGGATTTTCGAATCTGCTTGGGTACGTTAGTTATCCGAAACGAGATCAGTCCGGAGTATTTTGGCAAGATGAATATCTTGGAAAAGACGGAATAGAAAAGCAGTACCAAGATGCACTCGCAGGAGTAAAAGGTGAGCGTATCATTGAGGTGACAGCATTACATGAGATAGAGGCTCAAAATGTGGTTGTCTATCCAACACATGGTGCAAACCTGAAGCTTACTATTGATAAGGATGTTCAAGCAAAACTCTACGAAAGTATGGCTTCTTTAGCCAAAAAAGCTAGTTTTACGGGTGGTGCTGGGGTAATTATGGACGTGCACACCGGAGAAATTTTAGCACTGACAAGTTACCCTCAGTACGATAATAATTTAATTACAAATGCTGAGACAAAAGAAGAAAATAATCGTGTTGCTGAAGCGTTGCTTGATAAAAAAAGGAAGTTTCTTAATCGTGCAATAAGCGGACTTTTTACACCTGGTTCAACTGTGAAGCCTTTTTTTGCATATGCTGCGCTTGCAGAAAATATAATTACTCCTGAGAAAATTATTTATAGTAGTGGCCAGCTGGTCATTAAGAATAAATATGGTGGTCCTGATACGGTTTTTAAAGACTGGAAAGCTCACGGATACATCGACATGAGGGATGCTATCGCAGAGTCTTCTGATGAATATTTTTATCAAATTGGTGGAGGGTATATGGATCAAAAGGGACTAGGTATCGCTCGTCTTGACAATTACGCAAGAATGTTTGGGTTCGCAAGTACGACAGGCATAGATTTACCAGGTGAAGAGTATGGTGTCATACCAACACCTGAATGGAAAAAGAAAGTGTTTAATGAGGACTGGTTACTTGGAAATACCTACCACTCCTCAATTGGACAATACGGATTTCAGGTGACTCCACTTGAACTTACTCGAGCGGTTGCTGTTATTGCAAATGGGGGTAGTCTTGTGACTCCTCATCTCCTACTTGGTGCAACCACAGCATCAACTTCATTAAGTCTTAATCAAAAGAATTTAAAAGTAATTCAAGAAGGGATGTATAGAGTGGTTCATGGTGAAAATGGTTCAGGCCGTGCTCTTGATATGAAGGGGTTAGATATTGCAGCAAAATCAGGAACCGCAGAGCTTGGGGTCAGCAAAGAGCTTGTAAATTCTTGGATCAGTGGATACTTCCCATACGAAAACCCAAAGTATGCGTTTGTTGTCATAATGGAAAAAGGAGATAGACATAATCCATATGGTGCTGTGTTTGCAGCTCGCGAGACACTTGAGTGGATGCGAGATAATACGGATTATACTAAGTAACATTTGCAAAATAAAACCGCTCTAGAGCGGTTTTTTGTGATAACACTAAATCAAGGCAGTGTTTTAATCATTTCCTTGACGTTTTCTGAAGAACTTAAATTTGTGAATCCACCATTCGTATTTGAAACTAATCCAACAAAATTTCCATTTTTATCAAAAACAGGGCCTCCTGAAAATCCTGGAGCTGTATTACCTGTAACGATAATCCACTTGTACTTTGTTGGAGTTATCTTATCGAAATGCTCCCCACCTCGACGGTTAGCATTTGCAACTCCCGCAACCTTTCCTTCCCAATCAAGTGTTATTTGAACGCTCATCGCTGGAAAGAATCTGTCAGGCATTTGAGCTGTTACCGGGAAGCTGTCGTAGTATGCAGACGCAACAACAATGTCACCTTTTTGAGGTATTTTGAAATTTGGAGCTTTCAGACCTTTGAGGTCAGTAACCTGGAATAAGGCAGTATCTGCTTCAGCTGAAAAGAGAACTAGTTTTGCATTCATGCCACCAACTGAGAAGACTCCCTGCTTTTCAATTACAGATCGTTGGTTCGGAACACAGTGCCATGCCGTTGCAATAATTTTTCGCTTCTCATCGGCAACTATACCACCGCATATTGTTGTAACAATTGCATCTGTATCAAGAGCGTCGGTCTTCATTTTGATTGATACATAAGATGGGTGGACACCTGTAGGCTGTTGAGCAAAAACGACTACAGTTGCAAATGCAAAATACATGAGAATAAAATTTTTGAGCATGTTGACTCCTGCCAAAGTTAAAAAGAATTACCAATTAAATAATAGTACAAATTTGTGTATTTGTCAATATAACCATTTGTGTACCTTTGTGGTATAATAACTTTCAACATAATTATGGAATATTTAACACTTGAAAAGAAACAATTACTAGAAGATGAGCTTAATACGCTTATTACTGTACGTCGCAAGGAGATAGCTGATGCTCTTGAGTACGCTAAATCTCTTGGAGATCTTTCAGAAAACGCTGAATATCATCAGGCACGAGAAGATCAAGCTAACTGCGAAGATAGAATTACCCATATTGAGCAAATCCTTAAGAATGCGGTTATTATGGAAACCCATACGACAGGCATTGTTACCGTTGGAGCAACGGTAACCGTTCTTAAGAAAGGTTCAAAAGAAGAAAAAACATTTGCGCTTGTTGGGAGTGAAGAAGCAGATTCTGTGTCAGGAAAAATTTCAAATGAATCACCCCTTGGTGAAGCGCTTCTTGGGAAGAAGAAAGGAGATAAAGTAACTGTTCATGCTCCTAAAGGAACTATTGAGTACACAATTGTATCGATAGCATAATACAGTGGTGCGTAAGCGGTGGACCTACCGGGTCTTAGAAAAACTACCTCGTAAGAGGTAGTTTTTTATATTTTTTGTCGACTAATCTTCGTTCATTTGCTATTATTAGTCATATCACAATAAATGTTAGGCTAGCTGTCGCGCATGTGTTGTTATCTATACTTTATGGCATCATTAGAAGAACTTCGTGCAGAACGAATAAAAAAACTTGAGAATCTAAAAGAAATCGGGGTATCGTCATATCCAGGTAAATCTTTCAAAACACACACTTTACAAGAGGTTCTTTCGCACTTCACTACACTCGATAGTGATAAAACAACAATTACCGTAAATGGTCGTGTGATGACATCGCGCGGTCAGGGAGCAATCTCGTTTATTGATTTGTATGACGGAACAGCTCGCATGCAGGTTGTGATTAAACTTCCAGAATCTACAGAAGATGTTATGCGCTTTTATCGTGACTATGTGGATACTGGAGATTTTATCGAAGTTGTAGGGACGGTCTTTGTTACAAAGAGTGGACAACAGAGTGTTTTAGTAACTGGTATGAGTATGCTTTCAAAAGCACTCCTTCCGCTTCCTGATAAATTTCATGGACTACAAGATGAGGAGCTTCGAATGCGAGAAAGGTATCTTGATATTCTGACCAACGAGGAACTTCGAGATCTTTTTATCAAGAAAGCAAAGTTTTGGGATGTTACTAGAAATTTCTTAAAAGAAAAGAATTTTTTAGAAGTAGAAACACCAACCATCGAAGTGACAACAGGAGGAGCAGAAGCTCGTCCATTTGCAACACATCATCATGATTTTGATCTCGATGTGTTTATGCGTATTTCAGTTGGAGAGTTGTGGCAGAAGCGACTTATGGCTGCAGGATTCCCTAAGACTTTTGAAATAGGACGAGTATATCGAAATGAAGGTTCTTCTCCTGAGCATGTTCAAGAATTCACCAACTGTGAATTTTATATGGCGTATGCTAACTATGAAGATGGTATGAGGTTGGTGGAAGAGCTCTACCGGACTCTTGCACAAGAAGTTTTTGGTACAACATTGTTCACCACTCGTGGACACACCTTTGATGTAAGTGATGAATGGAAACGAGTGGACTATAGGGAAGAAGTGATGCGTCAAACAGGTATTGATATTAACGAGGCATCAGATGAAGCTATTGTGACAAAATTACAAGAGCTTCATGTAAAATATGACGGAAATAACAGGGAGAGACTTATTGATACATTGTGGAAATATTGTCGAAAAAATATTTCAGGTCCTGCATTTTTAATAAATCACCCACTTCTTGTGGCTCCGCTTGCAAAAGCAAACGCAGATGGGAAAACCGCACAGATATTTCAACCAATTTTAGCTGGGAGTGAGATTGGGAAGGGATACAGTGAGTTAAATGATCCGCTTGATCAGCGTGCTCGTTTTGATAAACAGCAGGAATTACTCGCCGGAGGTGATGAAGAAGCCATGATGGCAGATGATTCATTTATTGAGATGTTAGAGCATGGCATGCCACCGACGTGTGGATTTGGTTTCGGTGAACGCTTGTTTGCATTTTTGGCCGATAAACCAATCCGTGAAGTCCATATGTTCCCACTTGTGAAGCCAAAATAGTAATATTGTGATTATAAAAGACCTTATTTTTAAAATAAGGTCTTTTATTTTGGGTACCAAAATTCATTATTTACCAAGCATTTGTAGTTCTCTGCACATCTTACATTTTTATTCTCTTTATCCACACTTTTTCTAGTGAAATAGCATTCAAGTGGGGTATAATGGGTCTCAGTGGGGCAAAGTGGGAGTTTTGCTTTACTACAATATATTACGGATATGCTAATCGGAAAGTACACACACGACCTCGACCCTAAAAAAAGATTAACGCTACCATCAAAGTGGCGTACTGACTTAGGTAAAAAAGTAGTTGTGACTAACGGTTTAGATAACTCATTGTTTGTTTTCCCAATTAAAGAATGGGAACAGATGGCACAAAAACTATCGCAAGGGGGTTTTGGAAATCAAGACAGTAGAAGCTTCAATAGGTTTATGCTTGGAAATGCATTTGAAACTGACGTTGACTCTGCTGGACGAATCGTTATCCCTGACTCACTTAAAGATTTTGCACATTTGTCTTCTAAAGTTGTGCTTGCAGGAATGTATTCACGAGTAGAACTTTGGGATGAACAAGCGTGGGAAGCAAATATAGCAAAAGTAAACGGCGAAGCTGATGCGCTTGCATCAAAATTAAATGATCTAGGAATCATCTAATGCTTTTAAGTCACTAATCAATATGCATATCCCAGTACTTTTACATGAATCAATAGAAGGTCTCAATATTAAATCTGGAGGTACGTATGTTGACTGCACCACAAATCGTGGCGGGCATAGCATTGAAATGGCTAAACGTATCGGAGAATCAGGGGTGCTCATCTGTATTGATCTCGACCAGGATGCACTAGCAGAAGCACGAGAGGCATTAGAAAAAATAAAGAATGGCCCGAAGATACACTTTATCCATTCAAACTTTCGACACATTGCCTCAATCCTTAAAGATTTAAAAATTCAGACCGTTGACGGGCTGTTGGCAGATCTTGGGTTGTCATCACAGGAATTAGATGATTCAAAGAGAGGTTTTTCATTTAGATTTGATGAACCACTCCTTATGACTTTTGATGCTCATCCTGAGGAAGACATGACAACTGCCTACGATATTGTGAATTTTTGGAGCGAATCAACAATTGCTGACATATTATACGGATTTGCTGACGAAACATATTCACGTCGTATAGCCCGAAAAATTATAGAACGACGAGAAGCTTCACCAATTAAGACGACATTCGAGCTCGTTGACTGCATAGCATCTTCTGTTCCTGCTCTCTACCGTCACAGAAAAACTCATTTTGCTACAAAGACATTCCAAGCTCTTCGTATGGCAACAAATGACGAGTTAGGAAGTATTAGTGAGCTTATCGAGATATTGCCAACAGTTCTCGCGCCAAATGGAAGGGGATGTATCATTACGTTCCATAGTACAGAGGATCGGATAGTAAAGCATAAATTACGAGCACATGGTGAGACATTAAGAATAATTAATAAAAAAGCAATCGTCCCAAGCGATGAAGAAATAAAAGAAAACGTTAGATCAAGAAGTGCACAATTAAGAATAGTTGAAAGAGTTTAAAAATAAAAAGTACCACTACACATTATGAATACAAATTACAAAACAATCACTTTTTATGAAAGAGCCGTCCATACTATGGTTGGAACACTTTGTGTACTAGCTCTTATCTATTGTGCTATTTTACTATCTCTTGTGTTTTCTGTTATTGAGAGAAAGCAAAATACGATCGCTTCTCGTGATTTATCATCTGAGCTTTCAGCTCTTGAAATGAAGTATGCCAACATTGTTTCTTCTATTTCTGAAGTAGACCTAGCAGCTAATAATTTTACAAGAGTTGATAATGCTACCTTTGCTGTACGAAAGGATGATATAGCTAGTTATACAGTGCTGTATGCACATTAAGAGTTCTAAAAAACAAGAATTAGTAATCTCGCATGATCAAGAAACACGTTCTAAAGATAGAATTGATTTCATTATGCTTTTCTGGTTGCTTCTTGCGTTTGTGGTTGTTGGCAAAGCTTTTTATATACAAGTAGTCAAGCACCCGTATTATGTTGATCTTGCTGACAGACAGTATGTTTCTAAGGTTCCGATTAACTTTGATCGTGGAAATATTTATTTTTCTCGATATAAGGGGACACCAGTTCCTGCTGCCCAACTTCGTACTACTTACAGAATAGCAATTGATCCTGCTCAAATTACGAATCCAGAGACACTTTATGCTAGATTGTCAGAAGTTATTCCGCTTGTGAAAGATGATTTTATTGCAAAGGCAACAAAAGTAAATGACCCGTATGAAGAGGTTGCAAAAAATATTTCAGAAGACAAGGTTGCTGCACTTAGATTAAAAAAACTCTCAGGAGTTAGTTATATCAAGGACAATAATCGATCGTACCCTCAGGATACTGTTGGTTCGAAAGTAATTGGGTTCGTTGGAAGTGACGGTGTGCATGTTCGTGGCCAGTATGGTTTGGAGAGGTACTACGATGATATTCTTACCCGAAAAAGTAGTGATACCACAATTAATTTTTTTGCAGAGCTTTTTACAGATATTAAAAAAACTATTGTTTCAAATACAGACAAGCAAGAAGGCGATATTATTTTAACAATTGACGCAGAAGCAGAGAGAGTACTTCATCAAACACTTGTAGAAACAAAAAAAACATGGAACTCAGATACTATAGGCGGAATAATCATGGACCCAAAGACTGGAAGAATTATTGCGATGGATGGACTTCCAAGCTTTGATCCGAACGAATTTACACAGGTAAAAAACTCTCAAGATTTTGCGAATCAGAATGTCTCTGGAGTGTATGAGATGGGGAGTATCATTAAACCAATCACTATGGCTTCTGCTATTGATTCTGGTGCAATAGACGAGAATGTGACAACATATGATGATAAAGGTTTTAGAGATTTAAATGGCTACAAAGTGCGTAACTTCGACAGTAGAGCTCGTGGACCAGGTACAACTATGCAGGCAATTCTTGACCAATCTCTTAACGTTGGAATTGTTTTTTTGGTTGAGAAGTTAGGCACAAAAAGATTCCAGTCTTATTTTAAAAAGTTTGGTATTGGCTCTGAAACAGGAATTGATCTCCCGACAGAAGCTAGTGGGCTTACAAAAAATTTAGATAGTAATGTGTTTGTTGATAATGCTACGGCTGGGTTTGGACAGGGGATTGCCATTACACCGATCCAGACTATTCGAGCACTTGCTGTGCTTGGGAATGGAGGTGTCTTAGTTACTCCGCATGTGGTTGATAGTATTGTCTATCAAAATGGTGACACAAAGAAGATTGTAGAAGATGAGGGAGAACAAGTTATCTCTGCATCAACAAGTGAACGTATCTCAAGAATGCTTGTGCACGTTGTTGACACAGCTCTTCAACATGGAGCAGTAAAAATGGACCATTATACGATAGCTGCAAAAACAGGAACCGCCCAAATGGTGAAAGCAGGTGGGGGTGGATATTATGAGGACAGGTATCTGCATTCTTTCTTTGGCTATTTTCCAGCATATGACCCAAAATATATTATCTTTCTATTCCACACATATCCAAAAGGTGCTGAGTACGCGTCCGCAACCCTCACTGACCCATTCTTTAAGTTAGTGAAGTTCCTCATTTCATATTACGAAGTACCCCCAGATCGCTAACTATATAGTTGGCTAATGACTTCTTGGGGCAGCTCATATGCTAGATGTTAAAGTTAAAACCCTCATCTGTCGACGAGGGTTTTAAGGTTATCCGCTTTTACCTATTAAGGAGAGCTCGTGTTGCTGGACCTAGATTACCAAGTGGATCTAAACCATTTGCTTGTTGATACTTTTTAACAGCATTAACAGTGAGGTTGCCATAACTAGGATAGTATTCGTAGTTAAAGTACCCTTCTGCATGAAGTCTTTTTTGAAGTTCGATTACTTCATCTCCTTTTGATCCATACGAAAGAGGTGTCGTGAAGATATGTTTAGTACTTGGTGTTGCAGAAGTAGCTGCTGAAGATGAAGGGTTAACAACAGTTACGTTAAAATATAAGCAAGATGTTCCTGTAGAACATATGCTCATCTGCCCTTGACCAGGAAGCTTGCCAGTAATCGTAAGTGAAGATCCTACAACGGCAGAAGAAAATATACTTGAAACAGGGGAGCTATTATAATATGAATTAGACCCACCCGATAATGTAAATTTACTAGTATGACCAACTTCAATGATTGGGTTCAAGGCAAGCGCCCCACCCGTTGTAACAGATGACCCAGAATTTGTTGTCCCAACCGTTACTGTGATGGTATTACACTGAGCAGTTGATTGGCAAATTGTTAAGACAGTTGTTCCGTTTTGAATACCTGAGATTACTACGTTAGAGCCACTAATTGAAGCGCTTGCGACAGTGCTGTTTGAATTTGCTGCTACATAGTACCCACCACTACCAAGGATTGCTACAGTAGTATTTTGACCAGATGAAAGCACGACACTGCTTTGATTAAACCCTGGAGTGGTGCTAACTGTTGTTCCTGATCCAGAAGCATTTACAATTACTGAAAGCGCGATGCATCCACCGCCTGCTGAACACACGCTAACAGTTGCAGAACCTGCAGAAACGCCGGTAACAGTTACGATATTCCCACTAAGACTTGTTCGTACATTGCTACTTGTATTTGGGATTAAACTATAAGGAACACTGCCTCCTGAAACAATGACACCAACAGTTTGGCCAACAGCAAGTATTAGATTCGATTGGTTTAAAGAGATAGCTCCCCCACCTCCACCTGAAGAAACGGTTGCAAGAAGTGATTGGCAGCTACCTGTCGAAGAACAGACGACGATTGTTGCTGAACCGTAACTACTACCATAAAGGTTAAGTGTGCTTCCTGAGATGTTTGCTTGTACACTGCTTGGGTTTGTGTTTGATGAGATTGTATAAGAACCAGAACTTCCTGAAAGGGTGACGGTTAGTGTCTGGCCTGTTGTAATAACTGGACTTGTTTGGCTAAATGATAATGATGATGAATTTGTTGTGCCGATAGTTACGTTAATAATCCCACATGAAATAGAATCAGTTGTACAAACTGTAATTGAGGTCTGACCAGCTCCACTGTTGCCATAAAGTGAAAGTGTCGACCCACTGATGTTTGCCTGGATCACACCTGCATTTGAGTTACTCATTATTGTGTAACTACCTGAACCACCATAAATAGAGACAGGAACTGTTTGTCCAGTTGCAACGGTAACCGTACTTTGGCTGAATGTGAGTAATTGTGTGCTGTTAGATTGAACTGTAACATAGACACTTGCACAGTTTGAAGAATTTCCAGAACAAATAGTGAACACCGTTGAGCCATTGCTGTTTGCGGATACATTTACTTGGTTACCACTTATTGAGACATTCACAACAGATGGATTAGTGTTATTAAAAAGATACATTCCTGATGCATTTGTTGCAGTAAGGGTTGATGTTTGACCGACTGCAAGCACAAGTCCTGTTTGACTTAATGAAAACGTACCAGATCCAGATGATGATGTGGTGGTAACATATGGCCAAACCATTGATGATGACTGTGTGCCATTTATGGTCACAAATACTGAGCCACTTGAACTGATATTCTGTGCACCAGTACTTATGAGAGTCCAAAATGCTCCAGTTGAGTCAGTTGTCCCAATCGTTTGGGTCTGCATGCCGGAACTTATGTTTGAATAATATGATAACAGTACAGAACTGTTTGGATCTCCTTTTACACTCACTATCACCGAGTCACCAGTACCTGAATTTGATAGTGATAATGTTGGGGTAAGTGCGTAAGCGCTTACCCATGAAGAAACTACTAAACTTATTATTAAGAATGGTTTAAACAAAGAATTATATTTTTTCATACTATAGTTAATAATACCACATGAAGAATTCAATTATTTCAATTTGCAATACAATAAAATTAAAACATAAAGGCATTAATACAAGTACACTTATTTGAGTCACAACTGTTACTTAAGCTGCAACAAGCCAAAGCAACTTTATCAGTATTGTGTACGTAAAAATACTACAAACAATTGCACTCAAGATAAAACTGTACTTTTTTATAAAATATGGTATAATTATGTATCTATAGTAACCTTTCTATGAAAAAAACAGCCCTAAAGAAGTCATCTTCGACTTCATCCTCTGCAAAAAATTTAAGCGGTCGCACGCCCTCATTTAGCGCTCGAGAGAAAGCCACAGGTGCACCTCGAATTGAAAAGAATACTAAACCATTTAGTAAAGATTTTTCTAAGCGCGATGCTTCGGCAGCACCTTCACCTAAAACTGGATACCAAGGTAAAGCTGCTAACTTTAACCGAAACTATCTTACAGAAAATAAAAAACTACAGTCTAAGGTCTACGGTCTAAAGTCTGTTCAGGATACTTCCTGGGGAGGAGTTGCTGATTGGTACAATAAACATCTCGAAAGCGGTGAAGACACCTATCACTCAAAAATAATTTTTCCAAATATTCTTAGAATCCTCGGTGATATTTCTGGAAAAAGGGTACTTGATATGGCGTGTGGTCAAGGGATTTTTTCTGAGAAGCTTCGTGATACTGGTGCACTTGTAACAGGAGTAGATATTGGAAAACAGTTAATTAAAATTGCTGAAGAAAAAAGTCTTTCTATTAAACAAAAAGGAACACATAAGGTGACCTATCATGTAGCATCTGCCGATGACATGTTTATGATAAAAGATGGAAGTATAGATATTGTTGTGTGTATTTTAGCTCTTCAAAATATTGAGAATCTCCAAAAAACAATTGGTGAAGCTTCAAGGGTGCTCTCTTCAGAAGGGAAATTAGTTTTTGTACTTAATCATCCAAGTTTTAGAAATCCTCGAAAAACATTCTGGGGTTACAGTGAAGAAGATGACACACAATACAGACGAGTGGATGAGTATATGTCTGAGTCACATATAAAAATAGATATGACTCCAGGGAGTTCACATGATAAAAAATATACCGTGTCATTTCATCGACCACTTCAGCTATACATGAAATCACTTTCAAAAGCAGATTTTGCAATTACACGACTTGAAGAATGGGTGAGTCATAAAGAAAGTGAACGAGGGCCAAAAAAGAAAGCTGAAGATAAATCTCGAAAAGAAATTCCGATGTTTATGTGCATCGAGGTAAGGAAAGTAGGATATAAAATATAGACTATAAGATAATAGAGAATCTAAGAGCGCGGCCTACGGCCGCGCTCTTAGATTGCCATTTTCTATACTCTATAATCTATTTTCTATCATCTGACTATCTATGTGGTATAATTTTCTGATATGAAAAAAATGTCACATTTCTTCCTCAAAACAACAGAAGGTAAATTTTTAGGATCTGTCGGGCTTATTATTGTAATCTTATTTGGGTATTATTTTTATGCTACAGCAACAAATCCGCAATCTGCAACAAATAATGAAGAAGTCGTCATCACGCAGACAGACCATGTTCGTGGGGCACAAGATGGAAAAGTGACTCTCGTAGAGTTTGGTGATTTTCAGTGTCCAGCGTGTGGAGCATATGAACCCATTGTTCGTCAGGTCTTAACTGACAACAAAGACACACTTAAGTTTTCTTTCCGTCACTTCCCACTCACAGCTATCCACAAAAATGCACTCTTAGCTGCAAAAGCCTCTGAAGAAGCTGGAATTTTTTTTTGTGTTAAAAACCAAATTTGACGCGGTGAAATTTCTCCAAA
>CAZEXZ010000003.1:2219-11751 GCA_964516655.1 uncultured Candidatus Saccharibacteria bacterium | reverse complement strand
GCACGCGAATTTATTATGCTCTACGCAACAACACTTAAGTTAGATATCAAGAAGTTTACTACTGACATCGAAAGTAAAACTCTTGAAGATAAAATTCTAGCAGAATTTAAAGAAGGAGCCAGTCTCGGTGTTCAAGGTACTCCAACTTTCTTCCTTAATGGTAAAAAGATTGAAAACAACCCACGTAACTTAGCTGACTTTAACACAATGATTAAGAATGCAGCAGAAGGAAAGTAGGCATACTATTCCATTTATTAATTTCTAACCACACCATAATGATAAAAGAATTTTTAATGAAGCAAGCCATAAAACATGGCACAAAAAATCTTCCAAAAGATCAGGCGGCAATGCTCCAAGCTGCAGTTGAGAAAGACCCAAAGTTATTTGAAAAAATTGCAAAAGAAATTGAAGAACTAAAAAAAGCTGGTAAGCCAGAAATGTATGCAGCACTAGATGTGATGAAAAAATATCAAAAGGAGTTGCAAGGTTTGTTTGCAAAATAAATAAAAGTCTCAGAATTGGTAATCTTCTTTGTCGAAACATTAGATTATATCGTCAATGTACATGAATCAGCAGATTCACGGCTTGGCCGCAAATATAATACTCCTCAAAAATCTTCGTTTCTTCCCGAATCTTATCCAATTCTAAAACTTTTAATACTGGGAACGTAACTAAAAACACTGTGATATACGCAGTGTTTTTAGTTATCCACAAGAAAATATTTTTGTTCTATTGCACTAGAACATTTGTTCTAGTAGTATAGAAACATGAAAGCACAAGACGCATTATCAGAATTTTTTATAGAAAATAATCGTATGCCAACCTACGAAGAGATGAAGTCACTCTTTGGCGTCGCCTCGAAGAATACCGTTGCATATAGAGTGAACAAGTTGATTGAAGAGGGGTTTCTTACAAAAAATGGTAACAAATTAGCACTTGCAGAAACAGGAACAGTGATGAGGCTTGGAACGGTACAAGCAGGATTCCCAACTGCAGCAGAAGAAGCTGTAGACACCGAAGTTCTCTCACTTGACGATTTTCTTATAGAAAGAAAGAAGAGTACGTACATGCTAGAAGTTGTCGGAGAGTCAATGAAAGATGCAGGAATATTAGAAGGAGATCTGGTCTTAGTAGAAAGAAACAAAACAGCAAGAAGAGGAGACATCGTGCTAGCCCTTGTGGATAATGAATACACACTTAAATATTTAGAAACAGAAAATGGCAAACCGGTTCTTGTTCCAGCAAACAAAGCATTCAAAAAAATTTATCCAAACCCAAACACCTTACGAATCGAAGCAGTCTTAAAAGCAGTCGTTAGAAAATACAGATAATACATTTAATAAAAAAACTATGAACACACCAACAACAACACGAGCGATACTACGGATTACAGCAGGAGGTAAAAACACTTCAAAAATTAATTACGCACGACGTATGTATGCCATCATGAGACGCTATACGCCAGAGGTTGCAGAAGGAGTTGCAAACGAATGCTTTGCTGAACTCACTGGTCTGCGTACTTTTTTCAAGATGTCCTACGCAGAACTTGCTCAGAGTATTCTTCGAGACCTTAGGAAAGAAATCGGCGTATCTTTTACAGTTCATGTTGCTAAGTCAGAAGAATTTGAATTTGCTAGAAAGAGTTCAAAGAAACCAAAACAAATTTCGACCTACAAAGAAATTAACTCTCTTTTTAAAGGTGCGTCATTTATTCCACGCGAGGACAGAACAAGTATTGCTCGCACACTCCGAGCTAAAAGAATTCGACTCAGCATTCCATATCTTGGAAAGGTTGCATAGTCAGTACTCTTTCTGTAGTATTCATTCCTATTATATATTCATTATGCGTTCTATTCTCTCCTTTACTTTCTATTTATCCATTTGGATGATTCTTCACTAATTTCATAGAGAGCTAGGAATACCTCCCTAGTATCTGCTAGTATGTGCTATATGAATAGTTTTTCTGGTCCCATATCTACACGTTTTATAAAAAGCATTGTACAAGATGATTCGATTATGGACGATGGCATCCCGCAGGTTGCTTTTATCGGGAGGTCTAATGTTGGAAAGTCCAGTCTCATTAATGCTCTCACTAAGAGTAAGCTCTCACGTGTTAGTGCTGTCCCTGGCAAAACTCAAGAGATTAATTTTTTTCTTGTGAACAACGCACTCTATTTCGTTGATTTACCTGGGTACGGCTTTGCAAAGGTATCTAATACGACTCGAAATAAATTAAGTAGCTTAATTGAATCATATCTTTTTAATCAGGTATATCAACAGAAAAAGATAGTACTAGTGATTGATGCGAATGTCGGAATGACTGATAAAGATATTGCAATGTTTACGAGACTTACAGAAAGTAAAAAAGATGTAGTTGTTGCGCTCAGTAAGATTGATAAGATAACGCAAAAAGATTTTCATAGAAAAATAAAAGAGATTGAAGTCATAACTGGAACCCATCCGCTCTTTCAATTTTCTTCACAAAAGGGGATTGGAATACAAGAATTGTTTGATGAGCTTGTGAAATAAATCTGACCACACTAGTTGAGGCATAAACTCTATTATGTGTTAGAATAGTACGATTATGTCACTGTCTATTGGAATCGTCGGTCTTCCTAATGTTGGTAAATCAACACTTTTTAACGCTCTTACAAAAAAGAGTGTACCTGCTGATAACTATCCATTTTGTACGATTGATCCGTCGGTGGGTATCGTTCCTGTGCCTGATGTCCGACTTGAGCAACTTTCTAAAATTTCGAATTCTAAAAAAATTCTTCCTGCAGTTGTAGAGTTCGTGGATATCGCAGGGCTTGTAAAAGGTGCTGCAGAAGGGCAAGGACTTGGTAATCAATTCCTCTCACATATTCGTGAGACTGATGCGATAGCAGAAGTTGTGCGAATCTACGAGAATGCAGACCTTATCCATGTGGAGGGAACAGTTGATCCACTTCGAGATATCGAGATTATCAATATGGAGCTTATCTTAGCTGATATGCAAACGGTAGAGAAGCGCACTCAGACAATTGGACGAGATGTGAAGCGTGGAGATAAAGATGCGATAAAACTACAGGGTATTCTTGAGAGATTGAAGACTCATCTTGAAGAAGAGAAACTTGCTAATAGACTGTCACTTGATGAGGAAGAACAGAAGCTTGTAAAAGAACTACATCTCATTACGATGAAGCCATTTTTGTATGTTCTTAATAAGCAGTCGGGTGGAAAAAATTTGGATGAGATGAACGATGGCCGTTTTGAAAAGCTTATCTCATATTTTAAGGAACAAAAATTTCATTATGTTGTTGTAGATGCAAAGATCGAAGACGAGCTAAAAGAGTTTGAAGGCGCTGAACTTACTGAAATGAGAAATGAGCTCGGAGCACATGATAGTGGTGTTGATGGTCTCATTAAGGCTGGGTATGATCTTCTTGGTCTTGATACCTATCTTACAACTGGCGAAATGGAGACTCGTGCTTGGACAATTAAGAAGGGGAGTACTGCACCACGTGCTGCGGCAGCTATTCACACTGATTTTGAACAAAAGTTTATTCGCGCAGAAGTTGTAGCGTGTAGTGATTTAGTTGCATGTGGGAGTTATGCAGCAGCAAAAGAAAAAGGACTGTTACGAACAGAGGGGAAGGAATATATAGTGAAGGACGGGGACGTCATTGAGTTTAAAATTTAAAAGCACCGAAAGGTGCTTTTAAATTTTAAACTCAATGACGTCACAACTTGCCCCAATGCGAGTTGTGACGTGAACAAAATCGCCTCATTCGTCCCGTGTAAGGTGTTAACATAAACAAACCAGCACATGTCCTCATCTCGCATTCCCATTACAAACAAAAAATCTCAAGGCTCGGCCTTGAGATTGTAATTCGTATTATCTTCGTATAAATCCAGTCACTACTACTGCTAGCAGTGCAAGTAAAAACGAAAGCACCATATAGGTAATTCTAAATCCTTTCCCGTCCTCTTTTTCCTTAACTGCTGACCATGCGTAGAAAAATGAGGTGGCGACAAGAGCAGCAGCTACAAAGCATGTTACTATGTTCCCCACGTGAAATCTCCTTTAAAATCGTTAATCGAGTACATTCAGTAGCTATCCTACACTTTATAAAAAATTTGTCGAATTTACATATAGAATAAGCACTTATTGTAATTACTGCATATAAAATAAGGCTACTAAAGCTTGACAAGAAAGAATCTTTTGTGCTATAATATAAGTCCAACTATCGCAGTTGCCATGCAGTTGGTTAAGGTCTCATCTGGTTTCGCGTCAATTGTCGCGAGGATGGGGCCTTTTTTTTGTCACTTATTTTTTATTTACTGCAGTGTATTTTAAAACTTTGAAATAAAATGGTTGGTACTGTAGTATTAAATTATGAATCTCACTATGGCATCAACAGAGCACACAACTACAGGTACACGCTCTGATGAGGAGCTTGTCGCATTAGTCATACAAGGAGATAAAGAAATTTTTGGTGAACTTATTGAGCGATACGAAGCAAAACTCACACGATATGTGATGAGGTTTACACAACAGACTGAGGATGTATCAGACATCATTCAGGTTGTATTTATAAAAGCATATACAAATTTACAAAGTTTCGACAGAACTCGATCTTTTAATAGTTGGATTTATCGAATTGCTCATAACGAAAGTGTCAATCATCTTAAAAAAAGAGGAGGAGAAAAAGTGGCCTTTATTGATTTTGATACATTTTTCCCACATCCATTTGCGAAAGAAGAGTCAGACTCACTTTCGCTTAGTAGGGAAGATAAAGAGCAGCTTGATATTTCGCTATCAGAAATTTCTCCAAAATATCGTGAAGTGCTTGTACTTTATTATTATGATGAATTATCATATCAAGAAATAGCAGATGTCCTTCATATCCCAATTGCAACAGTAGGTGTGCGTATCAAAAGAGGAAAGGAGTCACTTCAGAAAGTACTAAAAGATAACCATTACACACAATGACAGAACTCAGATCAAAAATTCTAGATATTGTTTCAAAAGAAAACATAAAAATGATTCCAAGATGGAAATTTGTCTTGTACTCAGTACTCACTGTCGTGGGACTGTTTTTCATTTTTTTCTTGGCAGTGTTTACAGGAAGTCTTGTGCTGTTTGTTTTGTCAAAATATGGTTTCTTGGATATTCCTTTTTTTGATTTTCTTAAGACGCTTCATGCGCTCAGCGCAATACCACTTCTTTTATTATTTACAACATTGTTATTACTTGTTGTAATCGAAATTATTTCAAGAAGTTACACGTTTACATTCAGGAGACCACTTGGAATTACCCTTCTTGCGATTACCTCGTGTACAGTTATTGCAAGTTACGCGGTAAGTCAGACGCCTATACATGAAGTAATTAGGAATTATGCGCGTGATCATAACATAGACATGATGAAACGTGCCTACGATAGACCACGCCCTTTTGCTCGTGGCGCAGATATGGCAGTTTTGCGAGGTGTTGTAACAGAAATAGGTACATCGACCATCTCAATTAGAACATTTGATGGAGTGATTCGTACTGTCTACAGCTCCACAACAAATCCAATGTTTAAAAAATTTGAGCTTGGGGCTGATGTTGTTGCTTTTGGCAAAATGTTAGAAGATGACTTTGAGATTGATCGTATAAAAGTATTACAAAAAGGTCCACAAAGAAGTAATGAAGGAAAAATAAGGGGAAATGAAATGAGATAGCTTCGATAATTTTTCATATACAAAAGATGATTTTAAAAATGAAATAAAAGTATTTTCTAGACGTAGTAGTTAGTGAGAGAGGATAATGAGGACAGGAGATAGCGCGCACTACCGTAATCCCATCCTCTCTTACCTACAACAATGATTAACGAATTAACTTTTAACTAACACTACATGAAAACAAACTTTAGAAATAAAACAATTGCTACCGTTCTCTCACTTGCAGCTTTCGGAGTAGTATCTGCTTCTGCAATGGGGTTCGGTGGAGGAATGATGAATAATTTAACACCAGATGAGGTTGCAACACGTCAGACAAGTATGTTCCAGCAGCAAGCTAACCTCCTTGGGGTATCAATTGATGATGTAAAACAGGCATGGGCTGACGGAAAAGACATGAAAACGCTAGCATCTGAAAAAGGTATTACTGAAGTGCAACTTCAGGCAAAAATGAAAGCATTTCGTGATGCACAGATGAAAACCCAACTTTCTACACTTGTAAGTAAAGGTGTGATTACTCAGGCACAAGCCGATAAGAGAATTGCAACCATGGCTGCAAAACATGCATCTGCTAAGACCGGAGACAAGAAAGGAGGTCGCCATGGCATGATGGGTGGATTTGGTCTCTAGCTAAGTGCTGAGCAAAAGTGTACAACATATATTTATCTATCTTTTGGAAAGAGCGGTCGCGAAGCGACCGCTCTTTTTGCATGGTGCGTAGAAAAAGCGTAGAGTATTATAAGTAGTACAAACATGAAAGGGTAGTTTACGATGCTTACTAAATGGATACCAACAGCTAGCAAAATCAAAGTACGATTTTGGGACATAGTGTTTAGGGTTCTTTACTTCTTTTCTCGAATGTTCTCTGCACAAAGAAGCTCTACTAAAAGTGTGCCTGAAAAAACTCCTGCAGAAGTTGTTTCGAGTAAGACATTTGAAAAGAGTGAAGTAAGTCTTGAAGAAATCATAAAACAAATTGTCACCCGTGAAGAGAGACTTCGAAACATCAGCGAGACTGATCCACTTATTAGCTTCGGGGTATCTCGTGAAGATGAGCAATCTTACCTTGAAGCAAGACGATTTCGCATACAGGCTTATTGCACACGAGTACCGTTTAACGAAAGTGATCCAATACACATGAAAGAAGCAGCTGAAGGATATCTCAATGCACTCACTAGAAGGCTCGATGAGCTTGCATGATTTTCCCGCCTAAGTGACGATAGACTATCAAACTGCTCTGGTTCTTGTAGAACAGTTTCCGTCAGGGGCTGTGATTTAAAGAATGATGAGTTATTCTTGTACCAAAGAAAGCGCGCTCATGCGCGCTTTTGTTTTTATCAGTTTTTTCGCTATAATCAAACAATGTCATCATCTGAAAAAGTAACGCTTAATGAAATCCGCTCCAAATTTTTGGACTATATGAAAAAGAACGGTCACGCCATCGTTTTAAGTGCATCTCTTGTACCAGAAAATGACCCCACGACACTCTTTACTGGTTCTGGTATGCAACCGATGCTCCCGTATCTTCTTGGACAACCACACCCACTTGGAGTCCGTATTGCTGACTCTCAGAAATCATTTCGCTCTCAAGATATTGAAGAAGTGGGAGATAATCGTCACACGACTTTTTTTGAAATGCTAGGTAACTGGTCATTTGGAGATTATTTCAAAGAAGAACAGATCACATGGATGTGGAATTTTTTAATTGATGAACTACACCTTGATCCGAAGAATTTGTATGTGACATGTTTTTTAGGTAATGATGCTCTTGGTGTTTCTCGAGATACATTCTCCGCAGAATTGTGGGTGAAGTTATTTAAAGAAAAGGGGATTGATGCAAAAGTAAGTACTGATCCTGAGTCTGGGATGAAAGAAGGAGAAAAAATTTTTTATTACTCAGAAAAAAAGAATTGGTGGTCACGTAGTGGAGTGCCAGCGAATATGCCCGAAGGAGAACCAGGCGGGCCGGACTCTGAGATGTTTTATGATTTTGACCCAGATCAAACAAAAAAGATGCATGAGGATAGTCTCTGGAAAGCAGAAAGCTGCCATGTGAACTGCGATTGTGGGCGATTCCTTGAGATAGGGAATAATGTATTCATGCAGTATAAAAAGACTGCAACAGGATTCGAAGAGCTCCCACAGATGAATGTTGATCATGGAAGTGGACTTGAACGATATGCTGCAGCGCTACGAAATGATCCTGATATTTTTAACATAGATGTTTTTGATGAACCAAAGAAAATGATCGAAAATCTGTCTGGTAAAGTATACGGAACAGACGAGACTGAAGTGTATGCATATCGAGTGGTGCTTGATCATATTCGTTCTGCGACCTTTTTAATTGGAGATGGTGTCATGCCAGGAAATAAAGACCAAATGTACTTTGTGCGTCGACTTATTCGTCGAGCTGTGAGATTCGCACGTAATTTAGGAGTAACTACTAATTTTACAAAAGATGTTGCGTCATCATTTATTGATACATACAAGAATGAGTACAAAAATCTAGAAGAAAAGAGAGACATGATTTTGACGGAGATTGATAAAGAAGAAAGTAAGTTTAGAAAGACACTTGAGAATGGTATAAAAGAGTTTGAAAAACTCGCAACAGGAAATATTTCAGGTGTTAATGCTTTTGACCTCTTGCAATCATTTGGTTTTCCGATTGAGCTCACTGAAGAACTTGCTAAAGAACGAGGAATATTAGTCGATAGAGTTTCATTTGATGAACATAAGAAAAAGCATTCAGAAGAATCTCGCACAGCATCTGCTGGGAAGTTTAAAGGTGGTCTTGGAGGAGATGGTGAGATGGAAACAAAGTACCATACAGCGACCCACATGCTTCACCAAGCACTTCGCGAGGTCTTAGGTGAGACTGTGGAGCAAAAAGGGTCCAACATCACCCCTGAGCGACTACGTTTTGATTTTGCATTTGAAAGAAAGATGACAGATGAAGAGAAAAAACGTGTAGAAGATATTATTAATGCACGCATTAAAGAGGCTCTTCCTGTAATTCGTGAAGAAATATCGATGGAAGAGGCACGTGCTCGGGGTGCAATCGGACTCTTCGGGGACAAGTATGGGGATGTAGTAAGTATTTATAGAATTGGAGAAGGGAAGAATCGAGGTGATGTAAATTTGTTCTCAATGGAATTCTGTGGAGGGCCACATGTTGGTAACACTTCCGAACTCGCACACCATGTTGCACCGGATGGAACAGTGCTTGAAGATTTGTTCAAAATTGTAAAAGAAGAAGCGGTGTCTTCTGGGGTGCGGCGTATCAAGGCGGTACTGCAGTAGATAGCTGTTAGACTTGAGACTGTAGTTATTTGCCTTTAGCTCTGATAATATCTAGCCATTGTAAATGGCAACCTGGTTAGGTTTATACTTTAAATAATTTGCGTTAGTTTTAGAATGTAAAGTTAATAGCTAAGGCTACAAGTTAATGACTGTTAGTGTGTGTGCTACCTCTTATCACCTCAATCAACAGATTGACATCTTGGACGCATAACCTACAACCTGTATACTATTATTCATGAACCAGTCGAATTCTTTTCTTTCAATTGCAGTTGGTGATACTTCCACTCTCATCAACTATCTTGTTGATGGTCATATTATTGTTTCGCACATTCATCCTGTTGGGTATAAGCATATTGAAGCTGAAGGAATGAATCAGCTCGCTCGTTCAAAGTTTATGGATGGAATTTTATATGCACTCGAATTTATTTCTCTTCATGACAGAATTCCAACAGACTTTAGATTAATTTCAAAGCGATACTACACATGGGTGGGTGAGACAATCGAGAAGGCATCTTATACACAGTTCTAT
>CAZEXZ010000003.1:0-2209 GCA_964516655.1 uncultured Candidatus Saccharibacteria bacterium | reverse complement strand
AACGATCTCCAATCCCGTGTGGAGCAGTTTGAGGCTGCTCGATACAGGAGAGATGATGACTATGAGGATCCTGTACAGATTCCAGTACGAAAGGCGCGCCGAGATGTTGATGAAATGGAGATGTACCCACGTAAGAGAGATGATGACCTATACGAAAACGAAGATGGTGATGACATTCCTCCACGCAGAACAGCGTCACGCGCTGACACAAGGTCACGATACCCTCGTAAAAGAACTTCCTCTGGAACACTTATGTTTATTGCTGCAGTTGTTGTAGCTGTCGTTGGTATATCTTTGTACACATATGTATTTGATAGTGCTACAGTAACGATTGTTCCTAAATACAAGGATGTGAGCGAGATTGGTAAAGTTATTGTATTTTCAAAAGACGGAACAGACTCTAGTGCAGTACCATACACGGTACAGTCAGTATCAGTTACAAAATCAAAAACTCTCCCACTTTCAGAAACAAGAAAAGTCGAAGGAAAAGCGTCAGGTAAGATTACTATTTATAATAATTACGACAATCTTCCACAAAAGCTTATTAAAAACACACGCTTTGAGTCAGTAAAAGGAAAAATATATCGCATTTCTCAATCAGTTGAAGTTCCTGGAATGAAAGCTGGTAATCCTGGCACCCTTGAAGTAACAGTGTACGCAGATAGTAATGGTGCGGATTATAATGTCGATACCACAACTTTTTCAATACCTGGATTTAAGGGCACAGATCGTGAAAGTGCATTTTATGCAAAATCAAAAGGGCCTATCACTGGAGGATCATCAGGGACGGTCTCTACAGTATCGCTTGCCGATCTCAATGCTGCAAAAGATTCTTTAGCGTTAGAACTTTCAAAAGAAATTCAATCCCAGCTACTTACCATTAAAAAGGACGGAACGGTTCCACTTTATAGTGCCTTTGAAATTACCTATGACGATAATACAAACGAAATCTTAACAGGTGCAACTGCTGTTTATAAAGTAACAGGGACAGGTAATGTTGTAATGGCAAATGGTTCTCAGTTTGCAGAAGCAATCGCCAAAAATTTTGCAGATTATGATGGTGCACCAGTTAGATTAACAAACACCGATGCGCTAACATATACCCGCAAACAAACAGATCATATTCTCGGAACTAGTACGCTTCCAATCCTCGTAGAAGGTAAGCCAAGAGTTGTTTGGGAGAGTGATACTGACGCAATTAAAGAACTAGTAAAAGGAAAAAAGCGTGATGAGTTCAAGGCACTTATGAAGTCAGTTAATTCAATCGAGAGTGCTGAAATTAGCTTCTCGCCAATGTGGTTAACTCATTTCCCATCTGATGTTACAAAGTTAATTGTTAACGAGTCGCTTCCTAAGCGTTGATTATTAGGGTCACGTCTGCTACACTGAGTTCCTCTTACCTATGGATACCAACGAAGAAGAAGAAATTGAAACAATAGAAGGTCGTGTTATTGAGGCACTGCCAAGTACTCTTTTTCGGGTTGAGTGTACAAACGGGAAAGCTCTTATTTCATATTTAGGTGGACGTATGCGCGTTCACAAGATTAAAGTTCTTGTGGGTGATAAAGTACTCGTGCAAGTGGACCCATATGGAGGGAAAGGTAGAATCATTAAGAGACTGTAAGGACGGACGGAAAGACAACAGACTGTCAGACAATGGACATGACACAGTCTCGAAAGGGACTTAATTACCTTTTTTCGGTATTAAATGTCTACTATCTGTTATCGGGTAGATCGACATCTTCTCCTGATTTGCATTATTTATCAAGGTATAGTATAATTTAACCCACATTTCTCATGAAAGTAAGATCATCAGTAAAGACAATTTGTTCAAAATGCCAAATGCTCAAAAGAGGGGGTGTTCTTCGGGTAATTTGTGAGAATCCTAAACACAAGCAATCTCAGGGCTAACTAATGTATTACTGTATTACAAGATTATTTGACTAACTAGCATCAAAGCCCACTAACTTCAATTATTATGCGTATCTCAGGTATTACACTTCCAGAAAATAAAAGACTCGAAATTGCTTTAACAGCAGTCTATGGGGTTGGGCGTCCACGAGCAATGACAATCATCAAGAAGCTTGGCCTTGAGATGGGTATGAAGACAACAGAGCTTACTCCTGACCAAGAAAATCTTATTCGTCGTGAAATTGAACTTTTCAAGACTGAAGGAGATCTCAAGCGAGAGACTCAACAGCACATTAAA
>CAZEXZ010000002.1:24308-30308 GCA_964516655.1 uncultured Candidatus Saccharibacteria bacterium | reverse complement strand
TCGCTCTGCCTGAATCTGCTCTTCAAAAGGAAGTATTGCAGTTGTGCGGCCTAGGTCGATAAATGCTGTTGATCGTTCAATTCTTTGTACAACACCTGAAACAATGGTATTTTCCTTGTCGGTAAATTCTCCAACAATACTTTCACGCTCCGCTTCACGAAGCTTCTGAACAATAACCTGCTTTGCAGTTTGTGCGGCAATACGCCCGAAATCATCTTGGTTATCTAGTGGGAAAATAATTTCCTCATCTAGCTCGGCATTCTTTTTCAAAAGTTTTGCTGTTGAAAGTAAAATATGACGCTCTTCGTTATATCGAGGAAGGAGACCTTCTTGAGTCTCTTCTGGCTGGTATGCATTATGGTGACTCTGTGGAATTACTTCCTCTTCTTCTCCTTCTACAGGCATACGAACAGTCGTTTCGTCAACAACAATTTTTACCTGTTCAAAATGTGTCTCTCCAGTTTCAAAATCAATGTTGCATCTAACAATTTGTCCTCGCTTTCCATATTCCTTTTGGTAAGCTGCAGCGAGTGACTTTTCAACTGCATCAACGACTTTTTCGTGAGAAATCTTCTTCTCTTGTTCTAGTTGCTCGAGAGCAACTTTTAAGGCTTTAATGTCTAACATAGTTTTGTAGCTTTTAGCCTGTAGCTAGTAGCCTTGAGCAGATATGAATCCTACAAAAAGCTTATAGTACAAGTGTTTTTATAAATTGAGTTTCTAATTTTTAATACGAAGGATACCTCTTTTTACAATATCGTCTGCGAAACATGAAAATGGGTACATTTTAACGTCGACGCCCCCAATATTGTAATAAAAATGGCCGGACTTTTGGTCCGACTCACAACATCACACACATCCATTCACTTCTTTATTATATCATATCCACTAAAAAAAGCAATAGCTTGCAAGTACTATTGTAGTTTTGTAAGATTGTACCCAGAGTTCACTTTATAAGGAAGCAACATGAAGCAAAATACATACTGTATTGCTGGACAAGTTCATGAAATATACCCCTTATGGAATATTCTTCGTTCATTGCGTGAGAAGTTAATCGCACATTCTGTACCTCATCGTATACCTAGCCTCAACTGGCACATAACGTACGTTTCCCCATTTCTTGCCACAGAACTTGAGATGGAGTGGCTTACTCTTGGGCTTGAACTCGGGAAAACATCAGAGAATCTAGAATTTTTATCAAAAACAACACAGATTGATTTTTTTCAAAATGCTAACAAGGATGATGCACTCGTGCTTCGAATTGAGACAGATATCGCACTAAAGCAGGTCGTAGAGCGGGCTCGGGTAAAAATTGAAAAAATAACAGATCTAAAATACGCCCCAACTAGTTTTCAAGTTAACTTCCATGCGACAATTGCTGAAGCACCAAATCTTTTTAGGAATATCGCACAATGTGGTGGGCCTGACATTTTATTTGGCGACCTAAAAATCGCAACAGTGGTTCATTTACCTTACCCAACGGTCATGCAAAAAAAGAAAGTAGGCTGGGTACCAATTAAGCTGTAATTAAAACTATTTAAACCACACACCGTGGTTTTATTTTTATTATTGGCGTCTCTACGTTATACTAAAACAACAATGTCGGAACTAACTCAGGAAGAAAAATTTTATACTGAGGCTTTTAAAAGAAATAAAGGTCTCATCAGTATCCACACACAACATAAACTTAAAGATACTCACATTGCTATTTGCGGAATGGGAGGTGTTGGTGGGGTGCATGCTGAAACACTTGCCAGACTTGGTGTTGGTAATCTTACCATTGCAGATGGCGACACATTTGAATTAGCAAATATAAACCGTCAGATGGAGGCAATGGAATCAACCTTTGGTAAGAAAAAGGGGGAGGTGATGATGAATACACTAAGAGATATCAACCCATTTTTGCATATCAGAACATTTGGCTATATTACTGAAAAAAATGTTGATGATTTTTTAGAAGGTGTCACTATTCTTGTAGATGGAATTGATTTTTTTGAATTTGATATAAGAAGATTAGTTTTTAATAAAGCAAGAGCAAAGGGTATTACAGTCATTACTGCTGCACCTGTTGGTTTTGGGTCTTCTGTAATAGTGTTTACAAAAGATAGCATGAGTTTTGATGACTATTTTAATGTGTCTGACACAACACCAGATGAACTGAAGCCGTTTCATTTTGGTATCGGACTTACACCATCACTTTTACAGCGTTCCTATTTTGCTCCACAAACAATTAAAATGGGGGAACATGTTGCACCTTCTTCTATATTGGGCACACTCGCAGCTGCTACTTGGGCCGGGGCACTCGTCTTTAAAATTGCAGAGGGGAAAGAAGTTGAAGTTGCTCCAGTTTCATTTCATTTTGATCCATATGTAGCAAAAATGAAAAGAGTTCATCTTTATTTTGGAAACAAAAATATCATTCAAAGAATAAAACTCCTTTATTTAAAAAAGAAACTTCTCCGTAAATAAGAAATGCATCCTGAAAGGATGCATTTCTTATTTTAAATTTTAAACTACGTTTTTATTAATTAACTACACGTCCATCAGAGAGCCGTACAATTCTATCTGCCATTTGACCGTAATCTTCTTCGTGCGTCACCATAATAATAGTAAGTCCTTCCTCTTTATTTAATTTCTTAAAAATATCCATAACTACCCTTGAAGAGGCAAGGTCGAGGTTGGCAGTCGGCTCATCAGCAAAAACTATCTTAGGTTTATGAACTATTGCTCGAGCAATTGATACTCGTTGCTGCTCACCTCCTGAGAGTT
This sequence comes from uncultured Candidatus Saccharibacteria bacterium, assembly GCA_964516655.1. Lineage (GTDB taxonomy): Bacteria > Patescibacteriota > Minisyncoccia > Phycocordibacterales > UBA5272 > UBA11704. Next base: position 27,539 of record CAZEXZ010000002.1, on the reverse strand, counting down.
GCGATGGCTGGTTATTTGCTTGATGAGTTAGTCCAACACTTTCAAGAACGACCAGCGCACGCTTTTCAGCATCACTTCTTACAACACCTTGCATAAGGAGGGGAATCATAACATTTTCAAGTGCAGTGAGATCAGGTAGTAGTGAATAATCCTGAAAAACATACCCAAGAGAATACAATCTAAACTTTGTGCGAGCAGAGATGCTCCATGTATCAACGACATTACCATCTAATGCAATTGATCCACTCGTTGGAGAATCAAGTAATGAGAGCTGGTAAAGGAACGTTGATTTTCCAGCTCCAGACTTTCCCATGATTGCTACAAATTCTCCCTTTTTAACTTTAAAATCAACACCTTTAAGTATTTGCACAACAGCTGTACCGTCAGTAAAACTCTTAGTTATTTGTGTTGCATCAACAATGAATGAATGGTCTTCCATAGTAATAGTATTATTTATTTCTTCCTAAAATTGCATCTAGTGTATTAGTGTTCACGATTATCTTTGCTGGAATATATCCGGCTAGAATTGAAACAATAAACACAAGCATAAATTTAAAAGCGACTGAAACGTACTCAGCAGAAAGGGTTATTTCTGCAAACGGTGTATCAATTGGATGAATATCAAGTAACGGCTTAATGACGAAGAAAACTAGTACTGTTGCTAATAATGACCCGAATGTAACATAAAAGAGCGCTTGGCAAATGTAGCTAAATTCAATTGCAAATTCTGTAACTCCAACTGCTTTGAGAATACCAATCTGACGCTTTCTTGTAAGAGCATTAATATAAATAATCACAAAAATAGTGATGAGTCCGACAACGACCGAAATAGAACCAAGTATAGTACCAATAATTGTGAAGAAGGTTCTAATATTAACCAAAAATTCAGGAGACCCTTCTTGTGCAGTATTTATTTTTGAATATTCTGCAAATCCGTTATCAAGAAGAGGGGTCTTTACTTGGTACGGATCAATGCCTGGCTTCATAACAATTGCAATTTCAGACACATCACCGTCGGTTTTTCCTAGCATCTTCTTTAGTTCAGTATCTAAAATATATGCACGAGATACAACGAATTGAACTTTTGAATCAAGAATTCCCCGAACAATAAAATCTTCAGTTACTGAGTCAGGGGTTGTTAAATCTGGGTTTACTGAAAAATTTTGTTCAGGTGTTACAAGGTTTTTTTTCTTGCTCACCGTAACACGAACAGTGTCTCCAACTTTTACATTCTTAAGGAGAGCAAGGAGATCTGCAACTCTACTGTATTTTGCTAAATAACCTGAACCTATAACTATTCCACGAAAATCACCTTCCCGTAACCACTCACCTTCTACCACTGCCTTTGAGAGGTGAGTTGTCGCGTCTTCTTTTTCTGGGTCTATTCCTGCAATTTGATTTGAAACAGAATTCTCATCACTCTCTTTTCTTTTTTCTTGCCAATTCGCTTCTATTTTTGCTCCTGCAATAATTCGAGGGGAATAACTTGCAACTTGCGGGAACGAGGAGAGCATACTTAAAATATCATTAGTATGCTCTATATAATCCTTTTCATTACGTGTCTCAATAAAAAGTTCGCCTGACCATTGCTCCTTAAAAGAACGCGATACACCTTCAACGATTCCCACAAGAAGTCCACTTGTTGCTACGAAATTAAGAAAGGTAAGCATCATTATAAAAATGATGAGTCCTGTTGCCCACTTACTACCTCTCGTAAGTTGACGAATTGCTAAAAAAAACCCAAGTGACAATGTGTTAAAAAATTGCTTCATACTTCATGAATTAATTTGTCGTAGTCGTCTGCTTTTGTGATTCACGAACTGCTGTAGATGGAGCAGCAATTACATCTCCTTCGACAAGACCACTTCTAATCTCTATCAGTCCATCTGCCCCTCGAATACCTAGCTGCACGGTACGAACTTCTTCAGCACCATTTACTAGAAGCGAAACAGTGCCTACTTCTCCATTAATAATTTTTACAAATCGTGCAGGAATAGCAATCACTTGAGATTTACTCTCTGAGAGTACTTGTACATTTGCAGTCATTCCTTGTTTTACTCGTTCATCTTTTCCTGTAAACGTTACAATTACTTTATAGACAGGAACAGTGCCTTCAGTTGTTGCACCTGGATTAATTCGTGTAATTGTTGCCGGGAATATTACACCTTTTCCGTATGCATCAAGAGTTACTTCAACAGGTGCTCCTACTTTTATTTTAACAATATCAGCTTCCGGAACTTTAGCTTCAATTTCATATCCGTCGACCGCAATTATATTAAAAACAGTCCTGCCTGCAATGGCTATCTCTCCTTCTGAAAGATTTACGGTATTCACAATACCTGCAAATGGAGCCTTAAGAACAGTTTTAGAAAGACCAGATTCTGCACTTGCAAGTTGCGCTCTAGCTTGTGCCACAATGGCTGACTGGGCTTTTATTTTATATGGATCTGTTCCTGCATTTATAAGGTCTAAATCTTTTAGAGCTTGGTTATACGCGTTTTTGGAAGCTAGTAAGGCAGTTCTTTTAAGAGTAATGTCAGAGAAAAGCGCAGTCATTGTAACTTTTGTACCAGAAAGAATAGCTCTATACCCATCCAAATTATAATTAGAACTGCTACATGATGAGAGGAGGAGGTTTGAAATAGAACTAACAAGATCATTCGTTAGTAATGCTGACTGATACGCAGATTCAAACGCTTTATCAATAGTTTCAGTTGAAGAAATTGCTGATACTACGGAACTTTGCTTTTGAAAATCCGCTAATGTATCTTCGAGACTAGTGCGTTTCTGCTCAATACTTGCCTGAAGCCGCTGGTCGCAAGAGCTAAAGGAAAGTGTATATCTACTATTATTTGAAACAAAAAGAGAGGAAAATTTATTTTTAACTACGTCAGCTGTTGTAGCGTCAACGTTTTGGATAACATCTGGTAGTGCGTTATATGATTCGTTCAGTGAATTTTTTGTATTTTCAACTGACTGCTCTTTAAGTGCTATTTCTTCTTTTCTTGCACCATGTTGTAACTGAGAAAGTACAGCTTGGGCACTTGATAGATTGGCTTGTGCCTGAAGAACAACCGCCTGAGCATCTCCAGCCGTTAGCGTCGCTAATATTTTACCCTGAGTAACAGTATCTCCAACTTTAACCCCAACATATGAAACCTGACCTCCAACCTGGAATGAAAGATCTGCGTCTTTAGTTGCTTCAACTTGACCGGACACTTTAACATATTG
>CAZEXZ010000002.1:9740-24298 GCA_964516655.1 uncultured Candidatus Saccharibacteria bacterium | reverse complement strand
AAAAAAAAGTAAAAAAAACAATAGCACATATTGCAACAAATAATAATGCAGTATATGTTTTATGGCGGGAGAAAAAACTATGTATACCACCAAAGATAAGCGAAAGGATACCAGGGGAGTGTGGCGATGAATCAGTGACTTGAGGAGTGATCGCTCTGTCTTCTATATCGGAAAAATCATCTTGATTTTTGTTCTGATTCTGTGTCTCATTAAAAACAGTACTCGCGACATCATGCGCAGTATTTGTGTCTTCTGAAACAGAATAAGGCTCTATCATACTAATTAATAGTATAGCATTTATACTGCACACAATTATGACTTTCGTGTGGAATATACACACATACGTGCATGTTATACTCATCTGATGATAAAACGCACAGCTCCAATAATTGTTGGCAATTGGAAGTCCACACCAAAGACTTTAGAAGAAGGAATAAAGTTCATTAAGCAACTTGAAAAAAAGATTGTAGCAATGAAAGCAAAATTTCCTAAAAAAGGGTACTACTTAGCTGTACCTGAAATTTTTATCCCATCACTTAATACGTTTGCAAAACGTGGATATATCGGTGCTCAAACAGTCAATGGCACCCTCTTAGGGCAAATAACCGGTGCGACAACACCTACACAACTATCTTCAGGTGGTGCATCGTTTACAATTGTAGGACATAGTGAAGTTCGTGCTCGAGGAGAGACACAAGAAGAGCGTGCAGAAAAAATTCTCGCATCACTTTCCATTAAACTGACCACTGTATTTTGTTTAGGTGAACACACAAGGGATAAAGAAGGAAAATATCTTGAAGAATTAGAAAATGATATCAAGCATACACTTGCTGATGTTAAACGAGAATTATTTAGTGAACTCATTGTTGCATACGAACCCGTGTGGGCGATTGGTGCTCCTGAGCCTGCAACAGCAGCAGAATGTTTTGAGGCAGTTATCGCAATTAGACGAGCGCTGGCTTCACTTGCTGGAATCGATTACGCAAAGAAAGTTCAGATTTTGTACGGTGGCGCTGTCACAACCGATACTTCAAAGACCTTTTTGGAAGAAGGTGGGGTTGATGGACTTTTAATTGGAAGAGCTTCTCAGGAAGTTTCTTCATTTATAGACATCTTAAACGCATCGTATGCGTCGTAATTTTTTAACAGAGTAATTAACAGAATATATATGAATACTTCATGGTCAGATCATTGTGCTCCAGACTTACGAACACTAAAAGGTAAGCGTGTTATTGTACGTGTTGATTGGAACATGCCACTTAACAATGGACAAATTACTGACGCAAGCAGGTTTGAAGTGAGTGTACCTTTCTTACAACACCTCTCGAGTGCAGGAGTAAAGATAATTATTCTTTCACACTTTGGCGAAAAGGGAGAGAGTTTAGAAACTATTGCGAGACACGTTACAAAAAACCTTCCTTTTATAACTTTTAACCCATCATTTGATTTTGTAGACTTGGAAAAAGCTTCGCACGAATTAGCAGAAGGTAACGGTATGCTTCTGGAAAATGTTCGATTATTTAAAGGCGAAACTGAAAACCTCTCCGAACTAGCAGACTCATTTGCAACACTTGGTGATATTTTTATAAATGATGCGTTTTCTGTTGCGCACCGAACACACGCCAGTGTTGTTGCGTTAGCTGAGCGAAAACTTTCCTATTTTGGTCCAACATTTGAACGAGAATTAGAAAATCTCACCAAAGCTCTTACGCCTGTTGCCCCAGCGCTCCTTATTGTTGGGGGTGCAAAAATAGCAACAAAACTCGAGCTCATTAAAAAATACCTTGATCAAGGTGTGAAAGTTTTTGTGGGTGGAGCAATGGTGCATAATATTTGGTATGAACAAGGAATTGAAATAGGCAAAAGTCTATATGACCCACAGTATCGTCTCCCGGCAGACTTTATTAACAACCCATTACTCGTAACACCAGTTGATGTTATTTTAGAAAATGGCGACAATGTACCAATTAGATCAATTCCAAAAGATGGCGTCATTGTTGATTGTGGAAAAGAAACAGTAGACATGGTAAATAAACTTGTTGCTGTCTCAAATACAGTCATTGCAAACGGTCCACTTGGACTGTATGAAAAGGGATGGCTTCATGGAAGTGAACAAATACTAACGTATTTAGCAAACGCTCAAGCCACATCATATATTGGAGGAGGGGACACAGTAACAGTTGCACATAAACTTGGGTTACTTCAGCAATTTAATTTCGTCTCTCTTGGAGGAGGAGCGATGCTTGATTTCTTATCATCTGGTACACTACCTGGTATCGATGCTGTCACAAAATAATTTCTCATCTGTTATAGTAGGTACAGGGGATCATATTGCACTGAAAAAGCTTATATTACAAGCAAAAAGTGGCGACGTAGAAGCCTTTGGGTCACTCTACCAAGCATTATATGTCCCTTTGTATAGATACGTCATTTCAAAATGTCATGATAATGAGCTTGCAGTTGATATTTGCCAGCAAACATTTCTCAAATTCTATGAAGCGCTTGCATCATATGAACCTGAGAAATCACCACTTGCATATCTTTTTACAATTGCAAAAAGGCTCCTCATCAACCACAGTGAGAAAAAAACGTTTGAAACGTTTGATGAGACTCTCCTAGAAAATGACAACGATGATGCTTCAAAAATTCTTGACGAAGCACATATCAAGAATCTTGCTGCAACAATTGATACCTATCTTCCTTCACTTACAAGCGATGAGCAAGAAGTATTGCGTTTGTTTTTCTACTCGGAGTTAAGTTACAAGGAAATAAGTGACGTATTAGAAAAAGAAGAGGCGTACATTCGAAAAATAAAAGAACGTGCGCTCAAAAAACTTCGTATTCTTACAACACATCTCCATGAAACAAATTAATCAAACCACTCAATCAAATATCGAAAAAGCCTTAATCATGTATAAGGAGAACGTATCGCCGTCAGAAACCTATTTTCAAGCAATACTTTCTCAAATACCAGAGCAACAAAAACTTAAAGAGGGACGTGCGGTACGTTCCCCGTATAGATGGTTGGCAATTTCACAAATGGTTACACTCACAGCAATTATCATTGCCGTGCTTCCTAACTACATACTCACTAACGAGGAAGCAAAAAGAAACCAGAGTAACCCTTACTATGAAGTAGACAAACAAGTTGAAGCATTTGAAACTGCAATCAACAACGAAGACTACCAGGATAGTCTTAAAAATTACACTTTTTAATGTCTAGATTCCATCACCTATACTCTATGTATATCTTTTACTAAACCTCTATGAAAAAAAATACACTTCATCTTTTTCTCCTCCTTTCTCTTGTACTACCATCTTTTGCTTTTGCTGAAGATGCCACTTCAACTGCTTCCTCAACAGAGGAGAGCTCAGTCACAGCTTCAAGCACTGAAAGGGCTCTTCCTTCAAAAAAATCTTTTACGGTATGTTCACAAGAGGCTATTGAGCGTCGTGATTCTGCAATAGCTGCATCACGAACAACATATAACACTGCAATGAGTAATGCACTTACTGATAGAAAAAATCAGGAAAAAGCTGCAGTTGCACTAGATGAACCCGATGAAAAGAAAGATGCAATTAAGTTATCAGTAGATACGTATAAGGATGATGTGAAGAAGGCACAAAATGATCTTACTCTTGCTCGAAAAATTGCATGGCAGAACTTTGATGATGATGTGAATGCATGTCGAAAATTAGAACAGAGTCAAAATGAACCAGAACAACCTCTTTCTAAACAAAACCCTGGAGATGTTAAGGTTGAAGCAAAAATGATGATGGCTGAACCAGCTTCTAAAGAGCTTAAAACTGCTGAAGTAAAAACATTCAGAGAAGCTATCAAAGAAAAAATAGAAAACTTTATTTCACTGTTTAATTAACTAACAAAAAAATCCTCTCTTATCGAGAGGATTTTTTGTTAGGCTTTTCTTAAAGAAGACAATCTACAACAACCGGTGCATGATCCCTTCCTAAAAAGTCATCCATAATGGTGGCGTTGGAATACTTATCTGCAAGTTTTTTACTTACAAAAATATAATCGATTCTCCAGCCCACATTACGAGCACGCGCGCCGCTTTTTTGATCCCACCAACTATATCTAATTTCATTTGGATGAGATGTTCTAAACGTATCAATAAAGCCAGCGTCAATAACTCTATCTACCCACGCTCGCTCAATAGGGAGGAACCCTATTTGATTTGCATTTTCTTTTGGTCGCGCAATATCAATCTCACAATGTGCAACATTAAGGTCTCCGCAGAAAATGACATTCTTATATTTTTTCTCAAGCATTACAACATGCTCCAAGAATAAATCATAATAACGTAACTTAAACTGAAAATGATCTTCGTCACGTCCACCATTTGGGAAGTAGGCGGTTACAAACGCGAAATCTTTATAGATAAGCGTTAAGCATCTTCCTTCTACATCATATTCAGTTTTACCTAATCCATATAACACAGATTCTGGTTTTACTTTCGTGTACACAGCAACTCCGGAATATCCCTTACGCTCCTTTGAACTATCAAAGTATGAAAAATAACCAGTAGGGGAAAGGATTTCTTCTGTTAATTGTTCGGGGGTCGATTTTGTTTCTTGAATTCCAATAATATCAGCACCTAGCTTAAATAATTCCTGTAGTGCACCTTTTTTATGCGATGCACGAATACCGTTTACATTAAAGGATATAATTTTCATACTGTGTAGTATACCAAACATGCTATTTCATTAAAAAACCAGCCCACAAATGTGTGTGCTGGTACTATTTGAAACACTATATAAAAAAGTGACGCCAGCAAAGTGGACAAACAATTTCAAGAATACTCAACCGGTCTGTCTGGCACAATCGTGGAGATAGCATGCTTATACACCATCTGAGTTACTCTGTCTGCAAGCAATAGTACATACTGATCAAAAGCTTCAATAGTACACTTTAGTTTGATACCATTCACCAAATATATTGAGACTTGGATTTTTTCCTTCCTCAAGGTATTCAGGAATGGATCCTGTAACGGCTCCTGCTTTTTGACGGGTACGGTTGGCTCGATTGTGGTTTCGGTCATAACGACCTCCTAAAGAACTGTGGATGCTTTGGCGAATGCCTTGCTACCATAACACTAATATAACATTTAGCTGGTGTCAAACAACTTCAACAAAAAACCTCCCATAGAGGAGGTTTTTTGTTATAGAAGTACAGATTTACTGTATGTCACTTTTTGTAACCTGTATTCTTTTTGTTTCTTTATTGCCTCCTCCGCAATCATAAATAAGATCAGTTGTGTAGGTTATCTGAAGTGTCTTTTTTCCAAGTGCCACCCAGTCAACATCTAAGTGTCCAGGTGCAACCGTTTTCACAGCAGTTGTTACAAGTCGTGATGTAGCTGGATCATTTTGGTCAGTTCTTTCAGTTTGAAGAGCTGTGTTAAGTGATGTTTGGAATGCATTTTGTGCAGCAGTACATGCATTATTAGCACACACAACTTTTGCTGTAAGTGAACAGGCATTAGTTGGGAATTTAGTCTTCCATGAAGCAACAATTTTCCCATCTTTCCCAATTGTAATAGGGGAGACTTGAAGTGACACAACTGCAGGATCTGGTGTAGCATCATAAAAACGTACAACCTGATCTTCGACTGAACCATGTATACATTTAAGCGTATAGTTATCTTCAGCGGTCACAGCAATTGATTTTGGACCGTTATAAGGTGACACAGGGACAAATGGGGAGCCTCCCTTTAAAACACTGTAAGAATCCGAATCGCTACAGACCAAATCTATCTTTCCTGGTGGGTAATACAAATTCTTAACGACAGCACTTACCACTTGAGGGTTAGCGCATACAGCATTTGTACTATCCCAACTTCCAGCAACACAAGATACAGTTACTGTTTTACTATCGAGTAGAGAGCCATTATTGTATAAATAATATGACTGTGTTGATGGCCCTTTAACAGAAACAGATGATGGTCCTCCGGCATCTGCATTATATAAAACAGTATTCGCTGAAGGAATGTTCGTTGTAACCGCCGAAGTTCCTCGAGGATTAGCTGTTGACCATGTTGCTGATACTGGACATGTTGAAGCACCGACAGCAATTTGGCAACTAAGTGGACTAATAGTAAGTGAGCCTGTAGGAAGAGGTTTTGACTCTGAACAAAGTATGTCAGTTCCACCTCCTGACCCCATACACCACCATTCAAATACTGATGAGTTCTCATATACATTCCCCAAAGTTCCTGAAGTACAGTTATTGTGGGTAGGGGTACATACTCCGTTTACAACAGGAATTCCACCTCCGTTACCATTTCCTCCACCGCCATTCGCATCTGAACTACCTCCTCCTGTTCCTACATTGTTACCACTTCCATCAGAAACATTTCCACCAGACCCATCACTTAGATCAGGACCGGAGCTTCCTCCACCGCCATCACTTCCACCGCCGGCTCCTCCTCCTCCAGCATTATCATCCACTCCTGCATACGCAGTTTCAATTAATGTATTTAAAAATGATGACTGCTTTGTATCATTGACAATCTTAATCCCTTTAGCAAGTTCAATCATATTTTCGGATGTTGCACTTCCACGCAATGAAGGATCGCTCACTGTTATCCAATTTGTTACATCAGGCTGCTTTCCGATATAAAAAATATAATAGACAGCCGTGAAAGTATTTTTACCATCAACGGTTATTGCACATGAAAATGCTCGAGAGCTAAATCCTGCGTCAACCGTTACTGCAATACCAGTGTGGTTATCACACACAGAAGTGAATTTTTTATTTGGACCAAAATACATATACACTAAGTCAGATGCAACTTTAAGTGAAAACGTAGTATTATCAAGATTTTTTTCTTTCCATCCTACGCGAATATATGGCTTATCTGTAATAGAATTATTACAAAAACTACCGTATGTTCCACCACTTTTAGCAGTCGAAGGTGTGCGCATAAAATCCGGATAACACGTAACACCTGTAAAAAGACTTTTTGGTATATCTAGAGAAAAACCATACTTTTCAAATGTGTGAAAAAAACCAGAACTAGGCACAGGTGTCACTGTGGTTACAGTTGGCACGTTCATCTTAGCTGCATCATTTTTTTGAATAACTAAACGATAAAGAGTAAATATACCTAAAATTCCAGCAACAATCATTACGCTAATAAAAAATACTAAAACTTTTTTGTTTATACCAAAAAATCCCTCTTGTGTGGTGTCGTTCATAATGTACTCATTATACACTCTGAATAACTGTAAGATTCAAGTTCTTATCCACCTTTGGACACAAATAATAAAGAGCCAGACCACAGATGCAGTCTGACTCTTATGTTTTCATAGAATACACCGAATTCAATTTAATCCTTTACTTGTATTTTTTGAATTCCTTTTGCAATCTCTATCATTTTATTGACCGTTGCTGTGCCTGGACTATTAGCATCGCTGATAGTAATCCAATGAACAACATTCTCTGGAATTCTGCTAATTGAAAAAAGATAATAGATAATAGTAAATGATGCACCTCCAGCAACAGACACTTTGCAAGAGAATGCAGTGGAATTAAAGTTTTGACCATTGGGATAAAAAGGAGAACCAACAGCAAACTCGATACCAGTGCGGTTATTACACACTAAATTATAATTTAGTACCTGATTTGTGCTAATCCATACGATTTTACGAGCCAACAAAAGTGACAGGTCTGTATTGTCATTAGCTCTAACACTCCAACCAACTTGAACAAACAAATCACTGTTGACTCGGTTCTTACAAATTTCTCCAAATGTCTTAGTAGGGGTAGGTTCTGGTGGATTATCAACCAGACTTTTATCACAATATAAAGTAGGAACACTTGGCATGTCTATCGTAAATCCATTTTTTTTAAATTCGTGTGTTGTTTCACCAGCTACGCATAACTGCGCAGACAGGAAACACCCAATCACGAAAATAATCACTTGAACAATTTTCATGATTAAATCCTCATAAGAAGAAAAGGTGCCGATGCAAGCTCTGTACTGACTATACACTACAAATTATTATTTTGTCAAGATATTTTCTCACACGACCTCGCGTTTTATACGTTATACTTTTACTCATGTCTCAACTGAGAAAGCTAAAGAACCGTACAGAAAAAATTCTCAAAAAATGGAAGTACTTAGTAGTTGTACTTATATGTGCACTATGTTTTCAGTTCCTTTTGGAACCAAAGATACCGGGTATTCTTATATACGTATATCGACACACACAAACAAACGGTGCATATGATTATGTTTACTACCCAAAAGATAATTTTACAGGGTATTCCTATGATCTTATTCGACACGCCGCAACTACGTACGTACTTGCGTCATATCTTCACGACCATCAAATCCTCACTTCTTTTTTTATAAAAAATATTCGAAACTCACTCGCGTACCTAATGAGCCACCAATCATTGTGTGAACCATACATAAAAAATTCACCTGTTTGTCTCACTATTAGCACTGATCTACCGACGCTTGGTGCTAATGCTTTTACCATACTTGCACTAAACGCTGGTATGCAATTAGACGGGATTACATCCGACGAAAAGCAGGTGTATCTTCAAAAGATGATACTGTTTGAAAAATATCTTTCAGCCACATTTCATAAAAATACACTTATCTTTCCACCACAAACCGATCCTATTAGTAAGAGATACCAGGAGGGACAAGTACTCCTTGCGTGGAGTGCACTTTATAACGCAACAGGTGATATAAGCTACTTACAAAAAGCAAAACTCCTTAGGGACGAGATCCTTGCCAGGCTTACCACAACAAAAGATTACAAATTACATCATTGGTTCTGGTTAGGTCTACAGGAGTTACATAGAGTTACTGGGGAAGCACTGTCACAAAAGGAACGCGAGTACCTTACACATTCAGCAAACCAAGCACTTTCATTAAAAATAACTGAAAAGGGTAGTCCGCTATATGGAACCTTTACAAAAGAAGATCCGGACACTCTAAGAACAGATTCGTCAGATGATACAGATGACCCATTAGATGCTTCATCATTTGCGGTAAGAATAGAAGGGTTAGGTACACTCTTTTCATTACTTTCACTTGGTAATACCGCATGTAGCCCGATAACAGTGTGTAAAAATCTTCACGACGGAATCCGTGATGCATCTAAACCATTTAACACAATACAAATAAATGCTATTGATATTTTAAATGGTTTTGCAATAGCTTCCTTCGGTGGAATACCTGCGCGACAAAAAGATTCAATGATTCAAATAGACTATCTGCAGCACGCGCTTTCAGCATACCTCGTTATACAAAAATATAAATAGGCAATTAAACTACTCTTCTTTATTCTTCTTCCCATGAAATTTCTCATACTGGTCACGAAGGAATTTATTGGTGACATTCGTATAAATTTGAGTTGTGGCAATGGAAGCGTGACCTAACATCAGCTGTACCGTACGAAGATCTGCACCATTATATAAAAGATCGGTCGCAAATGAGTGACGAAGTACGTGTGGTGTACATTTTTTTGAAATTCCAGCTCGTTCTGCATATTTTTCTACAATTCGTTCGACTGAACGCGGTGTTAATCTTACAGATTCTTCTTTTACCATGCGAGCATGGGCACGAGGGGAGTGGTCAATAAACATAGCTTCATCAATATCAACTCGACTTTTAAGATATGCGCGAACAGCAATAAGAGCAGACCCGGAGACGAATACCACACGAATCTTTCCGCCCTTTCCTCGTACAGATATTTCTCCAGTCGTGAGATCTGTATCTCTGTCTAATGAGCACAGCTCAGAGACTCGGAGTCCCGTTGAAAAAAACAGCTCAAGTATTGCTTTATCCCGTAAACCACCAATAGTAGAAATATCAGGTGCAGAAAGGAGGTTGATGAGCTCTCGTTCAGAAATGAGATCAAGTTCTCGTTGCTGAGTCTTAGCTAACTCTATCCGCTCTGGATCATATCCATGAATACCTTTTTTCCGAATGTACTTAAAAAATGCCCGAAGTGCAATAAGGTGGTAGTTCTGTGTTTTTTTATCGAGCGTTTCTTGAGCTTGTCCTTTTTTTGCAACACGCGACGGATGACGATTAAGATAAATACGGTACTCGCGCATCATCGGTTCATTTATATCAGCGGGGGACTCAACTCCAGAGTGTTTATTTGCAAAATCTAAGAAACGAGTAAGGTAGTGGTCATAATTACGCACAGTAAGTGCGCTACGACCTTTTTCAATTTCGATATATTGCAAAAAATCTTGTTTTAGGGAGAAAAGTGAAGACATTTATAAACTACTAGCTAGCTATACATAAAGATAGACAATAAACAGTATACATTAATGTCGTTGCATTATACGTTGACAAATTATTAATTTGGAATAGGATACGGGAAGTAGTCCAAATAAATTAAGGAGTGCACATGAATCATTTAAAAATTAGTGATAGTTTCAAAGAAATTATCTCAATCGGATTATTGAGTAGGCAGAAAAAATTTGGAAGAAGTGACCTAGCTGCATGGGAACATAAATTTGATATTAGCTCTTGGGAAGAGTGGGAAGTCTCCTCTTTAGTTTCAAAAAATGAAATCATCGAACTTGGGAAAGTTCAAGAGGTAACCCTTCGTGCTGTTTTCAAGAAAAATAATGAACTAGGTCACACCGCATTGGTTGCGACAATTATTACATTTAATCGAAATCTACCTGAACATGTTGAAGCTGAAAATCTGGATGAGGAAAGTGTGATCCCTGATTGTTTTTGGTATCCAGTACAGGTACGATATTACGAATCCCCAGCATCATTGAGTCAGGTTGTCTGTCTTGACCCATTGCAATGTTAGGCATCAAAAAAACGTAGATTCATTTGAAATTTCCATGGTCTGCGTTCTTTTTTTTGTAAAAGACTCCTGAATTTAAGACCTGTACACATATTTTATTTTCTAAATTTTTATTAATATCATTGATTTGCCATCGAACGACACGAAATAACACCTAGATAAAGCATGGTGTGCGGGGGTTGCAATTTTATAAAATGTGTGCTATACTATGTCAATAGTTATTAAATACTTATTTTATATGCTTACTCCTCGAAAAAAGGCAACAGCCATCAAAAACGTTCAAATTCATGCTAAAGATACTGGATCTCCTGAGGTTCAGGTATCTCTTTTGAGCAAGAAAATCACTGAACTCACTGGACACCTAAAGGTCCACGCTAAAGATAACCACTCACGACGTGGACTTATCCAAATGGTAGCTGATCGCCGTGCCCATCTTAAGTACCTCGAAGCTAACAACAAGAAGCGATACACTGCTCTCGTTACAAAGCTTGGACTTAAGTAATTGGATTTTTTACAAGATAAGCGCCACCCTACGGGTGGCGCTTATCTACAGAAATAAAATTGAGTTACATGTTTGTACAGTATACTAACTATAGTTTCTTATTTTAATATTTAAAAAGAGTATATAGCGTCGTGTTGTAATTTTCATTTATAACCTTCAACTATCCGCTCTCTACATTCTATATATGACAGTCATAAAACACAGCGATCAGCGTGTCGCGATTTTTATTGATACACAAAATTTGTATCACAGTGCAAAAAACCTTTACAACACGAAAGTTAACTTCGGTGCCATTATGGAAACCGTAACAGGAAAACGTAAGCTCATTCGTGCTCTTGCATACGTTATTACAACAGAAGCAGGGGATGAAACACAATTCTTTGAGGCGCTTACAAAGCTAGGAATTGAAACAAAAACAAAAGACCTCCAAATATTCTACGGAGGCGCAAAAAAAGCTGACTGGGATGTTGGTATGGCGGTGGATGCAATTCGTATTGCACCAAAAGTTGATACTATTGTTCTTGCAACAGGAGACGGGGACTTTGTTCCACTTGTAAACTTTCTTAAAGAGCACTTTGGTGTTCAAGTTGAAGTTATTTCATTCGGACGATCATCTTCAACAAAACTCCGTGAAGCGTGTGAAGACTTTATTGACATGTGCGACCATCCAGAAAAATTCTTAATGGGATATCGTGTTCGCCGTCCTGCACCAAAGAAGTCAAAAGTTCGTGATGGTGCTAAGAAAACAGTTCGCACAGAATATTCAGATGAAGATCTAGGCATTTACACAGGAGGCGAGGAGGACAGAAAATAAAGTACTACGATAGCCACTAAAAAAGAGTAACTAGATGGTTACTCTTTTTTAGTGGCTATGATCGACTAGTATCGAACTACCCACTGAACTATCTTGGGCCTATTCACTAGCTCACATCACCCAACCCCTATATACTAGACACATGACACTAAAAGTTGACACCTTCGAACATGATATCGCAGATGAGATACGCAGAAAGGAAGCTTCGCTTGCCGAAATTCAAGCTGTATCAAAACAAAATAGTCCACCAACTGAAGGAGTGCCTCAAAAAAAACTCCCTTGGTTTATTATCATACTTGTAATACTCCTAGTAACTTCTATCATTGGGATTGGCGCTGTTGCATACTATTACTTTACCGACTCATTACTACCTCCATCAGCAAAACCTCTTGAGATAAATAAAAATGATGTTCCAAAAGTAACGGCGGACCTCATAAAACTTTCACCAACCCTTGGATCAGAAATTGGGAGATATATATCACAGGTCGAAAAGAAAGAGACAGGATATATACTAATGGTTAACAACTACTCTCCTGTTTTTGCATATATGACCAGAAATGAGAACATGTACATACATGAACTTGCTGCACTTTTTAAAGATCCGGCACCCCTAAAAGCGCCAGTAACTGCTACAACCACAGAAGCAACAAGTACTCCAGAAAATAGTACGACTACCCAAAAAACAAAAGTGACCCTAAAAGAAAACCAAGCAACCACTGGAACAACAACACCCGTAGCAGAAGATTCGGTATTCAGTGATCTTACACTTGATAATCAAAACATGAGAATCTATAAAAAGGACGGTGAGACTGTTATCTATGCTTTCGTCGGTGATAAAGCTGTACTCATCTCTAAAACACCAGAAGGTATACTTTCTCTTCGGAATGCTATACTTCGCTAATGAGTGTTGCTGTAACCCATTCGGCGCATATTGTTGGACTTCAGGCATCCAAGGTTACTGTTGAAGTCGACGTTTCTTCAGGTCTCTATTCTTTTTCTATTGTTGGATTACCAGATAAAGCAATTGATGAAAGCAAAGATAGAGTTATTGCTGCGCTAAAAAACAGCGGAGCTAAAAATCCTAAAACAGAAAATCACAAGGTGATTGTTTCTTTATCTCCTGCAAATATAAAAAAAGAGGGGTCACATTTTGATGTACCTATTGCACTCTCATATCTTGCCGCATCTAAACAACTTTCAATTCCAAAAGACATAGGATGGTTCGTTGGGGAGTTATCCTTAACTGGGGAGATTCTACCCATGAGAGGGATTCTCGTTATTGCTGAGTATGCAAAAGCACAAGGTGCTCATGCATTATATGTGCCATATGCCAACAAAGAAGAGGCGGCTCTTATTGATGGGCTTGTGGTGTATGGATGTAAATCACTAACTGATATAGTTCTTCATCTAGGGGGCACTCTCCAAAATACAACCGTTATTTCAGAAATTGCCAAGCAAGTAAAAACAGAAATAACCCACACATTACCAGATTTCTTTTTAGACTTTAAGGATATTAAAGGTCAGGCAACTGCAAAACGTGCCCTTGAAATTGCAGCAGCAGGTGGACACAACATCGCTCTTTACGGTCCACCTGGAACAGGGAAGACAATGCTTGCCCGTGCATTTACTGGAATACTTCCTCCACTTACAAATGATGAGGCACTTGAGGTAACTCGTATTCATTCTCTTGCGAGTAAAGATGTCACACTCATCACAAACCCACCATTGCGAAGTCCTCACCACACGTCATCACATGTTTCACTCGTTGGAGGTGGTACTAATCCTCGGCCAGGCGAGGTAACACTTGCTCACCGTGGTGTTCTTTTCTTAGATGAGTTTCCGGAATTTGATAAAAAGGTTATTGAATCTTTACGCGAACCATTAGAAGAAGGTCATATTACGGTGTCACGTGCAAAAGGTTCATTTACCTTTCCTGCATCATGCACCCTCATTGCTTCAATGAATCCATGTCCGTGTGGCTTTATGGGGAGCAAATTAAAACGATGCATCTGTAAAGCATCCGACATAGATAGGTACGCTCGAAAATTATCAGGCCCAATCATGGACAGAATTGATATGTGGGTACCTGTACTTCATATTGATTATGATACATTAGCTGGAGAAAAGGAAGGAGAGGGGAGCGACTCTGTTCGTGAGAGAGTTGCGAAAGCGCGCGCCTTTGCCCAAAAGAGATTTAAAGAAAAAGGTAATATGCTCCTTTCTAAAAATAAAGATATGAAATCAAAAGATATTGAAGTACATGTCATTCTCAACGAACCATGTGCAGAGCTTATGAAAAAACTTGCGACCTCCTCAGTGCTTTCTCCTCGCGCATATCACAGAGTGCTACGACTTGCTCGTACTATTGCTGACTACAGGGGAAGTGATGATGTAAATGAATCAGATATACTTGAAGCATTTCAATAC
>CAZEXZ010000002.1:0-9640 GCA_964516655.1 uncultured Candidatus Saccharibacteria bacterium | reverse complement strand
CTACAGGGGAAGTGATGATGTAAATGAATCAGATATACTTGAAGCATTTCAATACCGACCAAAGTTATATCAAGATAGGCTGTAGCGTGTTAATACATATAAGAAATAAGGGGATGACCTTCGGTCATCCCCTTATTTCGCTACAGTCTACTGACTAATATCTACAGTCTGTTTAGAGTAATTTTTAAAATCCCTTTTAAATTGCTTTAGATGCAAGTCATCTCACATTTTTACGACTAAATGTACATCTAGCACATTACAGAAGTAAAAATTTGAGGCAACCCAGCAGATGAAATAATTTAGAAAGGATTTTTTGCTCCACGAACTTCGAAGTGGAGGTGAGGGCCAGTTGATTTTCCAGTATTTCCTAACTCTCCAATAGTCTGCCCTTGAGTAACTGTTTGCCCTTGAGAAATATAAATTGCATTTAGGTGAGCATACACTGTCTGAATACCATTTGCATGAGAAATAATAATCATGTTACCGTATCCTCCGTTATATCCACCCATTCTTGCTGCAATAACAGTTCCTCCAGCTGCTGCATAAACTGGTGTGCCTATGGAAGACGCTAGATCAACACCATTATGCCCGTGGATTCCTTGGGATTTTCTTCCTCCAGAAATTGGTCGAATGAGGAATCCACTCGGAGCAGAGTAGGTATATGAGTTAAGAATTCTTGAAGTAGTCGTTGTTTTAGGCTTCACAGGTTGAACAACTTCAATTTCACCATCTGGAACTAAAATAGTATCACCTACTTCAAGTGATGCATTAACAGCAAGCCCGTTATAGCTTGCAACATCTTGATCATCAGCTCGATACTTCTTCGCAATCGTTGTAATCGTTTCTCCTTTCTTAACAGTGTGCTTAATTCCTGTAATTGGGAGAATGATAAGCGTATCACCCTTTACTGCAGTTCTAGATTTTAGATCATTTGCCCACACAATAGTATTTACAGAAACACCGAAAAGCTTTGCAATACCGTTTAATGTGTCACCTTTCTTTACTTCATAGACACTGATCTTATCAGTGGTAGGGAAATCAATATCTTCAGTTGAAACTCTCAGTGGGCCCGAAACTGCTTGAAGTGCATCCTTCGTAACATCTTGACTTTCTTCTGCTGCAGTAGAAGATGTTCCATCAACAATAACAGGCTTAAACAGCACCATCGTCTGAGATGTTGCAAGAGTTTGTTCATCGTCGAGCGCTTCTGAAACAAACATTGATTTAAATTTTTCTGTAAGCACCGCAAGTGTACCTGCATGTACCAAAAGTGGACGCGCTACAGCAACAAGACAAAGCGCAATGAGAACAGTATGTGACACTGATTTCCAGTGTTTTTTAGTAGCTACTACAATAGGATTAGGAGTTAGAAACAGTAATTATTTTACAAACTACTACTGTGAGAGAATATACATCTTAGTACCCTTAATGTAGATTCTGTCAAGAATTTTCTCTGTCAAAGAGTGTCCCATTATCATATCAAAATAAGGACCATCACACAAGAAAAAGTATCCTAGAAATATGTGGAGAAGTTGACTAAAAGTCTTATAAAATAAAGTATACTGAGTATAGTTATGACAGAAGCACTTGCTAACGAACAAGAGGGGATTTCAACTTCACACAACAAGACTCATGATCCTGGTGTTTTTAGGAGTACTGTTGGTTTTCAGAATAAAAAAAGGCAACCTCTTTTTCCTAGAATGTCAGTTGACGGGGAAATACGTCCACCAAAAAACAGTCCATCTGAAGCTGCAATAAAAAATGCTCAGGCAAAAGAAAGACTTCTTGGAAAAATTGAAGTGTCGTTAGTTGATGCCACCTACTTGCGTAAGGGTGTTTCAAATCCTCACGATGCAAAGAAAATAGATTCTTGTATCAAAAATCTTGAATTGTTACAGAATAAAATAGGCGAGAAGGATTTTGTACTAGATGATATTGAACCAAAGTTATCCGAAGTGGAAGATGATCTCTCAAGCATACTGCAGGAAGTGCTCGCTTCTGCACAACGACTTAAACGTGAATCACTCCAACAACAGGAGGAGATGGAGCGCTTAAAAGTTGCATTTGCAGCACAATCGGCATACCGTAAACTCACTAATGAGGTAGAGCACTTACAAACTAATGCCGCAGAAACAACACCGCTACATCTGGAAATTTTTTCTTTACGCGACGAACTGAGTTGGTTATTAGAAATGGATAAAATCGAGGCATTTGCAAAGAATACAGATTCTAAAAATATTGAAAAGCTTTACAGAGATCTTTCAACACTTGAAGAGAAGGCAACCACTGCACTAGAACTCCTTAATGAGAGCATATCCCAATCTGAGTTACTTGCTGAAACAGAAAAATTCTCACTTAAGCCTCCTGCTTTTTTATCAAGAACTTTTGTTGATAAACATGCTTCAAAGGATGATATGTTTTCTACAACTTCATACGATACAGAGCCTTCTCCTCTTACTCATGAAAGTGGTGCGCAAGGAGAAGATATCTCTATTTCACCTGTTGTAGAAAGTGAGCCACAATCTACAAGCACACAGCCAACACCTTTAGAAACAGTTACAAAACAACAAGTAACCTCTCAGGCTAAAGCACAAGAGACAAGAAGCGAACAACCACAAACTACCGACACTGTGTTAAATGAGTTTACTTCTAACAATGTCCTTAAACCGCATATCTATGGTGAAGATATAGCCTCTCCTTTTCCTGAGCTTACGCAGTTAGAAGGTGAGACTTCGAGGGAGTTTCTTCTTCGCCTTACTAAAGAACGTGACATGCTTGAAAAGAAATGGAGAGATGTATACGCTGACCTCTCACAAGGTGTTGCGCTTGGCAATCCTCACGGTGAAGCTAAGTTACTACGTGCACGAATCGAACTCTTAAATGAAAAAATGCATGCACTCACAAATGTTGCTTTAGAAAAACACACAGAGCAGTCAACATTTCATAGCAGGATACAAGAGTTAACAGGGGAAGAGGAGAAAGTTGCAACACAAAAAAGTGACATACAGCCCGCACAAGATAATAGTGGTAGCGTGAATTCAGTTGTAACAGAACCGCAAGCGATCACAATTGAGAATCCTACTAAAACACTTTCGACTGAAGATGTAAAAGGTAAACAAAGGATAGTTGGAAATCTTATGACATTAATTTCTAGATTCCCTTCTTCAAAAAATGGGGTTCTTGGGATTCTTGCTGGAGGGATTCAAGGTACTAAAAATTCTCTAGAGAAAGGCACAACTTCTACCGAACCAAAGCAACAAAAAGGAAGGACGCTAGCGGATGAAATCAATAAACTTTCATGGAGAACAACACTAGATGAAAATGTACCTAGACAATTCTTAGCAGATTTTAATGGTCCAAAACCAAAATCATTTGATGATTTTATTAAAACGTACGCTCCTGCATTTGCAATTGGCCCTAACAATCCTTCTGCAAAAGACAGGGTCGCTAATCTCCTCTGTGAAGATGTATATGACATCGAAGGAGCAAATAGTGGTTTATCAGAAAAACAACAGCGTGAAGTTGCAGATATGCTTAAAAAATTACAAATAATTATAGAGGCAGTTGGATCAGCTTCAAATTCTGGTAAGTATGAAAAGGGTGTCCGCTACTTTAGCGGGATGACTGTTCGACAGTTCTATGAAGTGGTACGTAAGATTACAGCCGAGGCAGATGAAGATGAGAGGAGAATTAAACTAAGAACAATATAGCCACACCATGAACTTTCAAGAAATATACAACCAACTTATTGTGGACTTTAAATTACAAGATCTTCCTGAAGATGAGAGAGAAGAGATTCTCATTGAGGTTTCTAAAACAATTCAAAAACAGTTCCTTCTTGATATATTAGATGCAATTGGAGAAAAACAATTTGAGGCGCTCCAAGCATCAGCTAACATGGGAGAGGAATTCTACTACACAACACTAAAGCACCTCGTCCCTAATTACGAAGAATTATTTCATGGAGCTCGTACAAAAATAATCAAGGCATTTCATGGATAATTTTTAGCACACACTATCTTAAAAGCGGCTTTGGCCGCTTTTTTTGCTAACTATTTCTAAACAAAAACCAATTATAGCTACAAATCTCATCATGGTACACTACATTCTTATGAATGAATCGTATGTCGGCACCCCTTCAGTTACACTTAATCCAGCACAGTGTGATGCAGTCTCTCATACCGAGGGACCACTTCTCATTATTGCAGGAGCAGGTGCTGGTAAAACAAAAACGCTCACCGAGCGCATCGTGAACATCATAAAAAGAGGAACAGACCCTAGAAATATTTTGGCAGTCACCTTTACTAACAAAGCTGCAAAAGAAATGCGCGAAAGAATCGTTGGACGTCTTGAGGAAGAACACATTATAGAAAAAGAAAACCCATATCACCCAACACCAATCATTAAGACATTCCATTCGCTTGGACTTATGATGCTATCAGAGCAATCACAAGCTCTTGGATTACTTCGTCATCCAACTATTTTAGATTCTGCTGACTCTCTTTCAATCATTAAACGTGCAGTCGAACAGCTCTCTTTAGATCCAAAAATAAATGACCCTTCAAAAATCCGTTCAATCATCAGTCGAGAGAAAAGTGATTTCGTAAGCCAAACTGACTACCTTAAAAAGGTAGCTACTGCCCAGATGGACATCGTCGCATCAGTATGGAGAATCTATGAAGAAGAACTGAAGCGCCAGAAGGCCGTAGATTTTGATGACCTCATTGTAAAGACCGTACATATGCTTGAGGACTATCAGACAATTAGAGAGTTCTACCAAAAAAGATTTACCTATATTCATGTTGATGAGTACCAAGATACAAATGGTGCACAATATGCATTTATAAAACTCCTTGTTAATCCTGAAAAAAATAACATATGTGTTGTTGGCGACACAGATCAAAATATTTATTCTTGGCGTGGTGCAAATATCAGAAACATTCTTAACTTCGAAAAAGATTTCGAAGGCGCTCACACTGTATTACTTGAAGAAAACTACCGTTCAACTGGGAATATCTTAGCTCTTGCCAATAAAGCGATTAAAAAAAATACCGTCCGCACAGAAAAAAATCTTTTCACATCCCAAAGTGAGGGAGATAAGATTGAGGTCACCCCGTGCTGGGACGAGGGGGCAGAGGCTGAGCAGATCGCCAGAAGATGTAAAACTCTCATTGAAGAAGGACAGGACCCAACACAGATAGCGGTGCTCTATAGAGCTAACTTTCAGTCACGAATCTTAGAAGAAGGGTTTCTAAAAGAAAATGTTACGTATAATCTTCTTGGCACAAAATTTTTTGAACGAAAAGAAATTAAAGATGTGTTAAGTTATCTTCGTGCTGCACTTAACAGATCATCTCAGCCCGATCTCCGTCGAGTATTCGATACTCCAAAACGCGGTATTGGGAAAGTCACTATTGCAAAAATTTTTGCCGGCGAAGATATTCCAGCAAAAGCTGCTCAAAAGATAGGGGAAGTATATGAGTTTCTTGATAAAATCATGATGACACTTGAAACTGAACCACTCTCACATGTTATACAAATGATCATTGTTGACGGTGGTATGGAAAAGGAAATGCTTGAAGGCTCTTCTGAAGATAGAGAACGTCTTGAGAACGCTCGTGAACTTGTATCGCTTACGATTAGATACGACGGCACGTCAGGGCTTGATGCACTTACTCAATTCCTCGAAGAAACATCTCTTCAGTCAGACCAAGATAATGACACGAAAGAAAAGAAAGGGGTCAGACTTATGACGGTACATGCAAGCAAAGGATTAGAATTTGATCATGTCTTTGTCGTTGGTCTTGAGCAAGACTTATTCCCGCATAAAAATATTGGCAACCGCAAACGTAGTAAAGAAGAGGAGGAGGAGGAGAGACGTCTCTTTTATGTAGCAGTTACTCGTGCTCGTAAAAATTTATATTTAAGTTACGCAGAACTTCGTACCATCTTTGGCCAAAAACAAATTAACGCACCGAGTGAATTCCTGCAAGACATCGATGACGATATAGCACTTCACAATGATTTATATTACAAAGAATCAGGGGGTGGTGTGGTGTACATTTAAAAAACGCACCTCTTGGTGCGTTTTATGAATTTACGTTGAATTTTTTTGTTCAACTCGTATAAAGGTAACAACCATAAAAAGAAAAGAGAGCATTGTTAACGCCACGAGAACCAACCTAAGAGTATCATCAGATTCTGAAACTCGCTCTACGAAAGGGATACTAAAACAGAAGATGATAACAATGGTATTGAGCACGGGGATTAAACAACTTTTTACAACAAAAGACTTTTGTTCTTCTGGTAATTTTTTTTCAAGAAACCGTATCCGGAAAAACATATACCAGACAAAGGCTAGAACAAAAATAATAGTTGCCCATCGCAGAATCATATATGCATTCTCAGTAACAGAGACCATGATAGGAACCCTCACATAAAATACACTACACAATCGTAATGCTCTTTTGTGAGACTACTCCTTTTAAGGTATATAGTCAATTCTATAAGTATGGTAGAGTAACATAATACTTAGAATATAATCGTATGTTGCCTAAAAAATCTCTAGGACAAAACTTTCTCACGTCTATTCCTGCACGTATGGCTATTATTGAGGCAGGGGAAATAACACCCATTGATACTCTTTTTGAAATTGGCCCAGGAAAAGGGTTTCTCACAAAAGGTCTCCTTGAAACCGGGGCTCATGTTATTGCACTCGAAAAGGACAGAGAACTTATTCCACTCCTTCACGAAACATTTGCAGAAGAAATTTCAAGCAAACAGCTAACTCTCGTCGAAGGTGACGCGTTGGAGTTCGACCCCAAAAGCTACGGTCTACGGTCTAATGGCTACAGTCTAATAGCCAACATTCCCTACTACATAACAGGTGCGATTCTTTCAAAATATCTTTCTCATATTCATCAACCAAAAACTATGGTTGTTCTCGTACAAAAAGAAGTAGCAGAGAGAGCATGCGCACGTGATGGTAAAGAATCTCTCCTTTCTCTTTCCGTAAAAGTCTACGGAGAACCAAAAGTGTACTATAGGGTATCTCGTGGGAGTTTCAACCCTGCACCAAATGTGGACTCTGCGGTCCTTCAAATAAAAAATATTTCACGAACAAATTTCCTAAACCGGTACCACGAAGACATGTTCTTTAAACTCATTCACGCTGGATTTGCTCATAAACGAAAATTTGCTATTTCAAATATCAAAGAAGTATTTAAAACGATTGATATCCCTACACTATTTGAAGAAGTTGGGCTTTCTCTAAAGGTGAGGGCTGAGGATGTTACACTTTCTTCATGGTTGACACTCTCCTCCCGTATAGCTACACACTCATAACAGTAGGACTGCTCTACTATTTTCTTAGCACGTCATTAGCTAAAAACTTTTCGCTTAAAAAAAATATACAGTGGTGGATATTTTTTGGAGTTATCTTTAATCTTTACAGTTTCTCCTGGCTTTACACAGTCTACCCACTAATATGGATGCCACCTGGTGTACTTCAAGTAATCGGCATTGCAATAATTCACCTAACTATTTCTAGTGCTGTGGGGTTATGCTTTTGTATTGTCGGATATACGCTAACAAAAGCTACTGCAAAAAAAATTGTTCCGTTGTACCTACCATTTGTATTTGCTGCTTCACTTACGTGTGTCGAGATATTGCGCTCGATTATACTTTCGCTTATTTTTTTTGGTGAGAACGGTACAGTCGGAATGCACTTTACTTCAGGTACTATCGGTAACGCGCTCTCCACAACACCCCTTATTGAATTTGCTTATTTTGGGGGGACATTCGCATTAACATTTATTCTTGGATATCTTGTGTATTGTTTTGCATCAAAAACTCATACAAAACTCTATTGGAAACATGGCGTAGCTATACTTATAGTCCTTACCTTTATACATTTTTTTATTCCAGTTTATGGTCCAAAAGAAAAAACAATTGTAAGTGTGCTTGCGACTAATTTCAAAACACAACAAGATAGTGACCTTACGCGTGCTTTTATTACTCAAAATGTCCAAGTTGACACAATGACGCGTTCCCTTATTTCTGACTCACCAGATATTATTGTGTACCCAGAAGACACTCGCTATATAGAATATCTTACAAATGAAAAGAGTGACTCCCTGTCTACACTTTTTCCAGAAACACTTTTTATTGATGGTTCCACGAGGTTACTCGATTCGATGCTTGTTAATATTTCACTTTTCTACACTTCAGAAAATAAAAAGACTCTTGCGCGTGGGAAAAGTTTCCTTTTACCATTCAATGAATACATTCCCTTTTTCTTTAAACCAATTTTTGGATTTTTTGTTCCAAAAGATCAAATGGATACATATTCCAAAAACCATACCTATACTCCAGTCTACTCACAAAAAACAATTCCATTTCATACCATGAGAATAGGGACACTCCTATGCTCAGAAATTCTTTCATATAAAACCATACAAGATGTCAGGCACGAAGACCCTTCACTCGTATTTTTCCAATCACATTTAAATGTATTTCATGATAACCCTTGGTTTCGAATGCACCTCTATTCATTTACAAAAGTTGCAGCCGCTCAATTACGTCGTCCGCTTATTAGTAGTGTAAATGGCGCTCCATCACTCATTGTTTCACCGTATGGAGCAACTATGACAATAATTCCTACTGGATTTAGCACCACTACGATTGTATTTCCGAACTAAACTTCACTAAGTTATCCTCTTTCTAGTCCCGTAATGGCAGTTTCTGTGCGTTATACTTATGTAATACTATGAATGATCAACAACAAATGACAACTAAGCGCGCACTACTTGTTGTGGGAATGTTTATTTTTCTTCTCATGATTACGCTTATTGCTCCGGCAAAATGGGTAGGGGTAGCTCCAAAAAAACACACAGGACTTGTTCTTAAAAATGCTAATGAACTTGCAGTACTCTCAAAAGATACGAATAGAAATAACAACCCAGACTGGAAAGATCTTCTCATTAATACAACAAGCACCTCTACACAAGCTGTTGCAAGTAAATTTATAGTAACAGAGGCAGACGCAAAGCGACTAGCAGACCCAAACAACATCACCGCATCATTTTCTAAAAATCTCTACACCGTGTCTTCATACGCAAAACAAGCAGGGGACATGTCTTTGGCAGAACAAGAAAGCATTGTTTCGGGCCTGGTTACAAAAGAAGTTGAGAAGGTAAGTATTACAACGTATAATCAAGACAACCTTTCTATTGCGAGCTCCGAGACACCAGCGAGTATAAAGACGTACGGTAATCAACTTGGTATGATTTTTAAAAAGGCGACTGGTTTTAAATTAGAAGTTGTCGATTTTGATAAAATACAAGCATTTACAGTAAATAATGATCCAGACACTCTTGCCACTCTTCTTATAAAGAAAAATAACACAAAAACTATTATTAGCGAACTCCTTAAGGTCTCAGTTCCAAAATCTGCAGTACCTTACCACCTCCTTATGGTGAATAGACTTTCGGAATATATGACAGTGCTCGAGGGGTTAACCCAAGCAACTGATGACCCAATGAGAGCAACGATTGCATTTGCAAATCTTGCTCAGACCGCGCAATCTCTTTTTTCTTCACTTGCAAATATGCAGCTTTATTTTAAATTGCAGGATATTACC
>CAZEXZ010000001.1:26601-45861 GCA_964516655.1 uncultured Candidatus Saccharibacteria bacterium | reverse complement strand
GTCGTAACAAGGCACGGCTAGCGGAAGCTGGTCGTGGATTAATTCAATGTGAAATTGTTCTACATACCTACTTCGGTAGGGTGTACGAATCTTGTCGATTATTTAGTTTTTAGATATGGACTTAACTAATGATCCAAAACATTAGTTCGTGTTACTACGAAATGTAACAAAAGTCGCGCAAGCGCTAGAGTGTGACAAAAGAAAGATAGAAAAATAAAATCACAATTTGTGTGATGTATGAAAGATAAACAAAGACCGAAGAGGGTGTTTTTTTGTTGTGTAATTATTTGGTAGGAGTATAAAAAGAAGAAAAGAAAAAAGGGAGGTTCGCGAAGCGAACCTCCCTTTGCACTTTATTTACTCACCGCGAGTTAGCTTTCCATTACGTGTGTGCCTCGTAAGGATCGCTTTCGGTGGTTTTGCATTCATTTGCCACTTATGCCAATCCTTATCAGATGGTTTTTTGTGGTATGCATCAAATTGATATGCACCATTTAGTCTACTACGTAACAAAAAGAGCGTGTCGCGCCAACTTACCTTGAATCCATCAATTGGCTCGCCCTGGTAAGGGATTGAATCCCCATCATGATCTACAAGCTTCAAGCCCTGAGCGATTGCATTTCTTGTGTTAGTATTTTTGTATTCTATGAACCACTCATCTTTCGAAAGAATCTCAAGTTGAGTATCAGAAAAATGTACTGCAACTTTTGGTGTTTTTCCAAATCCATCCAATAATTTTTTAGCCATTTCTTACCTCCTTGATTCAGTTAACTTACCAGATTGAATTCTTTTGTTTCCAAATATTGCTGAGCCGTCAAATATTTTCTGGACTATCCGAAGATGCAATCGTTTACCTTCTTGATAAAGAGCCACAGGTTCTTTTGGAAGTTTTGAAAACGCATAAAAGTCATACCCGTGTTTTACACGGTCATCAGATAGTTTATCAACAACAGATTTCGGTACTACGTATCTTGGCTGTAGTGTGTTGTTTGTGACTGAATGTCTAAAGTAAATAATTTGCATCGGGCCAGTACGACCTTTGGCACAAAACAGCCTACCCATTGCCTTAAACGTCTTCTCATCCTTTGGCCAAACACCCCATTTTCTTTTGTCTGAGGGGGCAGATTTTGACACTGAAGCACCTTTAGTTACTTTCATAGGAATGCACCTCCTGGTACGTTGTAAACAATAAATTCTTCTCGTATCTTACTCTGAAAGTTCATTTTGTCAAGTAAATTAAGGGTTTTATGGTATATTGACTTTATTGTTATAAAGTGTTATAATATATTTATCGTTAACCAACTGGAGTTCTTTTCATGAACCGCTTTACAGTGAATTCAATCATCTTTTTTCTCTCGACAATCGCAACACTAATTGTTGCCTTCAAGTGGGTTAGTGTTGATCTGTATGCAACTTCAACTGAGAAGTTCGTATGGGCAGCACTCTTCTTTGCAGGTACGCTCCTGTCGGGAACGGTTCTGATGCAGTACCGTCATGGAGAAGGACGATTCGCACGAATTGTGCAACGAATTTACGAAGATCTCTGAAAGGAGACTTCGCATAAAGGCTCACCTTGGTGGGCCTTTTTCTTTAGTTAAAGCATAGATTAATATAAAAAATCGACCACTGTTGTGGCCGATTTGAAGAATTCATTTTTTAAACAAGAAATGGATGATACGAAAGCAACCACAATCCCGTAACAAGTGTTAACAGAAAAAATGTTATGTAATAGTACACAATTTTTTTATGAATTTCTGGATAACTTCTCCCGTTAAAGAAAAGTGTACTTACAAGTAATGTGACCATGCAAGCAACAAGACTTAAATGTGTGTAGAGAAGCCAACGTTGCCCCCATCTACCTCCACTTGTCTGAATGATTACTTCTACTAAAACAACAGACAGTAGAGCCGCACACAAAAAGTACTGTATCCATCTAACATGGCTATTTAAAAGCTGGTGTTTCAACCTAAATGTATCTCTACTAACTATGGTAATCCGTTTTGCTTGTAGTGGACAGATGACTGCTTTCCCAAGACAGAATCCTGTAAAGAGAACAGATATGAGGAATAGTGAAAGCAAAATCATTTAGAGCCTCTTTCTTTGGTTGGTTTTTGTGTAGATACAAATCTTTCCCTATATTACATGAGTTTAGGGAACATCTCAAATAATTGAATACCGTGAATCTCTTGTGACCTTCTAGATTAGTGCTTTCCACGAGGCCATTTTTATGGTAGTATGTCAGGTACGAAAGTAGTTCAGTAAATGAATTGAACTATTTTAATTGTAAATTTGGTAATGTTACGTTACGTCAAAATTTGCTAATTTGCGTCCTTCCCAGGACATAACCTTACTAGGTTAGACGCGAATCTGCTGATTCGGACGCGATTTTAACGGATTAAAATCGTATGCGCGGTTGGCGCGAGACGGCTTGGCCGCGAAGATGTCGAACAGCTAGCAAGCTTTCGACGCAGTTGGTAGACACGTTTACGTCAAAATGTGTTCATTGTTTACGCGATTTTTACGGATAAAAATCGAACGTGCACAGGGTAAGTTGGTAAAATAAATATAAATATGCGCGGTTAGCTCAGTTGGTAGAGCACTCGACTGATACTCGAGCGGTCCCTGGTTCGAATCCAGGACCGCGCACCACTATCATGGATATCCTCAATAATTTTGATTTTACAAAAGTTCGAGGTATTTTACTAGATTTGGATAATACTGTGTATGAATATAAACCGTGCCACACAATGGCATTGAAAGCTCTTTATGATGCGTACCATAAAATTAATCCTGTATCATATGATGTTTTTTTGACATTATATGAAAACGCTCAACATGTTATAAAGAAAAGAACAGATGGGCAAGGGGCTAGTCATTCACGACTTTTGTATATTCAGAATGTAATTGAAGAAACTCTTGGTAGGACTGATATAGAAAAGATACTTGACCTCGAAGAGATCTATTGGAGTACATTTGTCAAAACAATGAAACTACGAGACGAGGTACGAAAATTCCTTGTCAAATGCAAAGAAAATGGTGTAATAGTCTGTCTTATTACTGACTTGACCGCATCCATTCAATTTCGTAAGATACAAGCACTAGAGCTTATTGGGTTATTTGACTTTATAGTTACCTCCGAAGAAGCTGGGATGGAAAAGCCTGATCCTGGAATTTTTTCGTACGCATTAGAAAAAATGAACTTAACACAAGGTGATGTAGTAATGATTGGAGACGATATAACAAAAGATATAGATGGAGCACGAAACTACAACATTAAAGCCATACAGTATACATAGAAGAAAACTCTTTTCTTCTTTTTTTGAGATAGTGTCTTCTATATTTTTCTCTCCGTTTTTTTATATTCCACTGTTTCTAAAAATTGCTGCAAGTTTCTTTCTCGCATCCACATTTGCAACGGAACTATTCCTTCCATTCATACACTATTTCGCTACACATCTAACAGAAAATCCATATCGGCACTTTTTTGAAAGTGGATTAAGCACTTCGTTCCCATATCCGTTTGGCATGTTACTTATTATGGCAGCACCATTTATGCTAATAAGTTCCTTTGGTCACGTAGTTCATACAAGCATAACCCACATGGATCTTTTGTTACTTCGTGTACCGTTACTATTATTTGATGTCGGAGTATTGTGCATCCTCCTTTCATGGTTTAAAAGCTACCAAAAAGAAGTACTCATCTTGTACTGGATGTCACCAATACTTTTCTATATAAGTTATATTCATGGACAGCTAGACGTAATCCCTGTTTTTTTCTTGTTCTCCTTTTTATACTTTTTAACAAAAGAATATGATTATGGTGCTCTAGTGTTACTCGGACTTGCTCTTGCAACAAAGACGGGCATGGTGATTATTGTGCCATTCGTAATGCTCTACCTCCTTAAAGAAAGAAAAAATATACTTGAGTCGATTCTAAAAATGATGATTCCTTTTATTGTCTTTTTTATCGTAAACATACATGTGCTGTTTACCGAAGGATTCATTGAAATGGTTTTTAAAACAAAAGAAGAATTTAAGGTGTTTGACCTCTCTATTCCATACGGGGGGAACCTTGTGCTATTTGTTGTTCCGGCAATTATTTTATTACTTCTTTTTCGCTTTGCGATACTCAAACGATATAGCAGGAATGTACTCATGGTGTTCCTTGGGTTTAGTTTTAGTGTCCTTCTCCTCTGTATACCCCCAAGACAAGGTTGGTATTTTTGGATAATTCCATTTATTGTCTATTTTTATGTTCAGGGTACACGAAGAGAAAGAGTCCCACTGTATGTGCTCACGTGTGCATATTTTATGTATTTTGCAATCACAAAAGAGTCTGATTTCTTTTCTGTATTTTTACCAACATCTTCTTTCATTGGAACATTTCCTACACTTTACGAAGTGGGGGAGCACCTATTGCTGCCAATGGATTTACTTGTGCCACTCTCCTTTACTTTTCTTCAGGGGGCACTTATGTTAAATATATATAGTATTTATAAAAATGGAATTGCCTATTACACTCGACACAAGCTATTTTATAGACCATTTCTTTTAGGTATTGCTGGAGATTCAGGTTCTGGAAAAACAACACTATCATTACTGCTTTCCCACATATTCTCTCGCCGCAACACAACAATCATCTCAGGAGATGATATGCATAAATGGGAACGAGGAAATGGTAACTGGCAAGAGTATACGCATCTTGATCCAATAGCAAATGAGCTTCATGCAGATATTGAAAATGTGTATGCACTTAAACGTGGAAATGCTATTTATCGTAGACAGTACAATCACGAGACTGGAACATTTACTGAGCCAAAGAAAAATGATGCAACTCGCTTAATTATTTTTGAAGGACTACATGTTTTCTTTTTGGATAAAGTTCGTAAGGCATATGATCTTAAAATTTATATTGCACCAGAAGATCAGTTACGTCTTCATTGGAAAGTGCTTCGAGATAAAAATGAAAGGGGGTATTCTAAAGAACAGGTGCTTGCTGTGCTTGAACGTAGAAAAGATGACAGCGAGAAATTTATTTCTGTACAAGAGAGGTATGCCGACATTGTTATTTCATTCCGTAACAATGTTTCTTTAGGGGCATCTTTAGGAGAAGAAACAATAGTTCTTTCACTCTCACTATTTATCACCTGCGCAAATGATATTTTTCTACAGCCACTTTTTGATGAACTCATGGCTTATTTTTCTATTGAGTACCTTATTCAAGATGAAAAGCAGAGAATTAAATTTACTGGTTCAATAGAAAAAGAGACTCTTAGTATAATAGCAAAAAAATTACTCCCAGAACTCGAAGATATTTCGACTGAAGAAAGTGTTTGGGAAAATGGATACCAGGGCGTCACCCAGCTATTTGTTGCATATTACATGTTCCAACTCTTAAAATTAGAAGACTACAATGACTAACTATTTTGAGTATGTGGTGAAGGCAATTGGACATCGCCAAGATTACTTTCCTGGAACTGGAGGAAATATTTCTTTTAAAATTGATTCTGAGACCATGTACATCAAAGCTTCAGGTAAACGTATTACACATATGAATGAAGAAGATGGAGTTGTGTCACTCCGCTATCAACCTATTAAAGAGTATTTTTACACTGTTCCAGTACAACAAGAAGGAGAGTCGTTCAGTAACGCACTTATTATGGATTCCCTCTATCCTTATACTGTTGGTAGACCTTCAATTGAAACGGGGTTCCATACACTTCTTTCAGATGCGGTCATTCATTCCCATTCCGCGTATGTGAATTTACTAACATGTGGAACTCAGTTTGAGAAAATGATAGAGACTATATTTCTTGGGTCAGGTATTTCGTATCTTTCAATTTCGTACGCTCAACCAGGATATTTTCTTACGCATCTTTTAAGGGATAAGGTTATGAAACTTTCAGGTAAACCAAAAGTAATTTTTATGAAAAATCATGGGGTAGTTGTCTCAGCGAAGACACTCGAAGAAGCTGTATCTCTTCATGAAGAAGTAAATAATCGCATTATGCATTACTTCAGTCTTACTGGACATGAGTACCCAAAAGGAGACCTTTGTCATGAAAGTGAAACACGCTCCATAAGTAGAACACCACTTCTTCGTGCATTTGTAATGAGTAATATGCACATTTTCGAGAATATTGATGAGTATATTCTTTTTCCTGATTTAACTGTATTTTGCCAAGATATATTTGTCACACGTGATGTAACTTTTCCTTCAAAAATTATTATCAACAAAGAAACAGGGGATATTATCTACAACACAACAAAAAAAGAAGCTCATTGTATAGAAGAAAATTTGATTGCTTTTGTCTTTTTATTAAAGTACATGAAAGAACACTACATTACACCTGAGTATATTTCACGTAAGGAGGCAGATTCAATCAGAAACATGGAGCAGGAGAAGTATAGAAAGATGTTGCTTGTGCAGAAATAACGCACAAGTTGACATTTTATAATTATAATGGTATATTTTTTTTAGTTAAAGCATTAGCACTTTTAGAGGACACATCAATGGACAATACTGCTTCAGTTCTTATTGCTACGATAAGTATGTTTAACAGTAGTGATGGTGGGTTAACTTGGGATCCCAATGCCTGCAATGATGTAACATTTTTTGAGTGTGCAAGCAGAGGTTGGCCTCTCCTTGTTGTTGCGCTTGTCGTTGTATTTATTCTTTGGTTAAATAAAAATAGCAGATAAAAGGCCGACTGTTGTCGGCCTTTGTTATTATTTAACTATTTGAAATGCTTTTCCCAAAGTGGAACAGTTGCTAAAGAGGTCATAACTATAGTCAGATTCATGGAAAGTTCTTTGATGCGACTAGCATACGCGTCAATATCTTCCGGTCGTCCCCAACGATCAGGGCACACAAGTGCTGTTTTAAATGGTGCAAGGCGTTTTACGATATCTTCGTTAAGCGGAAGTTTTGTGTTTGTGTCTATCCATACCCAATCAAGAAGTGGTTTGCCGCCAATAATCTGTGCTTCAACTGCTTCTATTGGTTCAGCTTCACTATATCTAACAGCTATCTCACGTACTCCTTCTTTTCTTGTGGCACGGTAAAGATAAGGGAACTCCACATCAAGTAGAAAGTACTTACTTTTTGGAATGTCATATTTTGCAGCTAAATCAATTACACGCTTTTCGTATCCCGCTTCTTTCATATTAAAAATGTAAAAAGGTATTTTTTTAGACACTGCAAGCCTCAGATATTCTTCTAATGCTACATGCTCATCTGGGTTACTAATTGGGTCATGGTTAAGGAGTATTTTATCTCCGTATCCACGAATATCAATTTCTACCCCATAGGTTACTTCAGGGAGCTCTTCTAATTGTTTGAGAGTATTTACTCGATGAATAACAAGAATCATGATGTGTATATACTAACGTTTCTCAGTGTGAGTGTAAAGAATATAAAATACTATAGGTACAAAAAACTGCCGAGGCTTTTTGCTCGGCAGTGTTATATAGGTTAAGTAATTTTCCAATCTTGCCCAGCATCTGGTACAAATGTTTGCGTCATGAATGTGTTACCATCTTTAACAAAACTACGTACAATCCAACCCCCAGGAACTTTCAATCGGTCAGTAATCAAAAGATAGAGACTTTCGTAAGGTTTATCTTTAGCTATCAAAGGTTCTTTTCTTGTTGGAATCATAGAGATAATTTCAAATTCAGCACTCATGGGATACTCCAGTCTGTAAAAAAAGAATTCTACTTCCAGTGAAATAGATAAGTATATTATAAAACAAAATAATAAGTATGTCAATATTACGTATTTACTATCAAATTGATACTATCATCTAACGTATGCTCATGAGTTTTTGTACGTAAGACTATGAAAATAATTATCCCAATGTCAGGAATAGGTAAACGGTTTGTAGAAGCTGGGTATAGGTCACCTAAGCCTCTTATTAAGGTTGATGGAAAACCTATTATCGAACATGTTATCTCGATGTTTCCAAAAGGAAGCGAGTTTATTTTCATCTGTAACAATGATCATCGTTTAGTTACATCTCTTGAAACTACGCTTACGACTCTTGTGCCAGATTCTACAATTATTTGGATAGACCCTCATGACAAAGGCCCTGTTCATGCAACAACATATGTGTACCCATATATTGAAGACGACGAAGAGGTGCTCATTAGTTACTGCGATTACTATATGACATTTGATGTGGAGGGTATGCTTGAAAAAGTAAGAACTTCAAATTACGCAGGAGCGGTACCTTCCTATACTGGATTTCATCCACACCTTCTTCATAAAAAACTGTACGGTGGTGTAAAAGTAGATAGTGATAACTTGATGCTCGAATATAAAGAAAAGCATTCGTTTACTGATGACCCAATGAAAAGTCACCATTCAGTTGGTATGTACTATTTTAAAAATGGTAAAGAATTTAAAACATATTCGGATGAACTTCTGGCATCAGATATTCGGATTAATGGTGAAGCGTACACGAGTATGGTGTATTATCTGTACCTTCGTGACAGTAAGAAAATATACGTTCCTGAGCCAACACATTTTATGCAGTGGGGGACACCTGAAGATTTAGAAGAGTATGAAGCGTGGTCACGACATTTCCACCAGTCTTTAAATAAAGAAAAAAAAGATACTGAAATACCCGTTTCAAGAAATAAAAATGTCTCTATACCATACAATGAAGACACAGAGTTATTTAAAAAGTGTCGTTCGTACTGGGGATCGTATTTTACAACACTATAATGATAACTTGACATCTTCCTATTTATGACGTAGTGTACTTATTGTGTGTATTGTCCTTTAAGGAGAAAATGATGAATCTGGATGCACGTTTTGATGCTTGGGTTGCCAAGCAAGATGGTATATATCAGAAGTTTGATCAAGATAGAGCAATTGCTGTACGTGAAACTGGCATGAAGCCTGACAGTGTCATTGCTGATAAAAAGGGTGGTTACTTGATTGCTCTCCGGCTTAATTCGGAAATTGCAGATCAAATTGATCTATTTTGTCAGGAAGCAAAACAAATTACCCCAGATCTTGCAATGTACAACGCACAAACAGTGCACACCACAATCTCAGACTATCTGGTTGCACCTGGATTTGTTCCACCTGAAAGAGCTGAGCACTATAGCACTCTTGAAAAACTTTCAAGGTCTATTCGATTTATTGGCAGTCTTGGTGAACATGCCCTTAGTTGTACCTATAACGGCGGTTTCACATTTAATCAAACCACACTGATTCTGAAAGGAAACCCAAGTCAGTCATTTCTGGGTATTTCCGAATACACAATTGAGCAAGCACGTTTAAGTGGGCTTGAGCTGAGACTTCCTTGGGGAGCGCATGTCACCTGTGGAAGAGCGACAAAAGACATTGATGTGTATGCAGTAAAGGAACTGTCTGAACTATGCGATCGTTTCGTTATTACAAGTAAAGCTTTCCCAAGTTTTTATTCAGCTGATGTTGGGTGGTTTACTTCAGATGAAGATGGCTTCCACCCACATTTTGTGGGTAAACATTCGTTTCTTCAGATGATTCTTTAATCAAATTTTAAGTAGCAGGCCCCTATCATACAGGGGCCTTTTTTATTCATTTGTGATAGTATAAATGTACAAAATATGGCAACAGTAAACATTATCCCAATGTCTGGAAAGGGGACACGCTTTAGAGATGTTGGGTACATACTCCCTAAACCACTTATTCCAGTTTCAGGAAAACCAATGATTCTTAAGGTGATTGAATCAATGCCGGAAGCTGATAGATGGATTTTTATTGTTCGTAAAGAACATATAGATGAATACGGAATAGACACACTTGTTACAGGTGTGGTGCCAGATGCAAAAATAATTATAGATGAGAATCCAGTCGGGCAAGCCTCAACATGTATGCTTGCAATGGACTACATTGACCCAACGGATTCTATTTTTATAGCTGCATGTGACAATGCTTTTGTTTACAGCAAAGAGCGGTATACATCTCTTGTAGCTGACTCAACTGTTGATGCAATTGTATGGACGTTTACCGACGACCCGCTACTTGAAGTGTCTCCAAAGTCATGGGGGTGGATTAAGCTTGAAAATGATGGAGTGACAATTGATACAATGTCTGTAAAAATTCCTATTTCGGACACTCCTCGCTTAGATCACGCTGTAGTTGCTACTTTCTTTTTTAGACGAGCACAGGATTTTATTGACGCATTTACAATTATGAAAAACGAGGATTATAAAATTAACAACGAATTATATGTGGATGCAATGCCAATCTTTCTAAAGAAACTAAAAAAGAGAAGTGTCATTTTTGATGTTGACCTGTATGTTGGGTGGGGGAAGCCAGCTGATTTGTATGAATATGAATTAAAAGAATATTTATTTTCGATAGGTAAACTTACAGATAAGCTCTGGATTCGGTATTTTTCTAATTCTAAAAACTAGACGTATGATAAAAAAAATATTGATCCAGTTGCGAAAATCTTATTTTAGTAATGATGTAGCACTACAGATCACAGGTAACTGGATTACTGTTATCATTTTTTGTTTTTTCTGGGTCTATGGAATTTTTGGATTTTTTACAATTCCTGCTTTTGGGTTAGTAACACATGCAGGACTAACGATAGTTCTGACGTGTATTATTCTCTACCTTATGTATCTTAGAAGGAGAGAGGTAACATCTCACGTTTCTGTCTATGATGATAAGTATACTTTTTCATATAAAGATATCACTCTGGCCCTCGTATATTGTACCTTGCTTGGACTTCTCTCACTTCGTGAATTACGTGTGCCACTAAGCGGTGATAATTTTTACCATGCCCAGCAGTCGCAAGTTTACGGGGTGCACCTGCTGCAGCTCATTTCAAAGTACACACACTTTTTCGACACGTATTCATTTAGTTGGTTATTGTGGCTTATTAATATTCTTACAGTGGCAGGTATTTTTCTCCTGTATTTTCTCCTTAAACGTTTTTCATTTCTAGTGCAAGCGACATTTGTAAGTATTGCTTTCATTTTGCTCCGAACAGGCATGTATCTAAGTGGCGGTAACGCCTCACCATTTCCAACGTTAAGACTTTTACCATTATGGTTCACCAGTACAGTGTTTGGTGTAAATGAAGTTGCATTTAGAATCGCTTCTCTTATTCCTTTGCTTGGACTCATGATCGTGGTCTACTTCTTTTCAAAGAAGACGATCGGAACGCCTCTTGCTTTTCTTTGTGGTTTGGCAGCCGGCACAATACCTGTTGTTTGGCACACTGGATTGCTTGTAGAATTTTCTATCTGGACAACAGTGCTCTTTACGTATGTTCTCTTTTTTTTACACAAAAAAGAAGAGAACACCTTGTCATATATCCGCCCGGTAGCTGTGATTGCCGTCAGTACAATGATTCGCGTTTCTGGTTTTGTAGCTCTTGTCCCACTTTTCGTACATTACCTTCTTTCTAAAACGAGAACTTTAAAGGATATTTTTTCATATATTATGTACTCACTGCCTGCAGCTTTCCTGATCATGCCTGTAATTGTGGGTAATCTTATAACTGGAACATCTGCTACCTACCAAGGTGAAGGGTATCCTCAGTTAGGCATTGTGGAGCATTCATCACTTTTTACACGATTATACGTGCTACTTCATGATGGATATTTTTACGCGATACAATACAATTCATTTCATATTTTACCACTCATTATTTTGTGTATGCTTCCTTTTTTAATACGCACAAGAAATCAGGTGCTTATCCCAAGCGTTATATTATTTAGTGTTTGTTTCCTTCTCTTTTTTTCAATTCGACCTGTACTTTGGGGAAATGGGAGATACCAATCAGAAATGATTGCTCCACTTATTATTCTTTCTCTGTTCTATTGTACGGTATGGTTACGTGGGGCAGTCTTTACAAAAGAATGGCAGAAAAGTATGATGGCTATCATTTTTTTGACTGGTTTCATTGCATGTAACATACATGAATTTAAACTTATCCCAAAATACAATGTAGCAAGTATTGGTGAGAGTGATTATTTTGATAGTGCTAAACAAAAAGGGAAGTACTTTGTTCTATCAGAATTTCCATATGATTATAAACGTGCACTTACGTTACTTAAGAATGAAGGGTACGCTACCTCGACTTACTATATTCCAGGTAACGGTTATTCTTATTTTGCAAAAGTACTATCAGGATACTCGCTTTCTGATATGCGCTATGAGACCACATTTAGACAAACAATTGGTTTTGAATTTTCTCAAGAAAATATAGGCAAAATACTTAAAAATATTAACGAGACTAAAGAGATTAATGTTATTCTACTTAATATGGCACTACGTGATCAAGAATTTTATCCCGAGCAAATCAGTAAGATGCTTCCTTCTTTTGGCTTTAAGGAATGGAAACAGTTTAAGGAGCCTCTATATGGAAATATGATAATTGGTTATTCTAGACAAGATGCACAATAGACTATGTTAAAAAAAGAATTTACAAGATACCTCATTGCAGGAGTAAGCGCTGTGCTCACTGATTTTATCGTATACAGGTTGCTTAGTTTTTTTCTCCTTATCTCGGTCGCAAAAACGATATCTTATATTCTAGGTATGATTGTTTCCTTCTACATTAATCGGTCATGGACGTTCAATAGTCAAGGAGAAATGCGCAACGATTTTAGTAAATTTATTGTATTGTATTCTGGTTCTTTATTTTTAAATGTTCTTTCAAATCACCTGACACTTTTTTTTCTCCCATCTGCTATTACCTTTGCATTTTTGGTTGCCACAGGAGTAAGTGTTATTACAAATTATGTTGGTCAAAAGTACTGGGTTTTTAAAAAATAAATTAACGATTATGTATACAAAAAAACTTTCAATTGTGGTCCCGTGTTATAACGAAGAAAAGACTATACCTCATCTCCTAGCTCGTTACAGTAAGGCCTTAGGACAAAGAGAAGATATTGAGGTTATTATTGTTAATGATGGCTCAAAAGATGCGACTAAGCAAGTTCTTGAATCACAAAGAGAGCACTTTCCTTTTCTTGTGGTTATACATGTTGAACCAAATGCAGGTTACGGTAATGCAGTTACTGTAGGACTTCATAAAGCACAAGGAGAAATTATTGGATGGACTCATGGAGATCTGCAGACGCCACCTGAAGATATGATTCGAGCACTTGCCCTTTTTGAGTGTTACGATGGTGATCGGCCACTTTATGTAAAAGGTAAGAGATATGGCAGACCATTAGTTGATGTAATGTTTACTACTGGTATGAGTATTTTTGAAAGTATCTTATTTAGAACTTCTCTGTTTGATATTAATGCACAGCCAAATATCTTTAGACGAGATTTTTTGGAACTTTGGGTTAATCCTCCAAAAGATTTTTCATTGGATCTGTATGCGTTTTTAGTAGCACGAAGACATGGTTATCATGTGCTTAGATTCCCCGTACACTTCGGTGAACGTTTTGCAGGCGTCTCATCATGGAACACTAGTTGGAAGAACAAATATAAATTTATTACACGGACTCTTGATTTTAGCTTCAAACTTAGGAAATTAATGAAATAAAAAAGAAGCACTTATGGTGCTTCTTTGGGTGTGCCTATTTTAGACGTCTTAATTTTTCTTTGTGGATAGTATTTTGAGTTGCATACAAGAGATACCCTGGAGCATTTTTTAGTCCAGAAACATTGTCTACGTAACCAACAGATGTAAAACCAATCATATTTACGTAAAAATTTAAATGTTTTGGGTGGACGCAAGCAAGTGCTGCGCCACACCCATTTTCCATTGCAAACCGAAATCCTTCTCGGAAAAGTTTACCTGCAACCCGTGGACTGCAGACCATTTTTTCATCAGAAGCTAAATCCCCAAAAACAATCATGTTGTTTCGTAGATTTAGCTCACGATACATTGCAACTTGTTCTGGAAAATCTATCTCTAATGAAACAGGCAAATGTGCGTCATAGACATACATTTGGCCAACAATCTCAATTCCCTCATTTGCAAAAAGACCAATAAGGGGCGCAGCCGGGATAATTTTTTTGTTTTCAATGAGATCTGGAATAGAAAGTGAGTCATAGTAGTCACTGTCCCAGAATCTTTTATCCTTTAATTTTGTACCACGTTCAAAAAAAACATTGCCAGGGTTGTGTGGGACTCTGGTTATTTGAATTGCTTCAGGCATTGAGTCCTCCTTTCGTAGTTGCGGGGTGAGGTAAAGTACAATTCGTATCCATTGGAACATATTACGTGCCTGATTGCAACAGTAAAAAAAGGTATGTGTGAACCATGTAAACATGGCACGAGAAATGCTTTGAAATGTAAGCTGAAATGCAGAATGCCAGTTATTTTGATATTCTAATGTAATGAATATATTTGAAGTTTCTCTTAAAAAATACACATCACTTCAAATTGGAGGTAACGCATCAATGGTAGTTTTGAAAACTGAAGCTGACCTTAAAGAGGTTATGGTATATGTAAAGTCCAACGGCCTTCGTGTGCACGTTTTAGGAAGTGGTACAAATACATATTTCGATGAAGAAATGCAAAATCTTTTAGTACTTAAAAATGAAATCAAAGGTGTGGAAGTAACATTAGGAGAAAGTAATATAACTGGAGTATCAGATGACACTCATGCAGAAGTTATGTTTACATGTGGAGCAGGTGAATTATGGGATGATATTGTAAAGCGTGCTATTTCGGAAAAAGCATGGGGGATAGAAAATCTTTCGTACATACCTGGTACTGTAGGTGCTGCCCCTGTACAGAATATCGGGGCATATGGAGCAGAGTTGCAAGATTCACTTGTATCTGTTCGTGCGTATGATTTCTTACAAGACACTTTTGTGGATCTGCGCAATGAAGAGTGTCATTTTTCATATCGTAACTCATTGTTTAAGCGAGACAAAAAGAGATTTATTATTACTTCAATTACGTTACGGTTATCAAAAAAACGAAAGCCTATATTGTCGTATAAACCACTTGATATCTTAAATGAAACAGATGTTACATTAGATGAAATACGAAACTTTGTGATAAAAACGAGAACTGCGAAGTTACCTGACTATATACTTTATCCAAATGCTGGGTCATTTTTTAAGAATCCTGTAGTTACTGCGACGAAGGTCGAAGGCCTTCGTCGCAACTACCTTGATATCCCTTGTATCCCACATGGGGATGACTTTAAGATTCCCGCTGCATGGCTCATAGAGCATGTTGCTGAAATGAAAGGGGTAAGAATAGGGAATATCGGCTCTTGGCCAAATCAACCCCTTGTACTGGTTAATTATGGTCAAGCAACGGCCTCAGAGCTTGAAGGGTTTGCAAAACAGATAATTACAGTTGTAAGTGAAAAAACAGGGATTTTACTTGAAAAAGAGGTAAATTATATAAAATAGGCTTATAAAATAAAGAATATAACGATAAGTGGTATTGTGTATGTACGTTTTTTATGTTATAATAATAATGAATCGCACATACACTACGAGAATGTGCGAATTTTCATTTCAGGTTACCAAGAATATGGAGAGGCTTTAATGTACGAATTTAAACATCACTCAAGTGAAGCAATATTAAAGAGAAGATCATTTGATTTTCGGGCTTATGAAAAACTCGCAATTACTTTTTTTAGCGATTGCCCAAATTTCTTATCTCTCGTGCTTCATACCGATCTTTCAGATATAACCCCAATACATTGTAAAAAAGGTCGTAATCAAAAAGATAATAAACAGGAAATAGTTGATTTTTTTGTTCCAAAGCAAGACTTCCATCTCCGTACAAGTTCTGATGGTTTGCGTTTTTCGCTTGTGAAAGTACAGGCAGTTGGCGGACGCTATTTTTGGCTCGTTGTTTGTGAACAATATAGGCAAGGGTTTCTTTTGCCTGAATATGTTTTCAATCGATTTGGACATCCAGTTAGAATGAAGCGTGGTCGTCCTTGTCAATTTACTCATTAAGTTCTTTTTGTTTCGTAAGCGGCACTTGAGTCATCTGACTCAAGTGCCGCTTTTTTATTTGCTTCATTCCTGCTAGGATACACACATGGAAGAATCTTTTGGAAAATTATATATCGTACCAACTCCGATTGGAAACCTCGAAGACA
Organism: uncultured Candidatus Saccharibacteria bacterium; assembly: GCA_964516655.1. Taxonomy (GTDB): domain Bacteria; phylum Patescibacteriota; class Minisyncoccia; order Phycocordibacterales; family UBA5272; genus UBA11704. Next base: position 29,811 of record CAZEXZ010000001.1, on the reverse strand, counting down.
TGACGCTTCGAGCTATTCGTATTCTTAAAGAAGTAGACCTTGTATTGTGTGAGGATACTTCTGTCACACAAAGGCTTTTTAAAGAATATGACATCACGACCAAGACAACAGTTTTTTATGCAAAGACTGGTATTAAAAATATTGAGAAGATTATGAGTTTACTTCAGGAAGGGAAATCACTTGCACTTGTGTCAGACGCAGGCACACCCACTATTTCTGACCCAGGAGTACTTTTAGTAGATAAAGTCCGTAAAGAATTACCAGACGTTTCTGTAATTGCATTACCAGGCGCGTCAGCATTGTCTACAGCACTCTCAGCCTCAGGTATCACTTCTTCTACATTTACATTTTACGGATTCATGCCGCACAAGAAAGGGCGAGAGACATTATTTACCACTATTGCAGAAAGTAACCATACCTCAGTTTTTTATGAATCAGTCCACAGAATAGAAAAGACCTTGCAAGCATTAACTGTTAGCCTTTCGCCTTTAGCTACAGAAGCACCTAGACTTGTAGTTGTCGCAAGAGAGCTGACGAAGTTTCATGAAGAAGTTGTCCGTGGCACTGCTAAGGAAGTGCAAGATTATTTCACAAAACATAAAGATAAAATAAGAGGAGAATTTGTGGTGATAATTGAGGGAAAATAAAGCAAATTGTCTCTTAACCTCTATTCCTGTATACTGTTTTATTATGTCACCAACTGGAATCAAAAGAACCGTCGCTGTCCTCATAGTGCTTTCGCCTTGGATTTTTATCCCCGGAGTCTTCAAAGATGTTGTTTTTATTTTTGCTGGCATTCTTTTGTTTATTAGTACTCTTGATCTTAGAAAAAAAGTTATTCATAGTGATCATCATCAAGAAACCGAAAGTAAACCCGTTGCACAGCATATAGTTAATGGATAACTATAGTATTAGTTGGAGAATTCTCTAAAATACTTGCGGCACTTATTTCTTGACTTGAAATTCTAATATCTAGAGATCATTGATTTTGTTTGGTGTATTCGTGTACCCATCCTAGGTACATTCCTAATAGCACCAAGTGAGCAAAAAATACCTCAGCACCTATCAACTAGTATGCCAACCCACCTCCAAGGTATACTAGGGCAATGAGTGAACCACAGAAAGTAACCTATATCGGGAAAGTAGATTTCAGGAATAAAGAATTAAAGTTCGGAATTAAAGAACGCGACAGAACTCGTCATACCTATGTTATTGGTAAGACAGGTATGGGTAAGTCTACTTTTTTGGAAAATCTTGCAATTCAGGATATTAATAACGGCGAGGGGCTTTGTGTTCTTGATCCACATGGATCAATGGCCGAAAAGCTGTTGGACCATATTCCTGAATCTCGTATTAAAGATGTAGTGTACTTTGCCCCGTTTGACGGAGATTATCCATTTGGTTTAAATGTATTAGAAAAGGTTGCGTCTGATAAACGGTACTTAGTAGCAAATGGCGTCATGGCTGCTTTTAAAAAATTATTTAAGGATCAATTCTCTTCGAGAATGGAGTATATTCTTAATAATATTATTTTGGCACTTTTGGAAAATGACGGTCAGTCACTCCTTGGGGTAAACAGAATGTTGATTGATAAAGAGTATCGTAAGTTTATTGTCTCTAATGTAACTGACCCAACTGTAAAAGATTTTTGGGAAAAAGAATATGCGAATTATACTGATAAATTTGCAGCAGAAGCTGCTCCCGCAATTCAAAATAAAGTTGGGCAGTTTGTATCTAATCCACTTATTAGAAATATCATCGGACAGAAAAAGACCTCTTTTGATATTAGAAAATTAATGGATGAAAAGAAGATTCTTATTGTGAATCTTTCAAAAGGAAAAGTGGGAGAGGGGAATGCTAATCTCATTGGATCACTTTTAGTTACAAAAATTTATCTAGCTGCAATGTCTCGCGCTGACGCTGGTCCATATGAGCTTGAAAAGCTCCCCCCATTTTATTTTTATGTAGATGAGTTTCAAAATTTTGCAAATGAATCGTTTGCTTCAATTTTATCTGAAGCGCGTAAGTATAACCTTGCTCTTACGGTGGCACATCAATATGTAGAGCAGATGGAAGATGAGGTAAAGGCAGCGGTGTTTGGCAACGTAGGGACAATGGTTGTATTTCGGGTTGGTGCGACAGATGCTGAGATTTTTGAGAAGGAGTTTGCACCAACATTTACCATGGATGATATTGTTAATTTATCGGCACACCAAATTTATCTTCGTCTAATGATTGATGGTGTTGGGTCACCTCCATTTTCAGCAAAAACCCTTGACCCAATTCAGCAGCCCGCTAGTTCATTCTCTCAGGCAATAATTGCACATACTCGCACTACATACGGAAGACCGCGCTTTGATGTTGAAAATGAAATAGTTGAATTTTATACTCCTGTGAAAAAAGAGCAAACTGAGAAACCTAAAGAGAAGCCATATGAAAAAGCAGAGGCACCTGAATACACAGATAGAAAGAGAGAGCCTTATCAGGCGCGACAACCTCAACAAGCAGGCGCACCTTACAAGGAAACGTTACCTAAAGAGCAATACAGAAAATCTGAATCAGCTGAACAAAGAGATGTCCCCCATAGAGATCTCAGGGTGAGAAAGATTACAAACACAACACCGCTTCCACCCCGTAGAACAGATGTAAGAAGAGAAGAGCCAAAGAGAGAAACAACGCGACAAGACGTGTATTTAGAAAATAGAAAGATAGAAGAGGAGTTTCATCGGCCGCCGCAATCATCAAAAAAGCCTCCTTTTGAAGAACAGATTCAACATGAGACAAGTCCACTTAAGAGTATTTCTGTTCCAACGTTTGATGATAAGCCCGCATTGTCGCTTAAAGATGCTCTCGCTAAAGCGATGAGTGAACACAAAAAAGAAAGTGCACCTGATGTTGTAGATGAACAAAGGAATCAACAAAAGAGTGCGACTGTAGCACAAGAAGAGAGGGCTCGACGATATTCTAAAGATGATGAACAGTACAATAAAAAAATCGAGCTAAAGATTAGAAAAGAAATTGACGAAGAAATTCTAAGAAAGCTCGTAGAAGATTAATTGTATGAAAAATCTCACTATCTTTTTTATTTTTATTTCAATGATTGGGAGCACTCACGCTCTTATCATTAATGAGATAATGTCAAACCCCATAGGAGATGATAGTGGACGTGAATGGGTTGAGGTTTACAATGATACAGATAGTGATATTGAC
>CAZEXZ010000001.1:0-26591 GCA_964516655.1 uncultured Candidatus Saccharibacteria bacterium | reverse complement strand
CTTACTCTTTCAGTTAAAGGTGGCACTTTTGTACCTATAACACCAGTTTCAGGTGGTGCTACTATTGCTGCGCATGGATATGCAATTATTGGCTCAACAGTAAGTGGTGTGACACGATTTACACAGGATTTTCCGTCGTACACAGGGCCGCTATTTAAAAGTACGATGAATTTAGTTAATACAGGGGTGGCATCGCTTGAAATTCGATTACAAGGCAGCTCAGTGAGCTTACTCTCATCGTACACTGCTGCAAAAGAGGGTTTTTCCTACTCACTCATCGCAGGGAGCTATAGCAGTGTTTTTCCAACTCCCGGAGAAGAAAATAAAGCACTTGTATCTGAAGATGAAGCGCCAACGACAATTTCTCAAACAGGCAATCAAACAACTTTTATCCAGTCTTCTCCACCACTTGCTGATATTACACTGTATCTTCCTGATGAAAAAACGGTTGTAGCTGGCGCCCCTGCACCATTTAATGTTTTTAGTACCACACACTCAGGTTTACCCATTAATAATATGTCGTATACATGGGCATTTGGAGATGGCGGGCAAGGCACAGGTAGTTCCACGCTGTATAGGTTTCTGTATCCAGGGAGGTACATTGTTTTAGTTGAGGGCACTAACGGTTTAATTGCTGGTACTGCAAAGATGACTGTACGTGTTGTGTCTCCAGAAGTAATACTGTCTTCAATCAAAAAGGGTAAATATGGTTTATTTATTGATATTACTAATCCAAATAACTACGAATTAGATCTTTCCTTGTGGAAGCTTTCAATTGATGGTGTGTTATTTTCATTTCCTAAAAACACAATTCTTTCAAATGGGGTGACGCGATTCCCAGGGAGTGCACTTGGTTTTGCGAGCACAACATTTTCTTCAAGCACTATTATAAAATTGCTTTTTCAAAATATGGATGAAGTGCTTCGAGTTACACAACAAATTGAGCCAGTTGTATCAACTACTACAATACAGAAGGCAACTGTCGCACCAAAGCAGGTGACCTTACAAAAAGCGACCGTCAATAATGTACATTTAAATACAAAAGTTACCCCCAACGTTGCATCAAAGATGGGGCCCTTATCAACATCTTCATCAACAGTACTTCAAACGACAGTAAAAAAAGATACTCGGTTAGCCTCCTTCTTTAGATCGCTTTTCACACACTAGGTTACTCCCTGAGAGTTTTAGAATTTTTTTCAGCTAAGAAAGATTCGTATGTTTTTCGTAAACCATCTTTTAGCGACACTGAATGTTTCCACCCAAGGTCATTAAGTTTTTTTACATTTAGAAGTTTCCTTGGTGTACCATCTGGCTTTGTTGTGTCGTAAATGATTGTGCCATTATAACCAACAATTTCCTGTATAAGAGCAGCTAATTCTTTAATGGTTACGTCAGTACCTGTTCCTATGTTTACATGCTCCTTGTCACTATATGTCTCCATGAGGTGTCTACAAGCGTCCGCTAAGTCATCAACATACAAGAATTCCCGCATCGGTGACCCTGTGCCCCATAGTGTCACAGAAGGTGAGTTAGACTCTTTGGCTTCATGAAATTTTCTAATCATTCCTGGGATTACGTGTGAGTTTTGTAGACCATAGCTATCTTTTGGTCCATAAAGATTAGTTGGCATAACTGAAATAAAATCATCGCCATACTGTGTACGATATGCTTCGCACATTTTTATTCCAGCAATCTTTGCAATTGCATACATTTCATTTGTCGGTTCTAGTGGTCCAGTAAGAAGAACACTTTCATGCATTGGCTGCTCTGCAAACTTTGGGTAGATACATGATGAACCTAAAAAAAGCAGTTTCTTTACTTTGTGAACATGGGCTGCGTGGATAAGATTTGTAATACTTGTAAGGTTCTGGAAAATAAAATCTGCTGGATAGGTTTTATTTGCAATAATCCCACCAACTTTTGCTGATGCTATAAAAACATACTCAGGGGAATGATTCGCGAAGAACTCAAGAACTTGCTGTTGGTTAAGATGATCTAATTCTTTTCTGGTTTTTACTACTATGTTTGTGTAACCATTCTCTTGTAGATTTCGAACAAGTGCACTTCCAACCATTCCAGTGTGACCAGCAACAAAAATGAGTGAATCTTTTTTCATGGCAAAATTAAATTTTATACCCACCTTTTAGTAAGTGTTTTTCTCTTTCAGCTAAAATAAGATCGTGGTCCATCATCTCCTTCAGAAGATCCTTGGTCGACTTTTTCAATTCCCACCCAAGCTCTTTTCTAGCTTTTTCCGCTTCTCCTAAAAGTGTCTCAACTTCTGCAGGTCGATGATGCTCGATATCTATTCTGATTCGAATTACACCAGTTTCCTTTTCTACTCCAATTTCTTCTAATCCCTTATTTTTCCATTCAATTTTTCTGCCAGTATGCTCAAATGCCCACGTAACAAAATCACGAACACTGTGTTGCTCACCTGTTGCTATAACAAAATCATCAGGTTTGTCATGTTGGAGGATTTTCCACATAGCTTCTATGTAATCCTTTGCATGTCCCCAGTCACGTTTCGCATCAAGATTTCCAAGGTAGAGGACTTCTTCTAATCCGTGATGAATACGAGCAACAGCACGTGTTATTTTTCGTGTTACGAATGTTTCACCTCTGTGTGGGCTTTCATGATTAAAAAGGATTCCGTTTGATGCAAACATGTTATAACTCTCACGATAATTTCTTACTATCCAGTACCCAAACAGTTTTGCAACACCATACGGGCTTCGTGGGTAAAAAGGTGTAATTTCACTTTGCGGTGTTTCCTGAACTTTTCCAAACATTTCAGATGATGATGCTTGGTAAAATTTTGTTGTTTTTTCAAGTCCACAAATTCTAATTGCTTCAAGTAGTCGTAGTACTCCCATTGCGTCGACATCTGCTGTATATTCTGGATTTTCAAATGAAACCTTTACGTGAGATTGTGCGGCAAGGTTATATATTTCGTCTGGTCGCACCTCCCCAATTATTCTAATGAGACTCGTTGCATCTGTAAGATCACCAAAATGCAAAAATAATTTTGGGTTATTGTGCTTGTCCGTATAGAGATGATCGATACGTGCTGTATTAAAAAGTGAAGTTCTTCTTTTGATGCCATGAACTTCGTATCCTTTTTCTAGTAAAAATTCCGCAAGGTACGCACCATCTTGCCCAGTAATTCCAGTAATAAGTGCTTTTTTCATAAGGTTTATGTTACAAGTATATCATTAGAGTGGAATAGATAAAACTTAATTTTTTGAACTTATTGTATGTGCATGAAGCCCTATATTTAGGTATACTTGATTCTATTATGATAACTGTCGTGCTTCAGGGAGGGTTAGGAAATCAGTTATTTCAGTATGCATATGGCAGGTCTTTGACAGAAAAAGGTAAAGATGTTGTTTACGACATCAGTTTTTTTGACGAAAACAAAAAATATACCAAACGAACGTACCTCTTAGATAATTTTTTGATTCGTGATGTTATTAAAACAGTTAACTCATCCCCAAAACAAAAATGGGTAACAAGAGTTATTAACAAACTCGATGTAGATAGGCGGGTGAGGTATGTCAGCCAGCCAGTAGATAATTATAGGGCTGATGGATATTATACAAGTGAAAAATATTTTTCAAATATCAGAAGTATTCTTCTAGAAGAAATTAAATTGCGCGAGCCTAGTGTGCTTTATCAAGAGTGGGAAAAGAAAATATCGGAAGATAAGAATGCGGTTGTTGTGCATGCTAGAAGAGGAGATTTCGTGGGTTCTGGATTTGTTAATCTTGATGCTTCGTATTATGAGAAAGCGCTTACGTACTTTGATAAAGATGCAACTATTTTTGCTTTCTCAGATGATATTGTGTGGCTCTCAGGTGTTCTTAAAAGAAATGTTGTTGCAGTAAGCGGGCAGGGACTTACCGATTTTGAAGAAATGATGTTAATGTCTAAGGCGAAAAATTTTATTATAGCTAATAGTACATTTTCTTGGTGGGGTGCTTGGCTTTCACCTTTTGAGGATAAGAAAGTTATCGCCCCAAAAAGGTGGTTTAAATCAAGATTCTGGTGTAGAGCAGATAGAGATACTGTGCCTGTTGGTTGGATACGAGTTTAACAAAGGAAGTGTGAATTTAAATTAAATGTACGATATACTGACAAGATATGCTAAATATTCTGAACGAAGAAGAGGATGGAAAAACAATTGTAGTCACTGGAGGTGCTGGTTTTATTGGTTCTCATTTAGTTGAAAATCTAATAAAAAAATATCCGAATTACCGTGTTTATTCACTCGATAATTACTTTACAGGTAAAGTTGCCAATCATATTGAAGGTGTTACCTATATTGAAGGTCACACAAAAGATATCGAAAGTCTCATTTCAGTAAAACCAAATCTCGTATTTCATTTAGGGGAGTATTCGAGAGTTGAAAGTAGTTTCGAAGATGTTACAACTGTATTTGATTTCAATAAGATCGGAACATTCGCAGTTCTTGAGTTTTGCCGAAAAAATGGCGCTAAACTTGTATACGCTGGTTCAAGCACAAAGTTTGCAGACGGCGGTCTAGGGCGTGACCAGAGCCCGTATGCGTGGACTAAAGCGACTAATACAGAACTCGTTATCAATTATGGGAACTGGTATGACTTAAAATATGCAATTACCTATTTTTATAATGTGTATGGTCACCGTGAAATTACAGAAGGGAAGTATGCAACTCTAGTCGGTATTTTTAAAGAAAAAGTAAAGGCAAAAGAACCTCTAACTGTTGTTTCTCCTGGGACACAATTAAGAAATTTTACCCACATTAGTGATATTGTCGACGGACTAATTTCTGTAGGTGAAAGTGGGGAGGGTGATGGGTATGGCCTTGGTTCTGAAGAAGCTTTTACAATAAATGAAATTGCAGAAATGTTTGGCGGGGAAGTAATTATGCTCCCGGAACGAAAAGGAAATAGAATGCAAGCATATGTTGATGTCTCACGAGCAAAACATGAGTTCGGATGGAAGGCTAAGAACAGTCTAAGGGATCATATTGCTGATTTTAAAAACTCCCTCTCTTAGTTTTTAAGTAATGACATAATACGGTCATTTTTTGTTGGGTGAACAAATAGAAGATTGTCGTAGGTGTAGACTTCCTTGATAGTGTGCTTTTTTAGATATCCATCTAGTGAAATCTCGTAACAGTCATAGTTTTTATCGGTGAGTATTTTTATTGATTTCATACAGTTATCCTTCCATTCATCGCCACCTGTGACTTCAAGTGTGACGAGCGGGAAAGCAGTATCGAGAACTTTAGACATTGCCCCAAGTATAAGATACTCAGAGCCTTCAGCGTCTATTTTTATTATTGTAGGCTTTAGGTTTTTTTCAAAACAAAAAGAATCGATAGCAACTGTTTTAACTTTAATTTTTTCAGCACTTTCCTTGAAATATATGTCGTCACTAGTTCTTTTTTTAAACGAGTTGAAAGCGCTGAATTTTGGCCCATAATCAAAGAATTCAATCTCTGTCTCTTTATCTAATACAGCATTATTATAAACTTCTATATTTTTTTTTATTTTTGCATTTTCAGCTAAACTTTCAAAAGTACGAGGGGTAGGTTCAAAACTAATAACTTTACCTGTGTCTCCAACCAGAGAACTAGCAAGCATAGAGTAGTAGCCAACGTGAGCTCCGATATCAAAAAATACGTCACCCTCTTTAAGAAAATGTAGTAAAAAATTAGTTACATTCGCTTCAAAGAAATCGTAATAGTAAAGTGCCCCTCCTTCTGGGAGGTAGAATTTCATTTTATCTCCCCATAATGTTGTGTAATTTACCTTATACGGTCTCTGGTATGCCATAAACTGCATTACATAATATGTAAAAGTTCGTAGCGGGTCCTTTAGTAGTCTTTTAATTCTACTACTTTGAAGTTCGTACAGTTCTTGCCTCTTTAAGATTTTTTGTGTAAGACTATCTCTTTCATGCCTTGTCATAGATTGTAAGTGTAGCATGTAAACTATAGTTTTTTTCTATAATCTGGTTCTAATTATTTTTCATTAATTAACTTAACTATTTTTTTTGCATCAGCAATGGATACATCGTGATGCATTGGAACAAAGAAATAATCTTGTTCAATCTTATCCATCATCGGAAGAGTATAATTTCCTTTAAAAAGTGTGTACTTATCATTTCTATAATGATGCTGGCCAATTTCATAGCCATGTTCCTCAAGTTTCGGCCTTAATGCCTTATAGTTTTTTAGTACTGCAGTCATCCAAATTCCAACTATAAAGCCAGCATCACCATACACTTTCATTAGTTTTTTTCTGTGTGAAATAAGCTTGTCAACAACTTCCAAGTTACCTAGCCCAATTGCAGCAGAAATATCATTCATGTGGTATTTGTAGCCAGCCTCCTTTAAGTCGGTGTCTCCAAGCTTTTGCTTTTCTTCTCTGTCATATCCGAACCATCGTAATCTTTTTGCTTTTTGATGGTCTTCCTTCTTTTTACAGATAATAAAACCGCCATCACCACTTGTTAATGTTTTAATTGCTTGCAAAGACACACAAGTAAAGTCAGCCTTCCCCCAGTAGTCACTTCCAACCGCTTGCGCTGCATCTTCTATTAAGATAATTTTATGCTTCTTGCAAAGAGATAGGAGCTCTTTTAATCCTCTATTATTTCCTCCGAAATGAACAAAAACAATTGCTTTTGTTTTAGGAGTTATTTTTTGCTTGACATCATCTATACTCACATTAAGATCTTTGTCAGTGTCAGCAAAAATAATTTTTGCTCTACGGTGAATGAGGGGAATATTTGTAGCAGTACACGTAAGAACAGGGGTTATGACTTCATCTCCTTCGTTAATGCCAGCTATTTCATATGCAAGTTCAAGTGCTGCTGTTCCAGAATTAACAGCAGCTACATGTTTAAGTCCAAATTTTTCACCAAACTTTTGTTCAAACTCTTTAACTTTTGGCCCTTCCGCTAGCTGTGTCCCGTTTAAGACTTCAATAACGTTACTAATTGCTTTTTTCGAAACATAAGGTTTAAATAGTTTTATTTTTTGCATAGATATTCTTGTAGGCCTTCTTCAAATGTATAAAGTGGTTTCCATCCTAATTCACGTATACGGCTAGCATCCATCTGATACTTTAGATCCATGCCCTCACGGTGACTTGGGTGTGTCAGGCATTTTTTACCGGTTACCTTTTCAGAAAGTGCGATTATTTCTTGGACCGTATACCCATCATTTAATGTAAGGTTATATGTTCTGTCACCTTTTTCCAAAATAAGATCGATTACTGGAGGAATGTTCTTCACATAAATATACTCTCGGTAACCTTTGCCTCCTTGGTGCAGTGGTATTGAGTAATTACCTTCTAAGCTTTCTTTGATTGCAGGAAATATTTTTCGTTTATCTTGTCGTGGCCCAAACACATTACAAAAACGAGTCTCAGCAGTTTTATCTCGAAGTTCGATACAACTATTGTCATATGCATAGCGCATAATCGAACCAACCGCTTTTGAGCAAGCGTATGGGTTTTTTGGGAAAAGTATTTCGGATTCATTTTTTCTGTTCTCACATTCACCGTACACTTCATCAGTCGAAACATAAATGAATTTCTTCAGGTTAGGAATACTTTTACAAGCCTCAAAAATGTTAATGTTCCCCATAACGTTACTAACCATAGTCTTGTGTGACTCTCGTATGGAATAGTCGACATCAGATATTGCTGCTGCATGTACAACATAGTCTGGGTTTTCGTTAATAATCAGTTGAATTACCTCAGGTTTAGAAACGTCTATTTTGTGATATGTAAAAGTCGAGTCAATAATTTCTGGATGTGACCCTTCTGATTCGTTATCTAAAACGACTACATCCCATCCCTTTTTAACAAAATATTCCGTTACGTGAGAAAAAATAAATCCGAGTCCTCCGGTTATGAGAATTTTTGTTTTTGCTTTATTTTGTAGCATCTTTCTAGAATACTAATATTTAGGTAAAAATACAAGAGAGTCTATATCGTTCAATTCAGTACCTTTTTATTAAGGTTAACATGGTATACTGCACAGAATACTTTTCTTTATCAGTATTAAATAAGTTATGGATAATAGTAAGAAATTAAAAGAAAAAATACAAAAATTTTTAGATAAAGCACTCCTTCTTATTGAGTTACCATTTTATCCGTTTGTATATTATTTTTTGCAAAATAAATTAAAGACAAAAGAAGGTAGAAGGTACCTTTTCTTAAAGACAAAAGGTTACGTGCCATTACGAAGGTTATTATTTTATGTTTTAGATAAAATCTTTATTAAAATGTCTAATAACTATACGCTACCCTCATATGAAGGGGTTGCTGGCTATGTTCTAGACTTAAAATTCTCAATCGCACACTCTTATTTTTCTGATTTTATTTTTAAAAATAATTACTCGTATACTTTTAAGAGTCTGAAAAAAATTCTTAAAGAATCACCAAAAATAGTTTCGGTAATTGATTTTGGATGTGGAGCAGGTGTATTAGCTCGTGCATGTGCAAAAGAATTTCCTAACTTACATGTAACTGGGCTAGATATTAGGGAGGAAGTAATGGAGTATAACTCATTACTTTATAATGATGTTGTTTGGGATAATGTAAATAACCTCGACTCTTATGTTCAGACATTTGAAAAAAATACAATACTTATTTGTAATGGAGTTATTAATTTTATGAAACAAGATGAGCTTGAAATGTTACTCTCTAAAAAAGTTGAATATATTATTTGGTACTATTACACACCAGTTGACCCAGTCTTGTATGCAGACAGTAAAGAAAAAATTCTCTCCCATGAAAGTAACGATATACACTACAATCTCCCACTTTTTTTGAAAGAAAGTAATTATTCATTTGAGTATGGCTTGATACCCAACACCACTGGCCCTGGATTTTTTCTTCATGCGGTTAGCAAGTATTTATAGAAAATAGAACCACTATCAGTAATAGTAACAACATGAAAACAGCACTTATTTTACCAACAGCAATAGGAATCTCTTCAGATGAGGGTAGGATTCAGCAGTTTGTAAATGGATTTAAGCAAATTGCTGAATTAGTTAATAAGTATCCTGAGTTTGAAGTTTATGTTGTAGATAGCACCATAAGTGACGAATCTAAGATTGATCTTCGTATTATCGATTCAATACATTCTATTTCAACTCTTCAAGAAAAAGTTTTCTTTTTTGACAATGAATTAGGTAAGAAAAACAAGGGGGCTGGTCTAATTGTGCAGTGGAAGGAGGTACTTAAAAGAGTTAATACTAAAAAGTATGAGTACATGATTAGTTTCGAACCTCGACAAAAATTAGTGGACGCTTCTTTTTTTGAACGATTCAGTAAAGATCCGCAAGCATACTGCAAGGTTTCTACTGTTAAAATTAAAAAGTTTAAACTAATTCCAAGAGTAATTGATCAAATATTGACAGGTTTGGTTTGTTTCAAATGGAAGAGTGTAGAGTCTTATGTAGAGAGCGTAGACCTTGTTAGAATGGTTGCGAGGAAGATAAGTATCGAAGATGATCTTTTTCTTTTTCTTAATAATAAAAAAATTCCTTTTGTACGAGTTGAAAAACTCGGGATACTGTGGCACGACATGGTTAATGATCAGTACATAGAACTATAAAGTATAATTGATTAAAACAATGATAAATGAAAGTGAATTCGAGGTATACAGGAATACATTTATAGATTTTTACACTATCGTAAAAAAGGGGCACGATACTTCAGAATATCAACACAGGGGGCATGGGTTTGATCATGATATAACTGTCGCTATGCTTGCAGTTGCAATTTCTCCAGATTCAAAGTCGGCTGCGCTTTCTTACTGTGCTGCACTTTTGCACTCACTAGATAGAGTTCTTGTGGGTATATATTCAGAAGAAATTAAAGAGGTATCTGAAAAAAGGGTGCGTGCCCATATGAATACTTATTTACAATATCTCCCAAAAGGGATGTTTACTGAGTTAGAGAAAGATGAAATCAAGGAAGCCGCAATGAGGCACAGTGAATTAAACCAATTGGACCAATCCTTGACACAGCAGATTCTCATGGATGCAGACAGGTTATCAAATCTAATGCTTCCTGTTGTGATACGTGCCGGTCAATTTAGAAGCACTACCCCAGTGTTTGATTTTTCTTTTTTCGGAAAGCAAAACCCAAACTCTACGTATGCTAACCCTCTGTCTATTTTAGATAATCTTAGGCTAAATATAAGTGAATATTCACCCCAGTTTCGAATCAAAAAAGCAAAAGATTTAAGTAGACTCTACGTAAAAGAGTTAGAATATTTTATTGATACACTAGAGAGGTCGTATATTGATTTAGGTTTAAGGAACATAACTCTTTGAGTTAGTAATTTGCAGTCTTCGCCATTAAAGTAAGTCAACTTTCTGTGATAGAATATATGAATATTCTTAACAACTTACTATTATTTATGAATGAAAGAATTGTCGATTATTTTTATACGTTTACCTCTAAGCATAAAAACGATAGAGTTTTAATTGATAATGTAAGGTCTTTTTTTCGCGTACTTAGACGCCTTAGAATCCCTATCTATAAAAATATATATGATCAAGTAATATTCCAAAGTTATTTTTTTGTTTTAAAGGCAGCCATGGAAATGTGTAAAGGGGGTAACTATTTTGAATGGGGGCCAGGAAGAAATACAAAACTTGCAGAGAAGATGATGAATTTGACATATTCAGTCGAGCACGATAAACATTGGTTTACCTTTTACAAATCATATAACAGTAATACCACCACTATTATTCTTTCTCCAATTGCAGAGCATAATGAGTTAGAATATCCTAAAGAAATTTTAGCAATTACAGATAAAATTAATAAACCTTTTGACTTAGCTTTTGTAGATGCACGTTGCAGGGTTCAGTGCATTCAAAATTGTGCTCTCGCTGGTGTTCCTGTTGTTGTTATGCATGACAGTCTTCATCCAGATACGTTTACACCCAGTCTTGACGGTGCTCCCCCGATAGAAAATAATAATCGCCCATATTTTGAAGGTTACACCTCGTATCAGTATTTTGTAGAAGTGGTAGACCTAAGAACTATAGTGCTTCTAAATTCATTTGAGGACTTTAGTTTAATAAAAGAAAAACTAGATAAGTTTTTTACGAGATCTGGTAAAACAAAGGACTACATCGGACTTACTAGTAAATAAAATATTATAATGTTTGAAGTATTGCTATTTTTACTAAAAAAAATAAAACGACAGCTTATAAAATACAAGGAAACATGTATTGGTATCTACTATTCTAAGAAAAAATTTGAGAGTTATAAAAATCAATTTCTCAACATAGAAGGTTGTACTGATATTAGTCTCGAGCCACAATTTAGGGCAGGTAAAATGATACACCTGAAAGTGCCAATCGTAGAGTATTACGAGCATTTGTATCACATGATTATTGATAAAATTGAAAAAAAGAAACCATATACAATTATTCGAGTTTCAGACGGTGAATATTTTTTTCTAAAAGGGAAATTAGTAGGTAATGGTCCATTACGACATTTTACAAAGAGTAAGTCTTTGCACGATATTAATCTTGATCTATTTAAGAACGGTTTGACGCAATGTGACTCAATTCACATAGAGATGTACAAAAAATATCAAAGTAATTTTTTTAATCTCTACAAAAAAAATATATTTTCAGAGATTCCATTCGAATGTATTTACGCTTTAATCTCTTCAAAAAAAATTTTAAAAAATAAGTTTAGAATTGGGATAATAGGTGCAGATAATAAAATTGAAATTATTAAAAAATTACTTGAATTTAAAGAGTACCGAGAATATATTGGACGAGATGCTTTTCAGGATTATATAACGGTTCCAGAGCGAGGCTCATCAAATGATGTTAAGAAATTAGAAGAACATATTCTAAGTCATATTAAGGATGATATTGATATCTACTTAGTTGGAATTGGTATAGCTAAACTGGCGGTAATGCACAGCTTCACAACTAAATCCAACGCTGTTTTTATCGATATCGGGGCGGGGGTCAGTGCACTTGCAGGTTTAGTCTCACACGAAAGGCCGTATTTTGGAGATTGGGTTAATTTTAGACTCAAGGATTTTGAGTACAGCAGTGTAGATCAGATGGATGTTGAGGCTGATCACTCTCTCACCAGAATTCTTTAGTTGTTTATTTTTTTTAGAATTGCTATATGGTAGTCACCAGAAAGAATATTTTTTTTAATTAAAAAAGTATCAATTTTTTGAATAAAGTTTTTAATAAAAAGAGGGGATCTCATCCAGCTATTTTGTAATCCAGGTAATGCAGCTAGATTTTGGAAATGAAGCATATGGAGTTCTTCTTTAGAGTATAAATCTTTGTAATCATCTGCAGACGATATTGATTCAAATGGAGAAGTTTCGTGTGCGTGTGTTATGTAGGCCGCATAGTCTTTACTCCAAAGAACCATAGGTATTTTATAGAAAATGATTGAAAAGAAATTTTTAAAATTAAGGTCTAAGATAGCATGAGGTAAACGATTAAGTAACAGGTAAAAAAAAGCGTTCACAGTGAGCTGGCCTTTTTCTAATGTCCAAGTATCGTTTACTATAAGAATACCTCCCTTTTTTAGAAGGTTGTCTACACAAAATTGGAGTGTTTTGCGAGGGTCAACAAGATGATGAAGTGTTCCATGGGTAATGATGCAGTCATACTGTTGATCAAATTGTATTTCGTCCACTTTATTTAGATCACCACGGATTGCGATACTCTTCTCACTATACTTCTCTTTGTTATTTTCTAACGAAATATCGATAGAGGTCACAGTTTTAACTGATGGAAAGTTTAGTATTTCATTCGTAAGCCATCCGTCTGCGCTTCCAAGTTCAAGAACGGATATTTCTTCACCCAAATCTTTTATAAACTGTAATTCTAACTCCACTGTACCTTTCCTGTAAGTTAGATAGGCGTGCGTTTTCTTAAGTGCTTCGAAATCAACTACATGTGTCTCACCGTGTCTGTATGTGCTCCAAACATCAATTTCTTTCTGAAGCAGGTTATCGTATTCTTTTGAATGAATACTCATTGTTTTCTTATTGTATCGTTCCATGTAGTTTATTTAGAGTAACGTACTTTTGCTCTTTTGTAAAATTGATACTTTGTAAGTGTATATTAAAAAATTTCTATGATATTATTATGTATATAATACTTTATGGGTTGTGCTTAATTGATAAATAACAATGAAAACAGACGATATTTATGTGAAATATACGGAATCTTTAAAAAACTTAGAAAGTGATAGTTCTGTGTTTGAAAATTTTAAGAGCAGTTCAGCATTTATGGATATTTTGGAACATACCGACAAAGCGTTTGGGGATAAGTATAAAGCTGCTATCAAAGATGAGTTTAATGAAGATCCGAAGAATTTCATAGAAATTAGTACGCTCAATGATTCAATTGGGAACCCTATTAAGTTTGATTTTGATGGCATTATGATGTCACCATCAAATTTGAGATATATCTATCATGCTCTTCTTATTAAAAGCAAATGTGATGTATGGTTTAAAGATAAGAAGAAGATAAGAATTGTTGAAGTGGGTGGTGGCTACGGCGGATTATGTCTTTACATAAAGAAAATCTTTAAGGAATACGACATTGATTATACAATCGTTGATTTACCAGAGCCAAGTGCACTTCAGAATAAGTTTATTCAGGTGACTGGGTTAGAACATGCAAAAAGCATACCCGGAACTACACTTGATTCACTTGCGGGTGAGACATTTGATCTTGTGATATCTAATTATTGTATTTCAGAAATAGGAAGAGAGAATCAAGAGGAATACTTCACCAAACTAATTGTTAACTGTGATAAGAAATTTTTTATTTGGAATTATCTTACTCAGCCTAAAAAATTCTTTTTCTTTAAATCATACGAAATTGATTTTCTTAATAAGGAAGATTATATTTTTGAGACAGAAAGACCTTTGACAGGAGAATACAATAAATTTATTTTTAGTAAATAAAAGTGCCTAAAAAGATCTTTTATTTAAATGCATTTTGGCATTCGTTTTGGATGCGCTCAATCCAATAATCCATATAGAGCGCTGGGTGTTTAAATGAAAGAGACATCTCTGAGTACGTTTTTTCTAAAAAGTGCTCATCAAATGAGGTAAGAGCATCCCAATTTTCAATTATGTAGATTGGAATACCAAGAGAGACAAAATACTCTATAAAAGTGCTTTTTGGAACAATTGGGATACATTGTAAGTAGAGCGCTTCCCAGGTTCTGTGACAGTCTGGACCATTTCCTTCAGGTGAAGCTACGAATGAATAAGTGTTCATCATGGCGAAGTAACGAGCTTGATTGTATTCCAAAATATGTTTTCCGAGCTTATGGTTTTTGAGGATGGTTTGTACTTTTACTCTGTCTTTCCCACTCACAAGTGAAAAACCAAAAGAAATACCAGGTTGTTTTTTTATATTTTTAGTAGACATTATCAGCCTGATTAAATCTGAGAGCTTCCCGATTCTATTTGATGCACTATTGATGAGGCCGATTGGAATGGGGGTTATCTTGCTGTGCGATGTAGTAACATTTCTGGAAAACCAATGTAGAATTTTTTCGTCAATATACTTTTCTAACTCTTTTGAAACACAGACATCACTATTGTGAGAAATCAGCACGTACTTATTTTTAATATAAGGGTGCTTAGTTTCAAAAAATTCTTTATAGAAGTCAGTATTTAAAAAGACTATATCACCATCGTCAACTGCTAGTGGGTCAAATGTCGCAGATTCGTCGTGAATATGCTTAGCTAAAACTCTGAATGCGTCTCCAGAAATAAAAGGGTATGTACTTGGGCGATGCAAGGTAAGTTTTCTTGTTAGGAACCTTTTAAGCCACCGCACCCAAACATGTGTCGTCCTCACTTTTAAAGGGAAAAGGAGTTTTCGTATTCTTAAGTTAATATCTAATTTTTGGTTCATGGTACGCTAGTAAGATGGTAGCATACTCAGTTAATTTATGTAAGATTTTCATATATACTGTACTCCATAATGATTTCCTTTAGTACTCTAGGCAAAACTGGTGCTCGATTAGGTAACCAGATGTTTCAATACGCATTCGTGAGGTCACAGGCAAAGAGGCTTGGGGTCAATTTTTATGTTCCAGAGTGGGGAGGGGATACTATTTTCTCCCTCCGTGATAAAGAGGTTAAGTGCCAAATATTTTCCCCGTTGCACATGTTTGTTGAAGGTTCTCATACTCACGGATTTAACGAGGATGCGGTGAGAATTCAAGATAATACAGAGATCTCAGGGTATTTTCAAAGTCCTGCATACTTTAGTAAAGAAGATGTCAGCTCGTGGTTTTTGTTTAATGAGGCTATGTTTGTAGACGTACAAGAAAAATATAAATATATTAATTTTGATACCGCGTGTGCACTTCATGTTCGCCTCGGAGACTATCTTCATCCTTCTCTTATGTTTTATGCCCCAACACCTACATACTTTAAAAATGCATTAAAAATACTAAAGCCATCAGGAACAGTTTTAGTCTTCTCAGAAGATATTTCGTTAGCGAAAAAATATCTAGGTGAAATCGGGGACAATGTCGTATTTATTGATGGGAATAAAGATTATGAAGATTTGTACCTTATGTCACTTTGTAAAGATATCGTATGTTCGCCGTCAACATTTAGCTGGTGGGCTGCTTACCTTAGCAAGCATAAAGATAAAAGAATTATCATTCCTAAGTCTTGGTTTTTGCCGATGTGTAGAGTAACAAATAATGATATTTTTGTTGATGGCTGGATACGACTAAAAGCACATAGAACATTTCAAGATAACTATTATGTTCGCTATATTTGGTTTACGATTAAAAAACTACTTAAGAAATAGTCGTACCAAACTGACCTTCAATGATTGATTCTGGGATTGTGGCTTTGTTTGGCAGTGCGGAGTAGAGAAGTAGCCACTCTCTAAAGTTCAATTCTTGATCATTCTTCATCGTTTCATAGGTAAGATCGTGGTATTCCTTCCAGTATTCATACTTATACCAAAAAATATCAATCATCTGTGAATCAATAATACAGAAGTGTTCTGCAAAGACTTTCCATGAATCTTCTAGCGTAAATGTGAGTTTCCTCCCTATTTTTTCAAGGTAGGTTGTAGAAAGATATACTTCGCAAAGTCTGTCTTCTGACCAGCTTTTTATGTTATGGAAATGTGGTGTAG
Source organism: uncultured Candidatus Saccharibacteria bacterium (assembly GCA_964516655.1). Classification (GTDB taxonomy): domain Bacteria; phylum Patescibacteriota; class Minisyncoccia; order Phycocordibacterales; family UBA5272; genus UBA11704. The sequence continues at coordinate 10,396 of CAZEXZ010000001.1, read as the reverse complement.
TTCGAGTGTCTTCTTCTGGACTAAAGTACAACTCCATATCATGAGTAGTTCCAAAGAGTGTCATATCAGATATGCTATATGGCCTATATTTGTAGGTATTTAAACTAATTGCAATAATCCTTTTTTCTTGTTTGTAGGAGTGTGTAAGAGGAAATGTTTCTATGAGCGTTGAAAGAAAATCTGGAATATTAGGTGCATACATTCGCTGATCGGTGCGAGTCTTTAATATATAGTTTACTCCAAGAGACTTTGCTTTCTGTATTCCGTTTCTTGAAGAAACGATTTGAAAATTTATATTTTTTATACCAGGTAGTTTTGGCTTCTCATTTTCAAGAACTATGACACCAAGGTCTCTTAGTTTTTTTATTGTCAACGAATCTTCTCCTGCCCATGTTGAAATGAGTAATTGAGTTTTTTCTCCAAAAGTTTTTTTGTATATTTTGACAGTTTCTAGAGTGAAATCATTGTGTGTAATAATCGGGCCCTGAATAACTACACCTATTCTTTCATGTTGCAGTGTTTCGTCAGAGTAAAGATTATAATCTTTTTCAAACAGGGGACGAGTATGAGAAAAACTAACATACCCAGTAGTTTTCTCTGTTATAATTCGAATAAGTTTTAGTATTTTTTTATACATGTACTGGATTAATCTTGTCTAAATTACGAGTCAATAATTAACCTTGAGTTATTTCTGTTCGTTTGACAAATAGTCCTTCACTTCTTCCGGGGTACCAAGCCCGTGCATATTTTTTGAATCAATTTCATAAATAAATATTTTCTTACCCTCGAGGATGAGCTCATTAAATGAGGGGCAGACATAGTATTCATTGTCATAGTGGCATCCTTTATGGATCATCTCTTGTGCAGCTCGAACAAAATCTTTACCTTTTTTAAAATAATAAATACCAGCTGTCGCATTCCCTGATATTACTTTTTTTTCAGCAGTTTCAAGCACTTGACCATTTTTGTTTGTACGCGCATAACTCCATTTTGGATGATTAGAGGAGAAGGTCATTATGAGTCCGTCAGCATTTTTTGATCGCGCGTGTGCCAAAAAAGCGTCCATGTCAAAAGTAATAATTTGGTCAGAGTTAGCAATGATGAGTTCATCATCATTATTGATATGTTGTATACCACATAGGACTGTACAAGCTGCTCCAGAAGTTTTACCCATAATTGGTACAACCTCAAATTGGTTGTTTGTCGCTCGCTTTAAGACATTATGAAGGTCGTATTTTGTATAGTGCTCATGTTGGCAAATAAACACAAATGAATGAGTTTCTTTCGGTTTTACATTATGAGTTACAAGCTCAATCATTGTCTTACCGTTAATGTCTATGAGTGGCTTTGGGAAAGCATATCCAGCTTCCACAAACTTTCTTCCACCACCTGCCATCGGTATTACTATTTTTAATACATGCTGTGCGTTTTTCCCCATTATTTTAGTATGGCATCTTCTTATCGTAGTTTGCAAGAAAATACTCTAGATCAGCTGGAGTACCAAGTCCCCAGACATTTGGTAAAAGTGCGGCATGTACCTGCTTTCCATCTTCAATCATTTCTTGGTAGAGCGGTGCAATATAGAACTCCTTTTTACCTTCCTCCCCAAACATTTTATTTTCTCGAGCAACTTTTTCAAATTGTTCAAAGAAATATTTTGCCTTTGAAAAATAATATGCACCGATGTTTGCGTGAGCTCCAGCTTCCATTAATTCTTTACTTTTTTCTCGTGTCTCTAGGATACGAGTTGAATCACTTTTAATGAGAGAGTAGCTCCATCTAGGGATACCGTCAGATGGTGCAGTGAAGACAGGAATAATTCCAGCTGTCTCAGAATTTTTGTGATTAATAATTTCGCGTTCTAAAATGGAACCATCAAAGTAATGATCTGAATCTGTAATGATAATATCTTCGTCGTCATTCACAAACGGTTTCATGTTATATGCTGTTTCTGAAGCTCCGCGTGTAAGTGAAGGTAAGATAATTACCCGTATCGCATCTGAGTATATTTTTCTTAAACCGTCCTCTAGGTTATAAGCATCATTGTGCTCTTTAAGAATAATAAAAATCATATCTGAAGGGGTAACACGAAGAGGGGAGTCTATGTGCTGTCCAGGGTGTTCGATAAAAGGGAGTGCTCCAGTTGCCCACCTGACCATAGGGATGCCATTAACAAGAATAAATGGTTTTGGTTTTTTATACTCAGGGTTAGTGTCAGATGCCTTTTGGAAGCGTGATCCAAGGCCAGCCATTGGAATAATAATTTTCATATAGAGTATATATTAACCCAGACTACCCTATAACAAAAATGAATTCAAGTAGGTTGGCGGTTTAGTTCTGTGATAGTATTTATTCATGAATTCAATTCAAGTAATAACACACCGTGGACTTGATCCAACAAAAGAAGGGTATTTTGCAGAAAGTTCCATAGAGGCTTTTAAAGATCAGTTAGCGCGAGGGTACGGTCTTGAATTTGATGTACGAAAAACAAAAGATAGAAAGATGGTTATTATGCATGATAAAAGCCTAAGTCGTATTACAAAAAATGGTGACCGAAGAGAGATAATAGATGTTACGGCATCTGAAATTTTAAAAATTACAGTAGATGGTTCTCACTTTACAACATTAGATATTTTGCTCTCACTCATTCAAGAACAGCAAGCCCCGGGTGCGGTATCAGCATTACATTTAAAAAGTGACAATCAAAATAAAGAAGACCTAGATATCCTGCTCTCATATTTAGAAAATATAGATCCTACATATTTTTTTATTTTTGACACAACAGTGGAAACAGCAAAATATCTAAAAGAAAGGAACCGAAAACTTCAACTCGCACCTTCAGTAGCACATCGGTACGATATTAATCGTTTTAATGATGTGGTTGGCGGAACACTTCTTACAGTAAATGATGTGCTGCGTAATCGTGAGTTGTTTAATGGTGTTTGGTTAGACGAATGGGACTTACAGGATGAAAACGAAGGGGTTAAAAAATTCTATACAAAGGAACTGGTTAATCTATTCCGGTCTCATGGTCTTTGGGTCGGTCTAGTTACTCCAGAGTTACATGGGACCTCTCCAGGTCTTTTAGGTGGTGAGGCACACCCTAGTGCCACGTCTTTTGAGGCTCTCTCTCTTCGTTTTAATGACATTGTTTCATGTGCCCCTGATGCAATATGTACTGATTACCCAGATTATGTGAAAGGTTTGTGTAATTAGTTTATTTAAGTAGTAGATTGCTCCTGATCCCTAGTTCTTATATGAGGTATTTATCCCCCATAACTGAAGGTGTCTTAATAACTGTATTTGCACCATCTTCAAGACATTCAAAATCAGTTGGGTCATTCGGCGAAAGATGGATGATATCTCCCGCTTCTAAATACTCACCGTTCATTAAGAATTTACCACTTACAATAATAGTTATTTCATCAGCAAGTTTGTGCACATGCTGTGCCTCCTTGTCTCCTTTTTTGTAATAACGCACCATCACCTCAAAATCTTTTGAGCGAATAATGTTTGGCTCAAAATCTCCCACCACCCATCCTCGAGTAAAATTTTCAAGTTTAAATTTTTTCATATTGCAATAATTATAAGGTAAGAAGATGTTCAAACAACGAAAGGTTTACATCGTTAACATTTCGTACTTCGTACACTGTTGCACCACTAGCTTTTCCTGCTTGTATCCCGTGAGGGGAGTCTTCAACTATGATGCATTCCTCAGGTTTAACTCCGAGTCTTTTAAATGCGGTAAGATAAATCTCAGGATCAGGTTTAGAGTTAGTAACCTCATCATTTCCTAAAATAATATCAAAGTGATCAAAAAGTTTCGCAGATTTAAGCATGAGGTGTAATGTTTCTTTGATTGAATTAGAACAGCATGCAAGTTTGTACCCTTGGCTCTTAAGATGACCTAGAAGAATTATTTTAGAATAGTCAGGTACACAATATTTAGGAATAATACTTTTAGTATGATTTTGCTTTATGTCATTAATGAATTCCTTTAGTCCTGGTGGCAGTCTACCTTGTCGTTCAAGTTCTTCAATTTTTTTCTTTGATGGAAGTCCGTTAAAATGATTATAATGTTCCTCCTCATTAATATGTGCACCAAAAAGCTCAAGTGTTTTATTGAGTGCTTCATAATGACCGTCGGGCATATTTACTAGTACACCGTCTAAGTCAAAAAGTATTGCTTTATATTGCAACTTCGACATTATATAAATGATTATACAGCTTTGAGTTACGATTTACAAAAACAACATCAATTTCAGTCAAAGGTCCCTTTTGCTCATAATAAAACGGGTATAAGTCAAAAATGATAAAATTCTTTTTTTCAAAAAAATTTAAGAACTCATAAAATAATTGCTGACCCTCATATTTTTTAATAGTAGCTAATTCTATAATTACAACATCTATACGATTTTCAACGAATAGCCTTTCGGAGCCTTTTAGTACTTCCATCTTAAAATTGCAAAGGTCAATTTTTTAGAAATTCAAGCCTCACGTATTCTTCTGTTCGTACATCAACTTCACGAATAAGAATAATCACTCTCTTAATATTTCTACTTATTATGTCTTCTAAAATATAACAATAACAGATTCTCCGTTAATTGGAAGCATAGTATCCGGCAAGTTACTAGCATGAAGAATGGTGTTGGAAGGTTTTCTGCTCTAGGATTATTGCATTTATGGTAGATATTGGTTTCTTGGTCATGATTAATGCTTTGCTAAACTACTTTCAATTGCAATCCAAGTATTTAAAAAAGCCTGGTTAGTTTCTTTCGAATAGTGGTATGGAAATGTGTCATGTTCATTATAATCTACTGCAGAATCTTCAACATAGATATTATGAATGTATGGCCTTTTTTCTTCGATTACTTTCATAACTTCAAGTATTTTACTTGCCCTAACTTTATACTTCTCTCTGCCATCTAAGGTTGTTGGGTAGTGAAAAAAGAATACATGTTTTCCTGGGTACTTTTTTTCAAACCAATCAAAAAAATGTGTATATGTTTTTTCGAAGTCGTCTACAGCAAGTAAATCCTCACACATGAATTGCTCCTCAAATTCTTGACTATGCTCTATGTCCCCGTAGTGAGCACAAAATGACCAGCCTTCAGCTTTATGGGTAAATTTTTGATCTGTGAGTTCTGCAAAAGAATCAATGAGCGCATATTCGCAATCCTTTACACCAATCCATGGGAGATATTCCTGTTCTTGTATCCAAGGATACACAAAATCATGTTTAAGGTGCTTTTTGACAGCTCTGCTATTTGTTCTGGGCTCTGAAGGCGTCATCTGAAGTTTTTTTAAAAAAATATCGAATCGTGTTTTTTGTTGGTGTATTCTGTAGGGTTTTTTATCGGTGTACCGTAAGTTATAAATAAACTCTCCAAGACAAGCACAGCGTGAGACTACTATGGGTCTTTCAAGATAAAAAGCCCATTTGAGGTACATTTGCTCTCGTAGACGATTACTATGACTTTTTAAAAAATAATAGGTTTCCGCAATTTGTCTTATCTTTTTTAATTTCTTTATAAAATTTTGATACATGCATTTATTCATTTTATTATTTAGATTCTATAAATCAACTTTTTTAGTTAAAGAAATAATCCTTTTCCTCGTTTCTCTAAACAGAAGCAAGCAAAGTGGTCCTAAGAAATAGGAGACTAAAGTGGCATAGGCTGCACCAGTAATACCATAGAGTGGAATCCACATAAGATTAAGCACCACATTACTAACCATTGGAATAAAATTTATTAAAAATAATATTTTTCTAAAATTTTCTATTACCAAGTAACTTGAAATGATTGAATTTAATGAAATGGCAACAGCGGACCATACATAAATCTGGAGTATAATTACACCTCCCATGAAAGCTTTCCCATAAAGTATATCAATAATTAGTGAAGCAGATAATGTAATAACTATAGCCATACAAATAGTTATCCATAGAACAAATATAACTAACTTTTTAAGTCGAGAGTTATATAATTCGCCACTGGTTTTTTTTGCATTAACAATTGCAGGAAAAAGGGATCCAATAGCAATACTTGGAAGGAAGTACCATGTTTCAGCAACTCGAACTGCAGAATCATAAATACCTACTGCTGTGGCATCTATCATGTGCTTAATGAATATTTGGTCAACGCGTGCGTAAATAAGTGCAAATGCTGCTGAAAAAATAGCAGGCCAAGAATCATGTAGTAATGATTTTGCTATGAGTTTATCGAATTTCCAGTTACGTAATTTACCCCCGAGAATTTTTTCGTAAGCTAGCCAGTAAAATGATGCATAGAGTATTGTTTCAAGAAGGAGAACTAAAGAAAGATAGATGACACCCTTATTATAAAATATAACTAGTATCTTTAAGATGTTTAATATAATGGTAACAGCGAGAGAAATCAAAGCCGGCGCTTTTGAGCGAACACTAGCTTGAAATTCATTATTCACAACCATAAATGAATTAAATATAAACGTAAAAGAAAGAATGATGATAAGTACTTTTGAAACGTCATCATCGGCAAATGTAAGTGCAGAAATAATGATAATGATCGAAGTCAAGATACTCGCAGATAATTTTATACTAAGCGCAGTACCAAGGTACTCCATCTTTTTCTCGGGAAATTTTACAAGATCTCTGTAAACAACCCCGTCAATTCCAAGAGATGCCAAAAATGAAAAAACTGCCACAAAACTGAGTGCATAACTTAACTGTCCAAAATTTGTGGGACCTAGTTGACGTGCAATAAATGCAGTCGTTACGAAAGAGATGACCATACATAAAATTCTCGACACAACTAACCAGCCCATATTTTTTAAATATCTCTGGAAACCTGCAGCAGTAACTTTTTCTTTTATTTGTTGAATGTATGTATAGTTCATCCTGGGTATTCTGTTATTCTGACATATATCTACCTATTTTCATATCCACTATTTAAAGATTGTGATTGCGAGTTACAACTTTGAAAGAGATATTGTATTTAACGAAAAGGAATACACAATTTAATATAACGAAGTAAGATGTACGTAAAGAAAGAAAATCTATAAAGGATTTTTTTCTCGAGCCCTTCATACATAAGTGTTGTTATGGTTTCGAATTTTTGAGTAAATGAACGTTTTCGAAAATTAAGGCCAGACTCAACATCATACCCATCAGTTATAGTGCTGTTATGATCGTGATAAAAAAGCTTTGCGTGAAGTCCTAATTGATAAAAGAAAAACCATTCCTCTCCTTGTTTTACATATTTTGAGAAACGAATTTGATTTTGGGTAATAAGTTTTGTTTCGATACAATGTGTAGCATCACCTTTGCACCGTTTAAGAATAAGATATTTCCAAGCGTAGGAATAGAATGTTTCATCGGTGGGAAATTTTGTAACGCTCTCACCATTTTTAAATGCACGATTTGTAACAAACCATTTTGCTTCACTGTGGGTGTGAATCAAGTTGGCAAATGTTGCAAGCGTATCTGGAGCAAGGTAATCGTCATCATCTAAAAAAAGTACCCAACGAGAATCGGCTGATAATTTAGCAAGTGCAGTATTTCTGCTGTAGTTTACCCCTCTGTTAGTATCATTTTTATGATAATGGATTCGTGCATCGTTAATTGAAGATGAAAATGGCAGGTATGACTCATCATGAGGTGAATCATTAACAATAATCATTTCCCAGTCATGATATGTTTGAGCAAGAACTGAAGCAACCGCTCGTTCTAATTTTTCCTTTCGTTTATGAGTTGGAGTAATAATGCTAAATTTCATAGTTGTAACGCGATCAGTCAGTATTTATATAAATCCGAGTAATCTTTTAAGGATTTTTTTTAAGCCTAATGTCTCAAGTATTTTTTTGCCTAGGCTATAGATACCTATTTTCTTAAAAAATTTATTAAGAGGGTGACCCCATGAGTAGTTCCAAAGATGCACACCAAACACATCTTTATCAAGTTTTTGCCCAACGTAGTTACTAATATGTTCTGCATCAAATGGATAAAATGCTTCTGGAGGTAATATAGTTGCACCTTCTGGTTGCATGATAGTAAAAAGTTCAGTCATGATGACGGGGTTTGGCCTTAGCTCTTTCATGTCATCATATTTTTCCCGCATTTTTTCTATAAATGGGTGGTTCGGAATTGATCCAATCATTCCGCAACTAATATAAGTATCTGATTCTTTTCCAAGTAAAAGCGAAGTGTCTAAAAGTGAATCTAGTGGTTGAACAAGAAGCATATCAGTATCAAGATAAATACCGCCTTCCTTTTGTAGTGCGATAAGTCGAACATAGTCTGCTACGAATGCAAATTTTTTTTCATGATACATTCGTGAAGTAAATGGGTGACTTTCTACATCAAACTTTTTTTCATCCCAACGTACAATCGCATATTCTGGACACTGTTGTTCCCAACTTCGTATACATTTTTCTATGAGAGGGGAAAGTGGGGTTTTACCAAACCAGCAGTAATGAATAATTTTTGGGATTTTCGGAGGCATGAGAATACATGTATAATACCACACTCTGATGATTTGTAAGGGTTGCCTAGAGAAGGAAATGTGGCCAACTACGATACACATAAATGCTGAATTAGCTTTATTTTAAAATGGTTTTATGACTTCTTCTGACAATACAGAAATATGAATTTTGAAATAGTGTTTTAGATATTTTGTGATACACTTTACTAATTATTCCGTAAAATAAAGTTTTTAAGTATATTCTGTATGCAAAATATTATAAAGAAAGTGGTTTGGGTTTGTTTAGCGATTATTCCTTTTATCGTTTTACATGTTGCTGACGGTGGAAGATTTGATGTGTTAAGTTGGTTTACTGGGTCTGGAATGTTTTTCCCTTTTATTTCAGGAAAAAATATTCTTTTTAGAATTTTTGTTGAAATTGCATTTGCTGGATGGGCAATACTTGCACTTTCGGACACCTCATACAGAATCAATATTAGGAAATCGCCAATAATGATTGCGTACGGGCTTTTCATTATTGTTCTCTTACTTGCAGATCTTTTTGGAGTAGATAGAGAAAAGAGTATGTGGAGTAACTTTGAACGTATGGAAGGATTTGTCGGGCATATCCACTTCTTTGCATATTTCTTCGTACTCACAGTTATGATCCGATCACTAGAAGAGTGGCAGAAGATGTGGAAAATATTTATTGCTTCAAATATCTTAGTGCTTATCTATGGTTATGGGCAACTACTTGGCGCAAAGGGACTTTTCTTTGCGGATCATTTCCCGAAGTTGGCTGCAGTCTTTTCTGCACGTTTCCCTATTCACATGAGTACAAACCGACTAGATGCAACAATTGGTAACTCTGCTTATTTTGCCATCTTCTGTCTCATGTATATTTTTATCGCCGCTCTTTTATGGTCACAAACTCAAAACCCAAAGAAGCAGTGGTTCTACCCGCTCCTTATTGTTCTTAACGTAATTGGTCTATTCTACTCAGGTACTCGTGGGACAATGGTGGGCTTGATCGTTGGTGGATTTATTACGCTAGGCATCATGGCGCTAAAGGGGCACGCTAAAATGCGAAAAGTGCTTATCGGCAGTATTGTAGTTTTTATGATACTTGTAGGCTCTATTTTTGTATTTAAAAATACGGCGTTTATTAAAAACTCTCCAACTCTTAATCGTCTTTCAACCATCTCAGTAAATGATGTTACTGGTGCAAGTCGTATTGCAATGTGGAAGATTAGTTATGCAGCATGGAAAGAAAGACCAATCCTCGGATACGGACAGGATAACTTCAGTTATGTGTTTGCTCGAAAGTTCCTTCCAAATAGTATGTGTAACCTAGAACCATGGTATGACCGTTCTCACAATGTGTTCTTTGACTGGCTTGTTGCAGCAGGAACTCTTGGGCTACTAACTTACCTCTCACTCTATGGTGTAACACTATGGTTCATGTGGAAGAGAGAGAATCAAATGACGCTTACTGAGAAAGCTATTATAACTGGTATGCTTGCAGGTTACTTCATACACAACTTCTTCGTGTTCGATAACCTAACAAGTTATATTCTATTCTTTGCACTTCTTGCGTACATCACATCCCGTACAAAAGCAGGCGGTGAAAGAAACGGTAAAGTTCTTTTTGATAAGGACCAAATGAACCTTCTCGTTGCTCCAGTTATTGGAATTCTACTTCTTGTCACATTCTATTACATTAATTATCGACCGCTTCTTGTAAACAAACTTGTGATTGAGGCGATGAGTATCATCCAGTCAGAACCTAATAAACCTTTTGCAGACAAAGTAAAGATTCAACAAGATGACTTCATTAATGCAATTAATATGAATACGCTTGGTAGTATTGAAGCGCGTGAGCAATTCCTTCAGATGTCAGTGCGTATGGGTCAAATTAAGATTCCTGACACGCTAGCACCTGGAGATAAACAATC